>CAZGCB010000032.1:0-23439 GCA_964524065.1 uncultured Caulobacterales bacterium | reverse complement strand
GAAGACCGAGGAGATGGAGTTCGTGAAGGTCTACGCGAACTCCCACTACGTGACGCCGCGGCCGACGCTGCAGCAGGCGATCCGGTCGATCAAGGAGGAGCTGCGGCACCGCCTGACGGAGCTGACGGCCGCCGGCCGGCTCCTGGAGGCGCAGCGGCTCGAGCAGCGCACCCAATTCGACCTCGAGATGATGGAGGCGACCGGCTCGTGCGCGGGGATCGAGAACTATTCGCGCTGGCTGACCGGCCGCAAGCCGGGCGAGCCGCCGCCGACCTTGTTCGAGTACATTCCCGACAACGCCATCCTGTTTGTCGATGAAAGCCACGCGACCGTTCCGCAAGTGGGCGCCATGTATCGCGGTGACTTCAACCGCAAACGCACCTTGGCCGAGCATGGCTTTCGCCTGCCCTCCTGCATGGATAATCGGCCGCTGAAATTTGAAGAATGGGACGCGATGCGGCCCCAAACCATCAATGTCTCCGCCACACCCGGGCCATGGGAGCTGGATCGCACGGGCGGCGTATTTGTGGAGCAGGTGATCCGCCCGACGGGCTTGATCGATCCGCCGGTGGAAGTGCGCCCTGTGTCGAAGGACGGCTTCTCGCAAGTGGATGACGTGATCGCAGAAGTCAAAGAGGTGGCGGCGCGCGGCTATCGCAGCTTAGTGACCACGCTAACGAAGAAAATGTCGGAAGATCTTACCGAGTATATGCATGAGCAAGGTGTCAAAGTTCGCTACATGCACTCGGATATCGACACGGTGGAGCGTATCGAGATTATCCGCGATTTGCGCATGGGCGCTTTTGATGTGCTCGTCGGCATCAATCTCTTGCGCGAAGGGCTGGATATTCCCGAATGCGCGTTTGTGGGGATTTTGGACGCCGATAA
Organism: uncultured Caulobacterales bacterium; assembly: GCA_964524065.1. Taxonomy (GTDB): domain Bacteria; phylum Pseudomonadota; class Alphaproteobacteria; order Caulobacterales; family Maricaulaceae; genus CAZADA01. The sequence goes on along the minus strand of CAZGCB010000032.1, from coordinate 22,551 downwards.
GGAGGGCTTTCTGCGCTCTGAGACGTCCTTGGTGCAGACCATTGGCCGCGCGGCGCGCAATGTCGACAGCCATGTGATCTTGTACGCCGACAGCGTCACCGGCTCCATGTCGCGCGCCATGGCCGAAACCCAACGCCGGCGCGACAAGCAAGTGGCGTTCAACACCGAACATGGCGTGACGCCGCAAAGCGTGCAGTCGCAAATCGCCGACATCATCCAATCGGTCTCCGATGGCGACCGCGTGACGGTGGGCAAAGACGGCTTGGTGGAAGGCGTGGGGCCCAAAGGCCGCGACAATCGCCGCAATCGCCGCCGCCGACGGCCCGATGGACGCGCCAGCGGCGGCGATGCGACGGCGCCGCAGGCTGCACAGCCAGCGCGCGGCGTCTCCGATGACGCGCAGGCCGGCTATGCGCTGGAGGATGGCTCCAGCGCGGAGGCCGGCCACAATTTGCAAGCGGCCATCGCCGATCTGCAAGCACGCATGCGCGAAGCGGCCGCGGATCTGGAGTTCGAAGAAGCCGCGCGCCTGCGCGATGAAGTGAAGCGGCTCCAGGAGTTGGAGCTCACGCTCGCCGATGACGCGCTGAGCGCCACGGGCCAAGCCGACGCGACGGCGTCCTGACGGGCCTTTGGGACTTGGCGCGCCAGGCGGTCGTGGTCGTGCCCCCTTGCATCAGCGTGCATGAAGGGCCAAAGGTAACTCTGTTCGGGCGGACGATCAGCCCGGGAACGCGACACTCGCGCCTCCCATCAGGGCGCAGCAGACCTTCCCGCCGCGAGACTGACGACCTGAGCATGCCCGCGCGGCGGCGGACAGCCTCGCGCTTCGATACCGGGAAGGACTACACTCATGGCCACAGGTACGGTCAAATTTTTCAACACCACCAAAGGCTTCGGCTTCATCACGCCTGATGATGGCGGCAATGACGTGTTCGTGCACATCTCCGCCGTTCAAAACTCGGGCATGGCCGGGCTGAATGACGGACAGCGCGTGTCATTCGACACCGAGCCTGACCGTCGCGGCAAAGGCCCCAAAGCGGTCAACCTCGCCGCGGTGGACTAAACTTGCATATAAGGACGCCGCCCTCGGGCGGTTGTGTTTTAGAAGCGGGCGACCATCGCCCGCTTTTTTTTTACCGCAGCCCTGTGTGGCGCTCCTTTTGACGCGTGGGTTCGGCGCACAGCGGTTCAACAACGATTGAGCGTTAACATTCGCACCTTGAACGCGTACAACGCCCAAGACGACAGGGGAGACGCGTCATGGTTGCAGGTGTGGTCGCGGCGATTGCGGCGTTGGGAATTGGCGGCGTGTGGCTGATGCTGAGCGGCCTGGGGCGCGGCGCGCGCGGCAAGGTCGCATCGGGCGGCGGGCGCACCTTGGGCGGCGGTTTTTTGGCGGCCATTGCGGCGGTGGCGGGCCTGTTCGGCGTTAACTTGCGCACCTATGACCGCCTGACCGTCGAAAAACCCGTGGCCGTGGTCACCCTGGCGCAAACGGGGCCGCAGGCCTTCGAGGCCTCGCTTTTGATCGCAGCCGAAGGCGATGAAGCGACGGTGGAGCAGGAGCGCGTGTATTCGCTGCGCGGTGATTCGGTCCGGCTGGAAGCGCGGGTGGTGAAGCTGAAGCCCCAGGCCGTGATCGCCGGCGCCGACACGCTGTACCGTTTGGATCAGATTTCGGGCCGGTATGACGATGCGGATCTGGATCCGCGCGAAGAGCAGAACGCCTTTAACCTCTACAGCGACATTGGCGACATTGATCTGACGGAGCTGCCCTTGGGCTTGTCGGAGCAAATTATTCGCGATGTGAAGTTCGGCAGCGGCGCCTTCGCCCCCATGGTCGACGGCGCCCAGTATGAGTTCCGGCTCACTGAAGATGCGATGATCGTGCGCGGCTACAACGACATCGGCCGGGCGGCGTTAAGCGAAAGCGCCTAGAGGTTCGCGCACGGCGCGTCACGCCTGACGCACGACGCCAGAGGGCGCAGGCCCGGGGGACGTGCATCGGACCCGAAGGCGGTGTATGACAGCGCCCGCAAGGCTGACAGCCTGGCACACAGTTTCGGGTCCGCCGACCGGGCCCGCCACATTCGGCACACATCATGCGGCGCGGCGCGGGGGCGCGCCGCACCTGAGACGGGGATATCGATGGAAGACCAAATTCTTGGCTATGTGAACGCGTATCTCAAAGGTGAGATCTTCGGCATCCGCTTCACCCAACTGACCATTTGGGTGGTGATCGGCATTTTCGCCGGCTCCGTGTTGCCCAAGCCGCGCCCCTTCGGCCTGCTCGGCTCGATGATGGGCGGCATTCTGGGCGGGCTTCTCGCCGGCTGGGCGGTGTCTAACTTCCCGGATTTGAATCTGGTGCGCTACATTGACGGCATTCCGCGTGACATCCGTGGCGAAGTCAGCGCGGTCGTATCGGGCTTCATCGGCTCCTTGTTGGTGCTGACGATCTTGCGGCTGGTGGTGCCCAAAAGCATGCGCAACTAGAGCGTTTTCGCCGCGGCGCCCGCGTCCATGGCGTGAGCCTTGGGGCGGGCGCTGCGGCGTCCCGCGCCTTGCTGCGCCAACGGTGAACCGCACTGGCGTGGATTTTGCTGCCTTGCGCCTGCCATTAAGGTTGACGGCGCTGACGCGCCCTCAACGGAATCCCGGCGGGAGCGGTGCGATGCAGGATTGCGGCGACGGCCATCTCACGTCTTCGGTCTTTGAGTACGCCCTGCTGGGCGTGGACCACCTGGCGATATGGATCGCCATCACGCTCAGCGCCGGCTTTGTATCGCAAGCCGTGCCAGGTCCGCGATTCATGGGCCTGTTCGGCGATTTTTTAGTGGGCGTGATCGGCGCGTTTGTCGTGGGCTATCTGTTCAAGGGGCCGTTGAACCTCAATGCGACGCTGTGGCTCAATCTGGGTCAAGACTTGGATTGCGAAACGTCCGTGTGGCTCGATTTGCTGATCGTGGCCTTTATCGGTGCGTTTGTGGTGCGGTTGCTGCTGATGCCGTTCGCCCCCAAGAAAAAACCTGGCTGACCGGTGACAGACAGCGGCGGGGGCGCCGCCGCCCAGCTCCTTAGACGCCCTGACGCCATTTGATGGAGCAGCCCATGGAGGGGTGCTGCACCGCCGGCGCGTTTTGCCCGGCGGCGACGGCGCGCATGGCCTGAAGCAGCTCCCGCGGGGTGTCCGGCGTGGCGGCGTGCGGGCCCGCCGCGTCCAGGCGTCCGCGGTACACCAGCTGCAAATCGGCGTCATAACCGAAGAAATCCGGTGTGCAGACGGCTCCATAGGCCCGCGCGACGTCCTGCGTTTCGTCGACCAGATAGGGGAAGCGGAAGGCGTGGCGTGTCGCAAAGACCGCCATCGGCCCGGGCGCATCCTCAGGATAAGCCTTATAATCATTGGGCATAACGGCGACGACGCCGATCCCCGCGTCCTGCAACGCGGCGGCGTCCGCCACAAAGCGATCAATCACCGCCTGCACATAGGGGCAGTGATTGCAGATAAAGGCCGCCACCAGGCCGTGCGGCCCGCGCGCATCGCTCAGGCTGACGGGCGCACCTTGCGGGTCATGCAGCGTGAAATCCGGGGCCGGCGCGCCCAGGGCGCCCGCGGGCGTGTGCAACAAGGCCATCGCAGTCTCCTTCTGTTCGTGCTCAGCGTTGCGCTCAGAGTGCGGCCTGTGGTCGCGCTTTGTGCGACAGCATCCTCACCAATCGGCGCGGGCGGGGGCGCCGGCGAACACCTCCGCCAGGCGTCGGCGCGTGCTGGCGGCTGTGTCATGCGGCGCCTCATCCGGCTTCAGCCAACGCACTTCCGCGATCTCCCAATCCGGCGGGCGCGGCGTTCGCGCGCGCGCCGGCAAACGGTAGAGCAGCACGTGATCATTGGGAAAACGGGCATGATTGGCGTGCACGCTGACCAGCTGAAGCGGGCCGGCGGGCGCCCCGCCTGTCTCCTCTGCGAACTCCCTCAGGGCGGCGTCTTCGGCGGTTTCCCCATGCTCCACGCCGCCGCCGGGCAGATGCCAACCCGGCATATAGCCATGGCGCACCAGGGCGATGCGACCATGTTCATCCTCGGCCACCACACGCACGCCCAGCGTCATCCCTCGCGCCCAACGCCAGTAGATCTGAAACACTCGGTCGCGTATAGACACCCCAGACATGCACAGCCTCCCCGCGGCGCTGGGCCTGCACTTCGTGCGGGTGATAGACAAGCGCTAGCGCGGAGGCAATGAGATGAAACCGGAGGGCGTCATGTTCGCATTGCTGGCTTTGGGATCCGTCGTCGTTGCGGCCGTGGTTTTCAACCTGATCGACTCCCGCCGGATCGACTAGACGTTTAGGCGGACCGCTTCACCGCATCAGGCTTGTCGGCTGACGGCGACGCGTCTGGCTCATCGCCCGCCCCTGATCGTTCGACCCGCCCGGGATCGACATGGGACCGCAACGCCTCCGTGACCGATGCGACGTCCTTGGTCGACGCGCCGATGATGGTCAGCGCTTCGGTCGCCATTTGCAGCGCCGGCTCCAAGCTTTCGAAAATCACCGAATGGGCGCCGGCCGCCTGCAAATGCGGACCGGCCGAAGCGTCGCGCGCGCGCACAATGATGGGCAGCTCCGGCCGACGCGAACGCACCGCTTGCAGCGTGCGCTCCACAGCGATGGGATCGTCCAGCGTGATGACCAGCGCTGATGCGTTTTGCAGGCCCGCCCGCTCGAGCAACTCCACGCGCGCTGCATCGCCAAATAAGATCGGCGCGCCCTCCTGCATCGCCGCTTGCACAAGGCTGGCGTCGCGCTCCACGCCGACCCACTCCGAGCCGGAAGCCTCCAAGGCTTGCCCCACCAGACGGCCGACACGCCCATAGCCGGTGAGAATAACGTGGCCAGCGGCCGTCTCCACCGCGAAGGAGCCCTGCGTTTTCGGTTGCCCCATGTGGCTGGCGATGGCGCGCCCCAGCATGTCGAACAGTGGTGAGGCCAGCATCGAGCCGCCAATAACCAGGGATGCAAACTGCGCCGCCTCGCCCGGCACGAGGCCGGCCACCAGCGCCGCGCCGACCAACACAAAGCCGAACTCACCGGCCTGGGACAGCAACAGCCCGATGCGCACCGCCTCGCCCGTTGGGCGTTTGAAGGCCCACGCCAGCATAATGATGATGGCGGACTTCAACGCGGCCAGCCCAATGACAGCCGCCAACAGCACCAGCGGATCGCGCACGATCAACGCCGGATCAATGCTCATGCCGACGCTGATGAAGAACAGCCCCAGCAGCAGCCCCTTGAACGGCTCCACATCGGTTTCGATTTGCGCGCGGAACTCCGTCTCGGCCAACAGCACCCCGGCCAAAAACGCGCCCAACACCGCCGACAGCCCCGCCTCCTGTGTGGCCCAAGCGGTGGAGAGCGCCGCCAACACCACCAGCCCCATGAACAAGTCCGCACTGCGTTCGCGGGCGATGACGCGGAAGACGCGACGCGCCACAAACCGGCCCACCACCAAAATCACCGCCACTGCGAGCACGGCGCGCAACAGCGCCTCGCCGGCGGCCAACACCACCCCCCGCACGCCGCCATCGCTTTCCGCCAGGATTTGCACCAACAGCAGCGCCGGCGCCACGGCCAAATCCTGGAACAACAACACCGCAAAAGCGACACGCCCGACGCTGGTGGTCAAATCGCGCTGCTCGGTCAGCAGCTGCATCGCCACGGCGGTGGACGAAAACGCAAAGGCCACCCCCAAAAGCGCGGCGGCCGTGACGGAGCCCGTGAGGACATAAGCCAACCCCGCGATGATTGTCGCGGTCACGCCCATTTGCGCCGCGCCGAGGCCGAAAATATAGGTGCGCAGCGCGCGCAACCGCTCCAGCGACAACTCCAAGCCGATGGAAAAGAGGAGGAAAATCACCCCGAGTTCAGCGATGGCTTGCAAGTCCGCCGCATCGCGCACCAGGCCCACCCCGCCGGGGCCCAGCACGACGCCCGCCGCCAGATAGCCGATGACGGGGCTCATTTTCAGACGGCGGCACAGCGCAGCGGCGGCCAGCCCCGCCGCCAGCAACACCAAAATTTCCGCCAAAAACGGCACGCCATGGGCGGCCTCATGCGCATGGTGGGCGGCGTCATGCTCATCCATGGCGGGGCGGTTCTCCTCATCGCGTGAAACGCTAAGGCCGGTGCGAGCGACGTCAGCGCAACATGATTACGGCGCCGGCGCGCTAGGCGCCGCGGCTGAGTTGGTTATAACGGCCGCGATGTAAAATCCCAGGCGCAAAGCGCCAAAGTCGCGTCACGGGTGAGTGTGACACGCTTTATTTTGCGGGGGCTTTGACAGTGATGGCGGAATTGTCCCCGATCGCGGCTGCACTGGTGCTTACGGCCGGCCTGGCCGTTTTGGTGCTTGGCGGTGACTCGCTGGTGCGCGGCGCGGCATCTTTAGCGCGCAAAGCGGGCATGCGCCCGCTGCTGGTGGGTTTGACCGTCGTCGCCTTCGGCACGTCCGCACCCGAGCTGGTGGTGAGCGCGGAGGCCGTATTGTCGGGCCACCCCACCTTGGCTCTGGGCAACATCGTCGGTTCTAACATCGCCAATGTGTTTTTGGTGCTGGGCTTGCCCGCGCTGTTTTCGCCCATTGCGCCCGGACCCGCGGGGGTTCGGCGCAACACCATTATCGGGCTTGTCGCCGCGGCGGGACTGATCGGCTTTGCCGCAACCGATGGCGCGATCGGCTTCATGGAAGGCGTGATCCTGTTCGCCGGCATCATCGCCTATCTCGCCTATATGGGCTTCCTGGCCACGCGGGCGCAGGCCGATGCGTCGGCGACGGAGTTGCTCGGCCTGGACGAGGAACCCGCATTAAAGCGCTGGGGCATGGTGGGCCTGTCCATTCTTGTGGGCGTGATCGCGCTGCCCCTCGGCGCCTGGATGATTGTCGAGGGTGGCGTCCAGCTCGCGGATCATTTGGGCATGCCGGCGGAGTTGGTGGGCCTGACCGCGGTGGCGCTGGGCACCTCGCTGCCGGAGCTGGCCGCCACCATCGCCGCCGCGGCGCGGCGTCAGACGGAGTTGGCCATCGGCAATGTCTTGGGCTCCAACATCTTCAACATCTTCGCCGTGGGCGGGGTGGCCGCCATGATCGGCGTGATCCCGACCCCGTCCATCATGTTGCAGTTTGACGTGTGGGTGATGGCCGTCGCAGCCTTGGCTCTGCTGGTGATCAATCTCGTGCGGCGGGGCATACCGCGTTTGGTGGGCTTACTGTTTTTAGCGGTCTACATCGGCTATATCGCTGCGGTCGCGCACACGCGCGGCCTGAGCTTGCCTGTCTGACGAGCCCCGCCCCATGAGTGCATCCGCCCCTGACGCGCCCGCGCGCGCCGCGCCCGACCTTATGGTCACCACCGCCAAGACGTTTCGATTCGAGGCCGCCCACCGCTTTGATCATGAGGATCCCAACCACCCCTTCAGCCGGCTGCATGGCCATTCCTTCGCCGGACGGGTGGAGTTGCGGGGCCCGGCGGCGGCGCCCGGCGGCTTCGTGCAGGATTTTTGGGCGCTGGAGCGCATCATGACGACGGCGCTGGCGGACTTTGATCACGGCTATCTCAACGACATCGCAGATTTGCCGACACCGTCCTTGGAGAACATCGCCCGCACTCTCTTCACGCGTTTGGCGACGCACATCCCGTATTTGTTTGCGGTGGAGGTGAGCCGTCCCTCCTGCGGGGAAAGCGCGCGGGTGGAGCGGCCCCAACCTCTTGCGCCGTCTGACCCCGTGGAGGGGCGCGCATGACCGCGCACACCGATCGCGGCGCCGTTCTGGTCACCGGCGCCGGCGCGCGGGTGGGCAAAGCGATCGCCCTGGCGCTTGGGGCCGATGGTTGGCATGTGGCCGTGCACTACAACCGCTCAAAGGACCCGGCCCAGGCGGTTGTGGACGCCATCATCGCGGCGGGCGGCGATGCTGCGGCCGTGGGGGCGGACCTGGCTGCCCCGGACGCCGTGGACGGGCTTGTCGCGGCCGCAGCGGACGCCGTCAACCGCCCGCTGACGGCGCTGGTGAATAATGCCTCGACTTTTGTGGATGACGCGATCACCGACATGACGCGTGATGGCTGGGACTTCCACATGGAGGCCAATTGCCGGGCCCCGTGTTTTTTGATGCAGGCTTTCGCCGCCCAGCTGCCCCCCGAGGCCCACGGCGCCGTGGTGAACCTGATCGATCAGCGGGTGCGCAAGCCCACCCCGCAATTCTTCACCTATGCCCTGTCCAAATCGGCCTTGGCCTGGGCGACCATCACCGCGGCCCAAGCGCTGGCGCCGCGCATCCGGGTCAACGGGATCGGCCCGGGGCCCACGCTGCGCAATCCGCGCCAAGATGAAACGAGCTGGGCCCAACAGCTCGACGCGACCCTGCTGCAGATCGGTTCGCCACCGCAGGAGATTGTCGCCGGCGTACGCTATTTGTTGAGAGCGCGATCGGTGACGGGTCAGCTTCTGCTCGTGGATGGCGGCCAGCATTTGGCGTGGAAGACCGCCGATGTATGGGGGATTCAAGAATGAGCGGACGATGGGGCGGCTTTCGCCCGCGCCCGACCCCCTGGCCTGCGCGCCCGGAAACCATCCGCACCCGCGCCAATCGCCAGGCGCACACCCGCACCACCCGTGTTTTCGTGAAGGGGCTGCGGGTGTCGGCCTCCATCGGCGTGCATCCGCACGAACATGAGACCCGCCAAACAATCCTCGTGGATGTGGCGCTGGACCTTGGCGCGCTGCCGGGCCCGCGCCGGGATCGGCTGGCGGAAACGTTCGATTATCAAGCCGTTGCGACTCATGTGGCGTCCCTGGCGCGTGAAGGCCACGTGCAGTTGGTGGAAACGTTGGCCCAGCGTATTGCGGCGTGGTGTTTGGAAGATGCGCGCGTGCAATCGGTGAGCGTGCGGATTGAAAAGCCGGACGCCCTGGAAGGCGCCCACGCGGCGGGCTGTGAGTTGGTGCTGTATCGTCAAGCGTGACGCCGGCCCCGTCGCCGCAGCGGCGCGAACCATGGCGCGCGGATTAGCTTACAGGGTGTTGGGATTGCATGAGGGGAAAGAACATGCGCGCATCATTCATCACCGCCATCATGGCGGCCATGACCTTCGGTTTGGCGCCGGCGGCGGCTGAAGAGCCGCAACAGCCGCCCCCCTCATCAGAGGGACCGGCCCAGGATTTGGGCTTTGCGGGACCGGCGCAGCGCCAGGGCTGGACCGTCGATACGGGCGCGGCGGTGGTGGTGTCCCCGTTTTATGAAGGCGGGGAGGATTATCGCGTCCTGACAGTTCCCTATGCGCGGGCGAGTTTCGGGCGCGATCGGGTCTCGATCAGCTTCCCCGATGGCCTGCGCTACAACATCCAAAACAAGCCGTACTTGTCCTACGGCGTCGGGCTGAATGTCGGCTTTGGCCGCGATGAGGAGGATGACCGCATCCTGCGCGGCCTGGGCGATGTGGATCGCAGCTTTGGGCCCCAGGTTTTTGGCTCCCTCGCCATTTCGCGGCGCACCTCGCTGTCGGGTTCGCTTTTCGCCGATATTGCCGACGGCCATGGTGGGATCACCGCTTCGACGCAGGTGAATTACTTCCTCACCACGCCCGGCCCGAAAGGCTTCACGCGCGTGAGCGCCGGCCTCGAATTCGCCGACGACTCTTACAACGAAACGCTGTTTGGCATTAGCGACGAGCAGGCCGCCAACTCCGCCGCTGCGGGCGTCGGCCTACCCGCCTATGAAGCCAACGGCGGCCTCAACCGCGTGACGCTGGGCCTGTTTTATCTGCGGCCAGTGGCGAAGAATGTGAGCTTCATTTTCATCGGTAGCGCCGGCCAGCTGGTGGGCGATGCCGCCGACAGCCCCATTGTCCAGCAGGACACGGCCGTCACCAGCATCGCGTCCCTCGCCTATCGGTTTTAGCGCGCGGCCCGCGCGGGCGCGTCCAGGGCGTCTGCTCGGTTCGAAACGCCGGGGAGGCGGACTTTTTGCAAAGGTAAGCGAAACCTTAACGCGATGATTCAGCGTTACCGACTGCGTAAGACTTGGCGACCTAAGCTTGGGTCGTGTTGAGTAAGGGCCCCACGGCCCGCGCAGAAGGCGACAGCCATGAGCGAAACCAAAGCGCCGCATAAAGCGGTCATGGCGCTGGCCGATGATCCGACGGCCCATGTGCCCTGCCCCTGGTGTCAACGCGCCGCCGAAGATCGTCCTGGCGCCCCCATCGGGCGTTTGGAGGCTTATGAGCAGCGCGTGGGCGAAGTGCGGGTGATCCACATTTGGTGCACGCTGAATGATGACCACACCACATGCGTGTCCGGCGCGCGCGAGACGGTGTTCCAAGGCGTTCCAGATCTCGCGACCCGCCGCCCGGCCGGCGCGCCGGCGCCGGCGACCCCCGCGCCCGTCTCGGCGCCAAACACCGCCGATGTGGTGATCCTGCATCCGGTGCGGGCGTGCGAGGACGATCCGCCCACCGCCGCCAATGACGGTCCTGCGGCCGCATCCAACGGCGACTAATCAACGCCGCTTTCACCCCTTATGTTGGGGTTATGGATTCGCCTGACGCCCCGCCTTCCAACGTCCCCGACGCTGCTGTGACCGCGCTCAGCGTTGAGGAGCGGGCTGGCAAAACCGGCCCCGACATCATCAAAGCCTATGCACAAAGATTGCCCGGCAAGCCGGGCGTCTACCGCATGATCGATCGCGCGGGCGACGTTTTGTATGTGGGCAAAGCCAAGAACTTGAAAAACCGTGTGATGAGTTATGTGCGCTCCGGCGGGCATACGCGCTTCATCGCGAAAGCGATTTTGGACACCGCGACCATGGAGTTTGTGGTCACGGATACCGAAACCGAAGCGTTGCTGCTGGAATGCAACCTCATCAAGAAAATGAAGCCCAAGTATAATATTCTGCTGCGCGATGATAAGTCGTTTCCCTATATTTTGGTGCGCCGCGATCATGCCGCGCCACAAATTCTGAAACACCGCGGGGCCCGTTCCACCAAAGGACAATATTACGGGCCCTTTGCATCCGCCGGCGCCGTGAATCGAACGCTGAACACCCTGCAAAAGGCGTTTCTTCTGCGCACCTGTTCAGACAGTTATTATGAAAACCGCACGCGCCCCTGCATGCTGCACCAAATCAAGCGCTGCGCCGCGCCTTGCGTGGATTACATCGCGCTGGAGGACTATGGCGCGTTGGTGCAGGACGCCGACGCGTTTTTATCCGGCAAGTCCGACGCGCTGCGCAAACGTCTGCAAGCGCAAATGGAGGAAGCCTCCGAGGCGCTGGAGTTTGAACGCGCCGCGCAGCTGCGCAATCGCATCCGCGCGCTGGCGCCCATCACGGCCGAGCAAGGCATCAATCCCGCCGGCGTGGAGGAGGCTGATGTCGTCGCGGTCCACAGCGAGGGCGGACAGTCCTGCATCCAGGTTTTCTTCTTCCGCGCTGGCCAGAACTGGGGCGACCGGGCGGTCTATCCACGCCATGATTCCGACGCGACGCCCGCGCAGCTGCTGGAGGCGTTTCTCGGCCAATTCTATGAAGACAAGCCGGCGCCGAAGCTGATCCTCACCTCGCATACGCTGCAGAACGGCGCACTGCTGGAGGAGGCGCTCACCCTGCGTGCGGGCCGCAAAGTGGTCCTGGCGGCGCCGCAAAGGGGCGAAAAAGCCAAACTCGTCGCTCAGGCTGTGCGCAACGCCGAGGAAGCGCTGGCGCGTCGGATGGCGGAAAGCGCGGCGCAAGCGCGCTTGTTGGACGGCGTCGCGCACGTCTTCGGCCTGGATGAGCGCCCGCACCGCATCGAGGTGTATGACAACTCCCACATTCAGGGGGCCAAGGCCGTCGGCGCCATGATCGTCGCCGGGCCCGAGGGCTTCGAAAAACGCAGCTATCGCACCTACAACATCAAAGCTGAGGATCTCGCGCCCGGTGATGATTACGCCATGATGCGCGAGGTCATCGCCCGCCGGTTCGCCCGCTTAGCCAAAGTCCGCGCCGCCCAGAACGAGGCCGGCGCGCAGACCACAGACGTCCCCCAGGCGGATGGACGCCGCGAATCACCCGCGGCGGAGCCGTGGCCTGACCTTGTGTTGATTGATGGTGGTAAAGGCCAGCTGAGCGCCGTGCTCGAGACGCTACAAACACTAGGTCTAAGCCCGCAAGACATCACCATCGCGGCCATCGCCAAAGGCCCAGACCGCAACGCAGGACGTGAACAATTCTTCATGCCCGGACGCCCATCATTCCAATTGCCGCCGAACAATGCGACTCTTTACTACTTGCAGCGCTTACGCGATGAGGCGCATCGTTTCGCCATCACGACTCACAGGAGCAAACGATCACGCGACATCGCCAAGAACCCTTTGGACGATATTCCCGGCGTGGGCCCGGCCCGGAAGCGGGCTTTGCTGGAACACTTCGGATCGGCGCGCAGCGTCAAGCGCGCCGCCAGGGGTGACTTGGAAAAGGTGGAGGGCGTGTCAAAGCAATTGGCGAGGAAGATCTATGACTGGTTTAGAGAGAACTGAGATGCCGGCATCCACGCCCTCCGGTTGGGGTCGGGCGCTGGCCGCCGGCGGCGCCGCAGGCCTGGTGTTCGCCGTGGTGGCGGGCGTGTGGGACCATTTGGAAGGCGAGCAGTTTCCTAGCCTGAAATGGTTCATCGGCGTCCCGCTGTTCACGGTGCTTATGATCCTGTGGTACCGATTCACGGACAAACGCGCGCGGCGGAAATAAGCGGGTCCGCGTCGCAGGGGCGGACGCGGACACCATGGCCGATCTCCGATTTTTCGGCGCTCTGAGGAACAAGTCGGCCGGCGGCGGCGCGTGGTCGTGGCTGCCCAACAGCCTGACCATGCTGCGGGTGGCCCTCGCGCCAGTCTTAACGATCGCCATGCTGGCGATATGGACGCAGCATCGCGGCTCTATGTTGGGCCCGGCTTACTCTCCTTGGTTGCCCGCCGTCGGGGCCCTGCTGATATTCGCGGGCCTGTTGGACTTTCTCGATGGCTGGATCGCGCGCACGCTGAACGCACAATCGGCCTTTGGCGAGTTTTGGGATCCGTTGGCGGACAAGCTGGTGATCGGCGGCACGTTGGTCGGCGCCATGTTGATCTTTCCCGTTCTCATCCCCGCGGCCTTGTCCATCATCCTGCGTGATATTGGCGTCACCGCCTTGCGCCTGCGTTTGGGGGACAAGGTGGCCATTCGCACGCCCGGCATGGTGGCGAAGGTCAAAACAGCGCTGGAGTTCATCGGCTTGGCGATGATGCTGTTATGGTCGGCCTTTTTCTGGATGCTCAATCGCCTCGCTCCAGAGGCCGAGATGCTCCGCAGTGGCGTGGTGATGCTGGCCAGCGCCGCGCTCTATGGTGGGATCGCCATCGTTTATGTGGCGGCGATCCTCGCGGTGTGGACTGGCGGGCAGTATGCCTGGCGCGCCCGGCAGAGCCTCAGCGGCGCCGCTTAAGGCCGGCAAAACCACCGAGAGGGATCGCGATTAACTGGGCACTAAGGGGCCCTGGGGCATAGAGCGACGACCGTTGTTCACAGCGCCGCGCTCGCAACCCGCGCTGAATCGGAGACGCCCCATGTCCGTCATCGCCCTGTCGTCTCGGCTCAATTTTGCTCGTATTGATGAAGAGACGCGCAGCGCCTTGCGTGATCTGAAGCCGTTTTTTCAGCACCGCCTGCCGGCGATTGTCGAACGTTTCCAAGCTTCGCTGCGCCGCGAGCCGGACTTGTGGGGCCGCCTGCAAAGCCAGGGCGCCGCAGATACCCTCAAAAGCACGGTGAGCGCGCATCTGACGGAGCTGAGCCACGCCCGTTTTGACGAGGCGTATGGCGCCTCCGTCATGGGGCTGTGGAACGCCTGTGCGCAAATCGATGTGGAGCCCTTTTGGGTCATCGACGCCTATGGCGCGCTGGCCGAGCACATTTGCGGCCTGATCGCCGAGCAGTACGCGCCCAAGGGCTTGTCGGCCTTCACCGGCGCGGCGGTGGAGCGGCTTAAACTGCTGCAGGGCGCGGTGCAAAAGACGATTGCTATGGAAGTGGGGTATGCCGCCGAGGCCTATATGACCCGCGCGCGGGCCCAGCAGACCCAAGAATTGTCGGCCACCGCCGAGCACCTGGAGAGCACCGTGCTGCGGGTGGTGGACGGTGTCGCCGGCAAGGCCAAGGAGCTGGAGCAGACCGCGCGGGATATGGCACGGGTGGCGGAGGAAACCACGGCCCGCTCCACCAGCGTGTCGGCGGCGGCGGAAGAGGCCACGTCGAATGTGTCCGTGGTGGCGACCTCAGCCGATCAGCTTGGCTCGTCCGTCACCGAGATCGCCGGACAGGTGAACCACTCCGCCAAAATCGCCGGCGACGCGGTGGACCGCGCGCAACAGACCAATGACACCATCCAGACCCTGTCCAACGCGGCGGACAAAATCGGCGAGGTGATCAACATGATCTCCGACATCGCCGAGCAGACCAATCTCCTGGCGCTGAACGCGACCATCGAATCCGCGCGCGCCGGGGACGCCGGCAAGGGCTTTGCCGTCGTGGCGTCGGAGGTGAAATCCCTGGCGACCCAAACCGCCAAGGCGACCGAAGACATCGCGGCGCAAATCCAAGAAATGCAGAACATCACCCAGCGATCGGTGGAAGCGATCTCCGCCATTCGCGGCACCATCGATGAAATGAGCCAGGTGTCCATCGCCATCAATGCGGCGATTGAGGAGCAAAGCTCGACCACGCGGGAAATCGCGCGCAACACCGAAGAGGCCGCCGCCGGCGCCCAAGACGTGGCGCGCAACATCACCGAGGTGCTCGAGGGCGCGAACCAAACCGGGGCGGCCGCCGCCAATGTGGTGTCAGCGTCTGAAGAGCTGGGGCGTCAGGCCAACCATTTGCGCGGCGAAATCACGAGCTTCCTCGGCAGCATGCGCGCGGCCTAATCACACGGTTCAACGCACGACGCGCCGTCAGCGGTCCCGCCGGGTTAGCCGGCGGGGGCGAGCTCCAACTGGCCGCGGACCAGGCGATTATAATCCTCAATCATGGCCCGTGTGACCGCACCGGGCGCGAAACTGGCGCCGTCAATGCTGGCGACCACGGTCACCTCTGCGGCGGTGCCGACAATGAAACATTCGCTGAAAAACGGGATCTCTTCCGGGTAGATGTCGCGCTGGTGCACGGTGATCCCGCGATGGCCAGCCAACTCCAGGACGGTGCCGCGGGTAATCCCGTCGAGCAAACAATCGCCCGTCGGGGTGTGCAACGCGCCATCGCGACCAAAGAAAATGTGTGCGCCGGTGCACTCCGCCACGCGCCCGCGATGGTCATACATCAGCGCATCGGCGAAGCCTTTAGCTTCGGCCGCGTGTTTGGACAGCGTGCAAATCATATACAGCCCCGCCGCTTTGGACTTCACCGGCGCGGTGTCCGGCGCGGGGCGACGCCATGGGGCCGTGGTGATGTGGATGCCCTTCAGCTTGTCCGCATAGTAATCGCCCCACGGCCAGGCGGCGATCGCGACATTGATGGTGCTGTGCTGAGCCGAAACACCCATTTGCTCCGAGCCGCGCCATGAAAACGCGCGGACATAGGCGTTCTCCAAACCGGCGCGCTCCAAGGTCGTTTGCTTCGCCGCCTCCAACTCGTCCACGCTGACCGGCAACTCAAAGCCCAGCAACTGCGCCGACATTTGCAAACGCTCCGAGTGCTCACGGCTTTTGAAGATCACGCCATCATACGCCCGTTCGCCTTCAAACACGCAGGAGGCGTAATGCAGACCATGCGACAAAGCATGGAGCTTGGCGTCCGCCCAATCGACAAACGAGCCGTTCCACCAAATTTCACCTTCACGCTTATCGTACGGAACGATGTCTGACATGGGCTTTTCTCCTGCATGCACGGTCGCGGGCCGTGTTCTGGGCGCCTGACGCGCACCTTCGCATTCTCACGGCGCGAGCGACCTTTCGCCTGGGGCGCAACGCTTGCCCAGGCTCATTTAGGCGCGCATTCTCAGTTGCGAGGATGGGTTGTCAACCGGACGCTCGTCACAATGCCGCGTGAGGCTGCGATCGGCGCCGCCTGCAAAACCGCGCTGCGCGACCCCGGCGACGGCCGCAGCCCTAAAACACGAGACGCCATGAGCTTATCCGACGCCCCCCCCGCGCCCCGCGCCCATCTGTTGGTGGTGGACGATGATGACCGGATCCGCGAGTTGCTGCGCCGCTATCTCAGCGAGCATGGCTATGGCGTCACCGTGGCGGCGGACGCCCAGCGCGCCCGAGCGTTGTTGGGCGCCATGGCGTTCGATCTGCTGATCTTAGATGTCATGATGCCCGGCGAGGACGGACTGGCGCTGACCGAAAGTCTGCGCCAACACTCGCCCGTGCCGATCCTGCTGCTCACCGCGCGCGACTTGCCCCAGGATCGTATTGAAGGCCTGCGGCGCGGCGCGGATGATTATCTGTCAAAGCCGTTTGAACCCGAGGAACTGCTGCTGCGCCTGGAGGCGATTTTGCGGCGCGCCGGCCCGCCCCCCAGCCAGCAGGAAGTGGCGTTCGGCGATTGCCGCTATGATGTGGGGCTGGGTGAATTGACGCGCGCGGGAACGCCAGTGCGTCTGACGTCCGCGGAGACGGCGCTGCTCAACGCCCTCGCCCAACAACCCGGGGCCGTCATCAGCCGGCTCGAATTGTCAGAGGCGACCTCGGCCGGCCAAGAGCGTTCGGTGGATGTGCAAGTCACCCGGTTACGCCGCAAAATCGAAGAGGATCCACGCCGCCCCGTACACCTGCAAACGGTGCGCGGGGCGGGCTACAAGCTTGTCGCGGCGGTGGTGGGACCGGGATGAAGCGGATTTGGGCGCTTGTTAGGGCGCGCTGGCGACGCCCCAAGGACTGGCTGCCCAAGAGCCTGTTCGGCCGCGCTCTGTTGATCATCGTGCTGCCTGTCGCGGTGATGCAGGTGGCGGTGACTTGGGCGTTTTTTGACGCACACTGGGAGACGGTGACCAGCCGGTTGTCGGAAGGCGTGGCGGGCGACATCGCCGTGGCGCTAAGCCTCTATGAACAGGCCGGGCCTGAGGGGCGGGTCTCCGAAATTGATCCCTTCGTGCGCCGCACCATGGGCATCTCCATCGCCTTGGAGCCGGGGGCGCGCCTGCCCACCACCGTGCGGTCGTCGTTTTTTCGCGTCCTGGACCGCACCTTGCGCCGAGCGCTGTCGGATAAATTGGAGGACAGCTTCTGGTTCGACACCACGCGCTATCCCGCTTATGTGGAGGTGCAAGTGGCGGTGGAGGCGGGCGTGTTGCGCTTCATCATTCCGCGTGATCGGGTGTTCGCCACCACCGGGCACATTTTTATTCTGTGGATTTTGCTGGCCACCACGCTGCTGACGGGGGTGAGCCTGATTTACATCCGTAACCAAGCCAAACCGATTGAGCGCTTGGCCGCGGCGGCCGAACGCTTCGGGCGCGGGCAAGACGCGCCAGACTTTCGGCCCGCCGGCGCGCGCGAAGTGCGCCAGGCGGCCCAGGCCTTCATGAAAATGCGCACGCGCATCTTGCGGCATATTGACCAACGCACGACCATTCTCGCCGGCGTCAGCCATGATTTGCGCACGCCTCTCACGCGCTTTCGTTTGCAGCTCGCCTTGATGCCGGACGGCGCCGAAAAACGGGCCATGACAGCGGACATCAAGGACATGCAGGCCATTCTTGATGAGTATTTGGATTTCGCGCGCGGCGTCGGTGGCGAAGATGCAAAGCCTGTGGATGTGGCGGCCTTGGTGCAGGAAGTGGGCGAGCAAGCCGCCGCCTTGCATCGCGAGGACCCCACCCGCGTCGAGGCCGCGATCGAGGACACCGGCGAGGAAGCGCCGCCGCGTCCTTTCACCATGACCATCCGCGAGGGGGCCATACGGCGTTGTCTGCAGAATCTCGTCACCAACGCCGCGGCCCATGGCGATCAGGTGCGCCTCACTGTGCGCCGCGCGTCCCATGCCGTGGAAATCGACGTGGAGGATGACGGGCCCGGCATTGCGGCCGATGAACGCGAGGCGGTGTTTCGCCCCTTCCACCAGCTGCAAACGGCCCCGGACGGCGACAGCCGCGGCGCCGCCAACGGACACGGCGCCGCCGTCCGCACATCCGGCAAGGGCCCCGCCAATCGCGCCGGTGTTGGGCTGGGCCTGGCGATTGCACGCGATGCAGCACGCAGCCATGGCGGCGACATCGTGCTGGATGACAGCCCGCTAGGCGGTCTGCGCGCGCGCGTGCGCTTGCCCGCCCCCGCCACAGACGCGCTTAGTTGAAACGCTCCGCCAAGGCTTGGGCCAAGGCCGCGCCGCTGTCACGGCGGCGGTAATTGCGCACAATTTCGGTGCGGCGGGCCTGCGTCAAGCCGCTGGCGCGATTGAGCCAATCTTCCGGCGAAAACGCGCGGATCACGTCAAACATCCAACGCCGCTCATGCGGCGCGGCCTTCATGCAGGCCAAGAACAAATCGTGCAGTCCATAATATTTCTCAGCGCTATAGGCCACGATTGGGCATGATTTTCCGAGAAAACGGGTCATTTTCTCACTGCGGTCTGCGGTGATTGCGCTGATATGAACACTCTGATCTTGTGAGGGCAGGTTAAGGGCCCCATTCCAATCGCGCGGCTCCACCAAATCCACCTGGTTAACCCCCAGTACCAAGTTCGGCAGATGACCGCGCAGACTCTTTAGATACTGTTGATCGAGCGCCAAGGCCCGGTTGCGGGCCGCGATGATCCACAACACGACATCGCACTTCTTCAAATGTCGGCGATAATAGTCCTTATACTTCTTATCGAGGTCCCAATCCTCGCCCAGGCCGGGCGCATCCAGCACATGCAATGCCCCACGCATGGGCCGATCGAGCACTGGGCGCGCCGCCACCTCCACCCGCGTTTCGATGAAGTGGCTGGTGCCGCGGATCGTGGGCGATACCGGCAGGCCCGCGCCGAACATGGCGTTGATGGTCGAGGACTTGCCCACGCCCGACAGGCCGATGACGCCGATGGTGGGCGGGCGCGCCGCCAGCTCCTCCTCAATGGCGCGGATGATGCGCTCGGCATTGACGCCGTCGGGGGCGGCCGGCGTCTGTGAGGCGGAGGCGGCGTCGTCGGCGGGCATGAATGTCAGCGCGCCTAAATCATCACGCCAATGGATCGCAATGCGTCGTAAATCACAGGCAACTGCTTGTAGAGCACAGAGGCCGGCACCGCTAAGGCCCGCTCCAAATACGCCACCAAGCTGTCGTCGCGCACCGCGCTGATTTCCAGCTCGCTGCGATCCAGCTTGGCTAACTCCTCGGCCAGACGGGCGGTGTCAGGAGCGGACGGATCAGACGGCGCCGTGGGATCATCGGCCATAGGAAGCCTCCTTGCTCACACGGCGAACGCTACGCGGGCCCGCCGCCGCGTTCAAGCCGAACCGGGAGCCAGAACGCGCACCCTAATGCCTGCTTAAGACACGGGCCTAGCTTACGACACGGGCCGTGCTTAGGACACAGGGCCCGCCTGGGGCGCATCCGCCGGCCCGTCCCCGGTCTGTGGGCGAATGGGATCGGGCCCCGCGGCCTCAGCGTGGCTTGCGCGTCGGCGCCCGCCCTTCCCCCAACGCTTGGCGAAATCAGACACGTCGCGCAACTGGCGGTCGAGACGCGCCATGGTGCGCGACAGATCACCGCCGTCATCCTCGATCCACGCCTGGCCGGTGCGCGCCAAAATGACGGCGAACACCCGCGCGCGCGCAAACCCGGCCGCGCCGGCCGTGTCCACCTGCGCCAGCTCCAAAAGCCAGCGCGCGCTGCGCACTGTCCACAACCAAGCGCGCGGCGCGATGAGCGGATCGCGGCCCGTGCGGCTGAAAATCGCGACCAGCCCGGCGCGGTGCGGCTCCATGGCGTCAAAGCGCGCCATGGCCGCGTCAAAAACGCGCTCGCG
Source organism: uncultured Caulobacterales bacterium (assembly GCA_964524065.1). Classification (GTDB taxonomy): domain Bacteria; phylum Pseudomonadota; class Alphaproteobacteria; order Caulobacterales; family Maricaulaceae; genus CAZADA01. The sequence continues at coordinate 2,534 of CAZGCB010000032.1, read as the reverse complement.
CACCGGGGCGTCCGCCTCGAAGTCGAACTCCGCCACCGCCGCGCGGTCAAAGCGCTGCGCCAACAGATCGAGCACATCGGTCTTGGAGCCGAACCGGCCATAGAGTCGATCCAGCGGGATATCCGCGCGAAAGGCGATGGCCGCCAGCGTCACACGGCCCCAACCGATCTCCGCCGCCAAGGCCAAGGCCGCGTCGGTGATCTTGTTTTCAAACACAGTGCGTTCAGCGTCGGTCATGGGGGACACATGGCGTGGGCGCGCGGGAGGGGCAAGGGCGGTGGCAGGCGGGCCGGACCGCTAGTCGTCGGCCGCGCCATCGGCTGGATGCGGCGGATCCTCCGCCAAAGCCCGCGACCGCGCCGCCGCCGCCCGCACCGCCGCGCGCATCAGGGCGTGCAGGGTGGGGGGCGGCGCACGCTCAGGCTCGCCCGCATCCGCGCCCGCCTCGCCCATAAGCACCGCCAGCGCCGCCTGGGTGGTGCCGCCGGGAGACGTGACTTGTTCGCGCAGCGTCGCCGGCGCGACGTCTTGCGCCTCGAGCATGGCGCCAGCGCCGATAATGGTTTCACGCGCCAGGCGCGCCGCAAACTCGGCCGGCAGCCCCGCAGCCTCGCCCGCCTCGGCCAAGGCCTCAGCCAGCATATAGACATACGCCGGCCCAGAGCCGGACACCGCCGTCACCGCGTGCATGGCGGCCTCGTCGGGGGCTTGCGCCACCGCGCCCAGCGCTGAAAGCAGCGTCTCGGCGCGTAAGCGCTGGGGATCCGACACATCCTCAGCCGCCACATAGGCGGTGATGGAACGCCCCACGCCCGCCGCGGTGTTGGGCATGGCGCGCACCACGCGTGCTTCGGAAAATAAAGCCTGGAGCCGCAAAATGCTGATGCCGGCGGCCACCGACACCAACAGCACGCCCGGCGGCAAGCGGTAGGCGATCTGCGCCGCCACATCGGCGATATGATGCGGCTTCACCGCCAGCACCACGGCGCCCAGGCCGACGGCTTGATGGTGCGCCAACGCGTCTAAGGCGGCGAAGCCATCCGCCGTCAACGCCGCGCGACGCGCCGCGTCCGCTTCCAAAATCAAGAGATCGGCGTCCAAGCCCGCGGCGCGCCACCCCCGCGCCATCGCGGAGCCGAGGCCGCCCCCGCCGATCAGCGCCAGACCAGGGGCCCGATCGTCGTCAGCTTCCTGCGCCTGTGGCGTTTCAACGGCCATGACGTCCACGTCCGCCGCGCTCATGCTTCTCCAGCGGTCTCAAACAGAGCCGCAGCGACGGCTTCGCGCGGGCCCTTACCGGCCCAAGTCATATAATTGTAGGCCGGATAGAGGCGCTCGCCGGCCTCCACCGCCGCGTTTAGGAGCGCCGAGATCTGATCGGCCGTCGGCATCAAGCCGGCGGGCAGCGTGAGAGCGTTGCGATACACGACCGCGCCATCATCCGACCAAATGTCGAAATGCCCCATCCACAGCCGCTCATTGATCAGCGCCACCAGCTCACATAAGGCCGACCGCCGCGCCGCATTGGCTTTAACATCCACCGACAAGCAGATGTGCAGCGTCTCCACGCTTTCGCTCCAGGAGAACCAAATGGGATGGTCGCGCCAGGCGCCCTTCACGGTGAAGTGGAGCTCGCCGGTACTCGTGCGCTCATACTCATGTTGTTCGGCGACCACGACGGTCTCGACAATGTCCAGCGGCTCGCCGCTCGGCTGAAAATCCGTCATTTGGGTGTGCATCGCGCATCGCTCCGCTGGACCAAGTTTGCGCGACGCTAGCCTGCGTCGGGCGCGAGTCGCAATGCGGGCGCACAGGCGTAGCGCTGTCGACCGCCGTCACGTTGTGGAGGATCAGCCGCCATCCTCCGGCGATACGGGCTCTGTCCCCGGGCCGGGCGTGTGTTTCGGGCTGGATTGCGGGGCCTGGTAAACCGTTTGCGGCTGAGGCGCCAACGGCGGTGCCCCCGCGGGCGGGGGGGCGGCCGGCGCCGCCGCCGCCCCCCCCCCCCCCGCCCCGCCCGCGCCGGCGACGACGGCGCCCGCTCCCCGATCCCGTCGCGGGCCCGACTCGCCTTCGACTGCGAGGTCACCCGCCACTTCGATCTTGAAGACCACGAGCTGTACGTGGGTGTGGTGCTGAGCGTCTGGCGATCGCCCGAAGACTCGCTCGACGACGCGATGGCCCGCGCCGCCGACGCCGCCGCGGCGTCGTAACACCGCCATCCATGCCATGCCGAACGTCGGTCGCCCGGCCGTCGCAAGTCGAGCCCGTCGGCTCACTCGCCCGCGGATCCTGCCGGGTCGACGCGGGACTCCGGATCGCCCGCGCCCGCGAGCGCCGCCCGGATCTCGCGTTCGAGCGGGTCCTCGAACGAGGCTTCATCGAATCGCTCGGCGTTCCGTCGGCATGGGCCCGTCCCGCCGGGCGGATCGGGCTCGGGGCACGTCGCCGCCAGCCTCGCCACCTCGCCGGGCGTGGGCGCGTCGAAGAAGACGCCCGTCGCCCCTTCGATCCCGGTGTCGAGCGAGCCACCC
>CAZGCB010000031.1:14284-23686 GCA_964524065.1 uncultured Caulobacterales bacterium | reverse complement strand
GGCCAATGCGCGCCCAGGCCTTGATCTCATCCTCGTGCCATCAGGCGTCTATCGACTCAGCCTGGGCGAAGGCGAGGCGGCGCCCCTGTCGGAAGCGGACGCCTCCACCGGAGATTTAGACATCACCGATCCGGTCCGCATTGAGGGCGATGTCGCCGGGTTTGTCGGTTTCGACAGCAGTCTGAAGCGACGCGTCTTGGCGGCTCTGGCCCCCGACGGCGCCAGAGAGGCGTACGACGATTTCCTCTTGCCGACGAATAATCCCGTTCTGCCTATCATCGACGCCGGCGCGCGGGTCGAGGCCCGGGGCGAGCGTTATGTCGACACTGATGCGGCGGCTGGCGCGATTCTCGGCGATCGCGTCTTTCAAATCCATGGCGGCATGACGGGCTTTGTCGAACTGAACAGCCTCATTATTCGCGGCGGGGGCGGCAATGAACCGGGCGAGGCGCCACGCGGCGCCGGCATCTATAATGGCGGCGCGCTGCGCATGGAGCGCGTGGCGCTCATCGACAATGTCTCCACCTTAGATTTCATGGCCGCGGCATCGCGCTCAGCCGGGGGCGCGATCTACAATGCCGGGGAGCTGCGGTTCTTCGAAGGCGTCATGGCCCGCAATCAGGGTGAGTTCGGCGCCGCGCTTTATGCGACCGCGGGCAGCCGGGCCGATCTTGAGCGGGTCTTTGTGTGGCAGTCCCAAGCCAATCGTGGCGGTTTGGCGATATCAGGCCGGGCGGAAGCCGACGGGACGCCCGGCGCGCAGATTAATCTCACCAATGTCAGCGTCACTGAGACATTCGATCTCAGCGCCGGCGGTCAAACGGCGGTGAGCATCCGCGGCGCGGGCAAGCTCGCCCATGTCACTCTGGCTGACACGACATTCGTCAACCGACCCGCCGAACATGTACGCACCTTACTCAACGCCAGCGCCGATGTTTCAATCGGCGGGAGCCTCATCCTGCAATCAGCGCGGGTCGCCGATCGCGCGTGCATTGGACGGTTTGTGTCAGTCGGCGGCAATGTCGTGGCTGAAGACTGCTTGCGCAGCGCCTCACGCGGCACGCCGGACACGATTTATCCCGACACCTCGCGGCCTGTTTTATTCAATGATGAGTGCGGGTTTTATGGCGGGCGGGTCCCCTCTTGCCCGATCGCGCCAGTTGGGGCCTTTACGCCGCCCATCTCCGCTGTGGATCGCGGGCTGTTTCTCACCACGATCGTGACGGACACGCGCGGACGCGACCGTTCCTTTGACGGCGACGCCTCCGGCGAAGCGCAACCCGACGCCGGCGCGTTTGAATGGCGGGCCGGCGACGCGCCGCGCTTGTGATATCCGCAGCGGGCGCCCCTTGGCGTCCGCCCGTCCAGAACGCATCTTCACGGTATGACAGATATGAACTTGGTCACGCCCCTGCACCGCGGCGCCCTCGCCCGTTGCGCCGCCGCTCTTCGTCATTGCGTTGCGGCTTTAGCTTTCACCTGCGCGCCGGCCTCGATGGCGGCGTATGCACAGGACGGCGCAGCGGCGCCCGCCCTCTCGGCTGAGGAATTGGAGCGGCTGACGGCCAGCGGCTTCTCCTTCGCCCCCTCCTCGGCGGATGCGCCTTTTACGCCGCAAGCGGCCGCGCTGGTGGATCGCATCGACGCTTACTTGAATGAGGTGGACACCGTGCGCGCGCGCTTCGTGCAGGAAGTGGTGGACACGGGCGAGCGCCGCACGGTGCTGTCGGCCGAGGGCATGATGTATCTGGATCGGCCCGGGCGCTTTCGCTTCGATTATGACCCGCCCCATGTGGACCCGGCTGCGGTGGTGTCCGACGGCTCGATTGTGGAGCTGAGCTATCCCGAATTGGGACAGTCGGATGAGGTGGCGTTGCGGGCGACGCCGCTTCACCTCTTCGTGAAAAACGATGTCGATTTGCGACGCGACGCGCTGGTGACCTATGTCTCCGCCGGCAATGGGGAGGTCGCGATCAATTTGCGCGACCCCAAGGGCGAAGTGGACGGGCTGTTGACACTGCTGTTCGACGAAACGGCGGGATCCCTGGACTTAAAAGCCTGGGAGGTGTTGGACGCGGCGGGCCTTCTCACCCGTACGACCCTCCTCAATCCCGAGCGGGACATGCGGTTGAACCGCCGGCTGTTTCGCGTCACGCGTTCGGAGCGGCCGCAAGGCCTGCGATAAGTGGGTGAGTCGCGTGGCCTGGCAGACACCTACAAGATCGTAATGTCCCAACGCTTGATTTTTGTGAAGGCTGTTGCCACTATGATACAGCAAGCTGCAGACACGGGGCCCTACGTCGTCCCCCCGCTGTCAGGGCCGGTTATCCGCGTTTGCAGCCGCGCCGGTGCTATCCCCTCCCGGCGCGCGCTTCTCGGAGCGCGAAGGGCGCCTGGCCGACCCCCCCTCTCGGTCAGGCGCCCGCTTTCGTAAGTGGCCGCCACGTTCGACACGGTCTGACAGGTCCGCCATGACTGATGATTCCGAGCCTTTCCCTCAGGGGCCGCGCGCCCTGCCTTCCCATGAAGATGAGTACGCGTTGATGCTGCGCGAGCTGCCGCGGCTGCAGAGGGCCCGCGCCTTCGCGGCCGCCCTCGACCGCACAGCGTATTTCGGTCGTTTGGGCGAGCCGCTCGACGCCCAAGATACCATTGCGGCGCGTCACTTTCTGGATGGTTTGGGCTTTCCAGACGCCGAGCCGGCTCTGCTGGGCGACTGGCGCGATGCGGCCGAGGCGGCGCTGACGCATGATGTGGATCCCCAAGGCTGGGAGGCGGAGGAGATGGCGCGCGCGGCGCTGACCGCGGACGCTCTCGCCGTCATCGAGGAAGAGGGGCTGCGCGTGGCGCTCGCCCTCGTCGCGGACAAAGCCTCCGGCGCGGCCAAGCTGGGCGTCGAGGATGCGGCCGCCCTTGGCGACGCGGATGCGGATGTGGAGCTGCTCAATGCGGCCGTCGGCGGCGCAGTGCAAGCCGCCCATGGGGCTGCGTTAGCTTTGATCGCCGCCGATGACGCCGATGACGCGGCGGAGCATCCGTTTTACGCCCGCCACCAGTTGTACGCGCGCGGGCGCTGGCCCCTTGGCCTCGCGGGGCGCACCCTCAACGTGCTCTAGCCGCCCACCGGACGGCTGGCGTCCCGCGTCGGCGCTTGGGTGCTTCCCTCCCACATCGAAAGCGCGCTAGATCGCGGCCATGTCTGGTTTCTCCGTCGCGACTTGGAACATCAACTCCGTGCGGTTGCGCATCGCGCAGGTGACGCGCTTCTTAGCGGAAGCCGCGCCCGATGTGTTGTGCCTGCAGGAAACCAAGTGCTCCAACGACGCCTTTCCCGCGAAGGCGCTGGCCGATGCCGGCTATCCGCACCACGCACTGAACGGTAAGGGCGGTCAGCACGGCGTCGCCATTGTCTCCAAGCACACGCTCACGGCGCGCCCGGCGCCCGATCACTGCATGAACCAGCATCCGCGCGTGGTGGTGGCGCAGGCCCAGGGCGTTGAGATCCATAATTACTATGTCCCCGCCGGCGGTGATGAGCCGGATCCGGCCCTCAATGAGAAATTCGCCCATAAATTGAATTTCATCGAGCGCATGCGCGCTTACTTCGAACAGAACTGCGACCGCTTCGCGCAACAACCGGCGCTGATCACCGGCGATCTGAACATCGCGCCGAGCGCGTTCGACGTCTGGAGCCATAAACAACTCCTGAATGTGGTCAGCCACACGCCGGTGGAGACGGAGGGGCTTTTGCGCGCTCAGGAGGCCGGCGGCTTTGTCGATGTGGTGCGCGCCGCGATCCCAGAGCCGCAAAAGGTCTATAGCTGGTGGAGTTATCGCGCGCGCGACTGGCGTAAGTCCAACCGTGGGCGGCGGCTGGACCACATCTGGGCCTCCCCGCCCCTGGCGGCCCACTTTCACGTGGACGATGGCGCGTTACAGGTGCGGGATCACACCCGCGATTGGGACAAGCCGTCCGATCACATCCCCGTGGTGGCGCGCTTTCGTCTTTAAGGCCACGGCGTGATCGAGGGCTGATCCCGGCCGGCCCAGCCGGGAAACACGTCGTCCAAAATCACCGTCGTAAACGGATGCTCGCCATAATACCGCGCTTCCCACACATGGCCCGCCGGCCCCGCGACCGACACCAGGACCGCCACCGCCAACACGCCGCTGCGCACCGCCCACGGCCAGCGCCCAAACCAAGGATGCGTACGCCACTGCGCCGCCAAATGGAGCGCTAGCGGGAAACCGACCACGCTCATGATGCGGCTTTGATCGAGCGCCAAGAGGCCCGTGACCAGCACAAGGGCGAACGCCGCCAGGATGCGCAGCTGCATCCGCCACGACCACCCGATCAGCGCCATGGTCCACAGCCGCAACGGGCTCGCCAGATAGGCCGCGGGGAACGCCATCAGGCCGCCCCATGTCGTCGCCGCCACACCTTGCAGGACATAGGACGCGCGCGATACGCCGGGCCCATGGGTGGACAGCAGATAGACGCTGACAAAGGCCGCGCCCAAAACCAAACCACCCAAGGCCAGACTGGCGAGGATCACGTCTGACCACCGCGGGCGCAGCAGCACAATGCTGATGACGCACAACCCGAAAAACGCCGCCGGAGCATGGGTCACGCCGGCGGCGAGGCCGAACGCAAAGCCCGCCCAGCGCCATCCCCGCAACAGGCTGAGATACAGCCCCGCCAGCATCACCATGGTGACCGGGTCGGCGTAGCCCACCCACCAATTGAGGGTGAACACAGCATGGGTTCCCAAAACCGCCGCCGCCGCCAAGATCACGTCCCGCACGGCGGCATAGACCAACGCGCTGAACGCGAAGACGCACACGATCAGGACACCGACCGCATAGCGCTTATAGGTGGCGAGCGAGACTTCTGTCGTCACCACATCCATCAGCATCGGGCTGAGCAGCGACTCGCAGACCCATGTGGCGTCGGCGAGAATCTTCTGTCCATCCAACAGCTGCGCACACTGGTTCACTAAGAAAATGGCGCCGACAAACGTCCCGTCGCGCGCGACCCAAAACCACGCGAAGGCCGCCAACACCAGGAATGCGACAGCGAGCGCGCCGCCGGCGGCGGCCCACGGCGCCGGCTGAGACGGCGCGCCCGCCGCTACATGCGGAGCCTGCATGTCGGATCCGCCCCCCTCGTCATCGCCGCCGCTTCGCCCCCCTCACGACCGGCGTTAGAACCGGCGGACGAGCCAGAAACGGTAGTCTTGATCGCGCGCGGTGTCGGTCACGCCGAACAGCGCGCCCACTTGATAGCCCCATTGGGGCGCCAAACGCCCGCTCAACACCGGCCCGACGGTGTGGCGTTGTTCGTCAAACGGTTGGATGTCGTCGCTGCGGCCGAGGCGATTGAACGTCTCGGCGCCGAAACGGCGGCCGCCGCCGATATCCGCCGTGAGGCTGAAACGGGTCTCCAACGCCACCCCGTCGCGCGGATCATCGCTGATGTCACGCGTCGCCAACAGCAAAGCGCGCACATGCCAGGTGTCCGACACGTCGAACTGATTGGTGGTGGATACGCGCAGAAAATCGGGGGAGTCGCCACCCTCCGTGAGGCGCAGATCAAACCGCAACGCGCTGGCCCACACGCCATCGCCGCGTTCGCGGACCTGCCACAGCAGTTCGCCCTGGGCGTATTGGTACTCGACATCACCTTCGCCGGGATCGCGGAACTGCGCCAGCACGCGCCAGCGCAGCGAGTCGTTGAGGGCGTGCTGATAATGGACGCGATGGGCGTGACGGGCGTCGCCGCCATCCTCGCCGGGTGTGAACGCGCCGCGATACTGCGCGCTGCGATCATCCGCGCGCACGGAGGGGCTGAACACGCCGCTGGTGTTTTGGGCGTGGCTTGGCGCCGCAAGGGCGAGGCCCGCCGTCGCCAAAGCGCCCGCTAAGACTATGGATATGTTTTGACGCATGTCCGACCCCCTTCGCGCGTCGCCCCCATGGGCCGCGTTTGCTTAACACAAATATCCGGCCACGCAGGCCGCCGGCGCCAACTCCGGCGCATATCGGATCAGCGCATAAAGGCCGTAAACAAATCCACCCAACATCAATAGCCGCAAGACGACGCCCTTCAGCACCATGGCGACGAAAAACGCCCCAATCAGCGTCAAAAGGCTGGGCCCCGCAGCACGGCGCCCCGACTCGATGATCGCAATGGCGCCGATGACGATCACCGCGAGGAGCCACCCGCTCATGGCCGCGCCCCCTGTGGCGCGCGGCGCGCGCGTGGGCCGGCGCTCCAGCCCTTACGGCACGAGGCGATAACCGCCGGCCTCAGTGACCAAAAGGCGGGCGTTGGAGGGGTCGGGCTCGATTTTCTGACGCAGGCGATAGACATGGGTTTCCAGCGTGTGGGTGGTGACACCGGAATTATAGCCCCAGACTTCTTCCAAAAGCTCTTCGCGGCCGACGGCTTTCGGGCCGGCGCGGTAAAGATACTTCAAAATGTTGGTTTCTTTCTCGGTCAAACGCACCTTTTTATCATCTTCGGTGACCAGTAGCTTCATCGCGGGCCGGAACTCGTAGGGACCCACCTGGAAGATGGCGTCTTCGCTGGCTTCATGGCTGCGCAAATGGGCGCGTACGCGCGCCAACAACACCTGGAATTTAAACGGCTTGGCCACGTAATCATTGGCTCCGGCCTCCAGGCCCAGCACCTGATCGGCGTCGGTGTCCTGAGCGGTCAGCATAATGATGGGCGAGCGCACGCCGTTCTTGCGCATCAATTTGCAAGCCTCACGGCCATCCATGTCCGGCAAGTCCACATCGAGGATGATCAAATCCACCCGCCCATCCTTGGCTTCGGACACGCCGCTGGTCGCGTCGGCCGCGGTGTGGACGGTGAACTCGTCATACAAATCGAACTGATCGACCAAGGCGGCGCGCAAATCCTCATCATCATCGACGATCAAAACGGTTTTGAGGGCGGCCATGGCTCAGCTCCTGGCAAGGTGGCGTGCTGGTGCGCAGTTTCCACGATTTGGCGCGTGAGGCCAGCGCGCCCTGCGTCGAAGCTCCACGCACAGGCCCGCGGCGGATCATGCCAACATGCGCCTGTTATCGGGCGTGAGGCTGTTATAGCGTGTGCGTACCGCGACGCTGTCCGCGACGCATCACATGCCCGTGCGGCCACGCGGATGGCGACAGAGCAGATGGCCGATCAGCCCCCACAGATCACGGCGACGGCGTCAGCGGACGATCCACGCTGCGGCGTCCTGACCTTCGTGACCGATGACGGCGCGCGCACCGCGCCGTGTGTGTTCGGGCGCAGCGGCGTCATCGCGGCAGCGGATAAGCGCGAAGGCGACGGCGCCACGCCGCTGGGCGCCTGGCCATTGCGGCGCACCTTGTATCGGGCTGATCGCATCGCTGCACCGCAAACCGCGCTGCCGCGACGCCCCATTGGCGCGCACGATGGGTGGTGCGACGCGCCTGAGGATCCCGCCTATAACCGGCCCGTGCGTCGGCCCTACCCCGCTGGGCATGAAGTGATGCAGCGCGCGGATGGGCTTTATGATCTGCTGGTGGTGCTGGGCCACAATGATGACCCGCCCCAGCGCACCGCCAGAGGCGCGGGCCTTGGCAGCGCGATTTTCCTGCACTGCGCCAAAACCGCGGACGGACAGCCCGCTCAGCCCGACACGCCGCCTGAGGCCCTTCAGCCCACCGAGGGCTGCATCGCCCTCGCGCGGGATCACCTTCGCGCGCTTTTGGCGCGAGCCGATCGCCACACGATCCTCATGGTCCAGACCGAAGCCCCGCACGCGCGTCATGGTCGCACGGCCAACCTTGCAGGAAACCCGTTAGGGGAATGAGTCGCGACGGCGCCGGCTTGAGGGGATTTGGGCGCCGAGAAGATCCGATTCCGCCCCAGTCCGGTCATGCATGGCGTCTAGTTTATGGTCAAGCTCAGCCGGCTGGGGAGCCGCTGCGCAACGACCCTTGCGGCCCCGTCTGGGGACTGGCCGCAAGGGTTTTTTGTTTCGGTGATCGCTGCCGGCTGGGCGCCGTCAGCCGGGCCGGGGGCCGAACACGCCCGTGCCGACCCGCACGGATGTGGAGCCATGGCGCACGGCCGTGCGGAAATCAGCGCTCATGCCCATGGACAACTGCGCCACCCCATGGCGCGCCGCGATGTCGGCCAGCAGAGCGAAATGCAGCGCCGGCTCTTCATCAGCCGGGGGAATGCACATCAGCCCCTCCAGCCGCAGTCCATAATCGTCACGCACCGCGGCGATGAAGGCGTCCGCCTCGGCCGGCGCGATTCCCGCCTTTTGCGCCTCTTCCCCGGTGTTTACTTGAATGTAAACGCGCGGGCGATGGCCGGTTTTATCCGCTTCGGTCGCCAGCGCAGCCGCGAGCTTGGGACGATCGACGCTCTCAATAACGTCAAACAGAGCGATCGCGTCGCGCACTTTGTTGGTTTGCAGCGGGCCCACCAGCCGCAGCTCCAGCCCATCCCACGCCCCGCGACGGGCGGCCCAGCGGGCCTGCGCCTCCTGCACGCGGTTTTCGCCAAAGACGCGCTGCCCTGCGGCCAGCGCCGCTTCAATGCGAGCCTCCGGCTGTTTTTTACTCACAGCCGTCAGCACGATGTCCGCCGGATTGCGGCCGACGGCTCGCGCTTGGGCGGCGATCGCCTCTAGAATGGCGACGCGATTGGCGGCGATATCGGAGGATGGGGTGGACATGGGCGGATCTGACGCTGGTCTGCATCGCTTGGCAAGAATCGCGGCGCGGTTAGAGCCGGCCTCAGCGCCGAGGTTCCCGCATCCCCTACCGCGATTGTGGTTGTTCACCGATCCGGGGCGCCTGCCCGATTCGCTGGCGGCCGCAGCCCGTCTGCCCCGCGGCGCCGGTGTGGTGCATCGCCATTTCGGTGAGCCCGGGGCCATCGCCCAGGCCGCGCCCCTCGCCCAGCTGGCGCGAGCGCGCGGCCTCACATTGCTGATTGCGGCGGACGTCGATTTGGCGCGGCGCGTGGGCGCGGCGGGCGTGCATATTCCCCAACGCTTTCTGGGTGATCGGCGGCTGCGGCGCCGCTGGCGGCGCGATTGGATTCGCACCGCCGCCGCCCATGATGCGCGAGCGATCCGGCGCGCAGCGGCGGCGGGCATGGACGCGGCGTTTGTTTCGCCAGTTTTCCCCTCACGCAGCCCGTCGGCCGGGCGCGCCCTCGGCGTCTTGCGTCTCGCGGGACTGGCGCAGAACGCGGCCCTTCCCGTCATGGCGTTGGGAGGGGTCACCCCCGTGACGGCGGCCCGTGTGCTGAACGTGGGTGTGGTTGGAGTGGCGGCGGTGGACGCACTGGCTGCGCGCCCGCACGCGCCCGCAGCGCAGATATGGCGACCCTAAAAGCGGAACGCG
>CAZGCB010000031.1:0-14184 GCA_964524065.1 uncultured Caulobacterales bacterium | reverse complement strand
TGCGCGCCCGCACGCGCCCGCAGCGCAGATATGGCGACCCTAAAAGCGGAACGCGGACTGCAGCTTGATTTGCGGCGTGTCTTGCACGCCCTCCCAGGATAGGGGGTCGCGCTCCAAATCGCGCATCCGCAGCTCGCCGCCCAGACGCAACCGCGGGCCGACACTGACAAACGCTCCGGCGGAGACTTCCTCGGCGGTTTCACCCTCGCCCAAGACGCCATGCACATCGCGCACATCCAAGGTGAAGCCCCAGGAGCGATCATCATCGGCGGCGAACAGGCTGTTGTCGAAGCTGAAGGAGCGATCGGCCAGATAACTCACATCGCCTTCACGCGTGAGTGTGAAAATCTCATGCCAGGCCGGCGCCCCGCCCGCTTCATCGGCCTTGGTGTAATGCTCCGTCACGCCGGGCGCGAGCAATTGCTGCGCAAGGCTCGGCGCCGCCTCAGCATCGCGTGCGGCGGGCGCATCTTGGGCGTACGCCGCACCGGCGCTCAGCGCCGCGGCCACCGCCATGCCCACCCATGTGCTCGCCCGTACCATCGTCCGGTCCACCCTTAATACCCGCCCAATATAGGCGATGGTTGCGCCGCCCCCAAGCGCTGCGTCCAAGCGCCACTGAAACGCCTAACTCTTTCTTAACGCGCCGCCGCATAGCCGACGGCGCGTCGCACCACCTTATCGTCAACGCCGGCTTACGTTTTCAGCCGCGCGCTTACAGCATATTCACGCGCCGCGCGCTTGTACTCCGTCGCGTGGAATGCAATTTTCATATGTGCTGTGCTGCACAAGACACAGCGTGTCACCGCTTCCCATGGCTGGCGGATGGCTGGCGGCGTGATATACCCCGCGCGCTGGACGCGCCGGCGAGGATGATTTCGATCGACGTTTTAATGCCGTGAGGAGAACGACGCATGTTTGTGCGCTTGTTGATGGTCGCCAGTCTTAGCCTGATCGGCGCCGCCGCCTGCGGCGGGGGTCAAAGCGCGCAGCAATCCGCGCGGGCCCCCTCGGAGCCCACAGTGGTGGTGCGCCGCGATCGCGATGATGACGATGATGCGGCCATCGCCGTGAATGGATTTTTGTGGCGCGCCAGCCTGGAGACGTTGGATTTCTGGCCGTTGAGCTCCGCCGACCCGTATGGCGGTGTGATCATCACCGATTGGTTCGCCAACCCTCAGGCGCCGCAGGAGCGGTTTAAAGCCACCGTCTACATTCTTGATGCGCGCCTGCGCGCGGACGCCATCAGCGTCAATCTGTTCAAGCAGGTGCGCAATCCCTCCCTCGGCGGCTGGATTGACGCGTCGGTGGACCCTGAAACCGCGCGCCAAATTGAGGACTCGATCCTCACCCGCGCTCGGGACCTGAAAATCCAAACGCTGGACTGATCGCCGCGCGGCTCAAGACGGCCGGGCCGGGCCCGCTGGCCAGCCGCCGGAAAAGTCCACAATCGCGCCGGTCAAAAACCGCGACTTCACCGAAGCGAGGACGGCGATGAGTTCGCCAATCTCCTCCGGCGCGGCGAGGCGGCCGACCGGCACGGCGTCGCGCACACAGGCGCGCCCGCGCTGCGTGTCCAGGAAAATCGCGTTGGGATAATAGGCCTCGCTATAGAGGAAATTCGGGGCCACAGCGTTCACCACCACGCCATGCTCGGCGCAATCAATGGCCAGCGAACGCAACAAGGCGTTGGCCGCCGCCCGCGCCGCATCCGCGAAAGCGCCGCCGGACAGCGGCAAGCGGGTGCGGTTTGACGTGATCAAGACGATATTGGCCTGGGACTGCCGGCGCAAAACAGGCAAGGCCGCCTGAACCAGCGCGAAGGGGAACGCGACCAAATGCTCCAGATTGGCGCTTAACGCCTCCAGCGGCGCGGTTTCCAGATCATAGGCCGGGGCCAGTGATCATTGCTCACCAGCGCCGCCAGGCTGTCGGTCTGTTGAAGCACCGTCTCGATGATTTTTGTCGGCGCCGCGTCGGATATGGGGGTGATGCCCGCCCGACCATCGATAAACGCCGCCGCCGGGGCCGCGTCGGTGAAGGCTGTGTCATGGGCGAAAACCCTGTAGCCGTCTTGCAAAAGCGCGGACACGGCCGGCGGGCCGGCATAGCCCAGCACATTGGTGACAAGCGCGGCGCGTTGGGTCATGGCGGGCCTCCTTTGAGGGTGATTAGCCCCGCCAAGCAGGCCCAGAGCTAGGCCGACAATTGGCCAGCCTCAAAGGGGAGCCACAGCGGGCGGCGCGACAGCCTCACCCACCAGCCCCCCCTCGCCCACTCGCTTGGGCGCCTAATCGCTCGGGCGCCAGTCGGGACGGCCGAACAGGCGCCGCCACACCTCGCCCCTGCTGCGTGCTTGGCGCACATCACGCCACAGGCCCGGCAGCTCGGAGAACCACACCCTCAGCGGATTGATGCTGTCGAAATCGCGGTTGAGGCCATAACGCGGCGTCTCCTCCTCGCGCTGATAGGTGCCGAACAGCCGATCCCAAACGATGAGAATGCCGCCATAGTTTTTGTCGATGTATTTGTCGTCGCAGCCATGGTGGACTCGGTGATTGGCCGGCGTGTTGAGGATCGCCTCCAGCGGGCCGAGCCGGCCCACCAGCTCGGTATGGATCCAGGTTTGGTACGCCACCAGCACGACCAGCATGCCGAAAAACACCAGCGCCGGCGGAAAGCCGATCAGCACCAGGGGCGCATGGAACAGCGCCGCCGCAACGCCCTCCAGCGGGCCGAACCGCACGCCTACGATGATGTTCATAAAGCGCGAGGAATGGTGCACCGCATGCTGGGTCCACAGTAGGCGCACCTCATGCGCGGCCCGATGCTCCCAATAATAGACGAAGTCCGCCGCCAGCAGGGCCAGCAGGATCGTCCACGCCGTGATCGGAAACGTCCAAGCGACCACCGTCTCGCTGAGCCAGACATAGCCGGCATAGGTGAGGCTGAAGATGACGATTTGCGCCAGCAGGCTCGGGATCTGCGTCGACGCGCTGACAAGCATGTCGAGGACGCTGCGCCCCTTCAGCGATCGGGTGAATAGCGCCTTCAACATCTCAATGGCGAAGACGGCGGCGCCGATGATGAAAAACGCACCATCAATCTCAGCGCCGAGACGATCGACAACATCAGGCGTCATGGGATCCTCCGCATCCGGTGGTGAGCGTGCGCCATGCGAGCGCCGCAGCTTGCGTCGGCGTCGCCTCCCCCGCGCGCACGCTTTCCCACGCGGCGTAGAGCAAATGATCATAGGCCTGGACGATCCAGGCGGCCGGAACGCGATCGTCAAACACCCTCTCGCCGATAGCGCCCTCCACCGCCGCCCGCGTTTCGCGCTGTTGCGCCGCAAAGGCGGCGGCGATTTGCGCATCATCCTCGACCGGCTCAAGCGCCAGGAAGCCATGGCGATCGCCGAGCGGGATCAACGCCTCCAGCGTGCGGCGCAGGGCCTCGCCATGGGTGGGGACATCCGCGCACGCCGCCTCCGTGGCGGCCTCCATCTCCTCAATGGCGATGCGTGCGAGCGCGTGGATCAGCGCCTCACGGCTCGCAAAATAGCGGTGCAGCGTCGCCCGGCCGACGCCAGCGCGCTCGGCGATGGCGGACAGGGAGGCGCTGGGATCGCGGCTGAAGACGGCGAAGGCCGCCTCCACCAAAGCGTCGCGCGCTGTTGGGCGTGTCGTGTCGCTCATGAGACATTTATGTCTCATTTGAGATGACGCCGTCAAGTCGGTGCGGAAACCGAGACGGGTTCTGTTTGCCTTCGGCTCACATCAGCCTAGGGTGCGGCTCCCGAAACGCGCAGCCATAAGCTGATCTCCCATGGCCCGATACAACGCCAAAGACGTCGAACCCCGCTGGCGCGCCGCCTGGGCGCAGGCCAAAGCCTTCAAGGCCGCGGATGTCCCCGCCTCCGGCGATACCCGCCCCAAAGCCTATGTGCTGGAGATGTTCCCCTACCCCTCCGGCAAAATCCATGTCGGCCACTCGCGCAATTACGCCATGGGCGATGTCGTGGCGCGCACCCGGCGCATGCAGGGCTATGATGTCTTACACCCCATGGGCTGGGACGCGTTTGGCATGCCGGCGGAGAACGCAGCCATGCAGCGCGGCGTCCACCCCAAAGCGTGGACCTATGACAATATCGACGCCATGCGCGCGCAGCTGAAGCTGCTGGGCATTTCCATCGATTGGGATCGGGAGTTCGCCACCTGCGATCCGGAGTATTACGAACAGCAGCAGCGGATTTTCCTGAAATTCCTGGAGAAGGGCCTGGCCTATCGCAAGGCCGCCAAGGTGAATTGGGATCCGGTGGATCACACCGTCTTGGCCAATGAGCAGGTGATTGATGGCAAGGGCTGGCGTTCCGGCGCGCCCGTGGAAACCCGCGAGCTGGAGCAGTGGTTCTTCAAGATCACCCATTATGCCGAGGATTTGCTGGCGGCGCTGGATGGGTTGGATCGCTGGCCGGAGAAGGTGCGCACCATGCAGGCGCACTGGATCGGCAAAAGCCGCGGCGCGAATGTGCGCTTTAAATTTTCCGCGGCCACCCCGCCCCCGAAAACGGCGCTCGATGCTTCCGGCGCCCCCTATGACGCCATTGAGGTGTTCCCCACGCGTCCGGACACGCTCTATGGCGCGAGTTTTGTCGCCATCGCCGCCGATCACCCGTTGGCTAAAGCGCTGGCGAAAAGAGACCGCAAGCTGCAGACCTTCCAGAAGAAATGCGCGGCGCTGGGCACCTCCGAAGAAGCGATCGAGAAAGCGGAGAAGCTCGGCTATTACACCGGCCTGCGCGTGGAGCACCCGCTGGTGCCCGGCTGGGAGATCCCCGTCTGGGCGGCCAATTTTGTGCTGTCGACTTACGGCACGGGCGCGATTTTCGGCTCCCCCGCCGGTGATCAGCGCGATTTGGAGTTCGCGCGCAAGTATGGCCTGCCCGTGCTGCCGGTGGTGCTGCCGCCCAATGTGAAGGCCGAGGAGCACGCCATCACTGACGAGGCCTATACCGGCCCCGGAACCATCTACAATTCAGACTTCCTCAACGGCCTCGATATCGATGCGGCCAAGGCCAAAGTCATTGAGCGGCTGGAGGCGTTGGAGGCCGGCGAAGGCGAAACGGTGTTCCGCCTGCGCGATTGGGGCGTCTCTCGCCAGCGCTATTGGGGCTGCCCGATCCCGGTGATCCGCTGCCCCAAATGCGGCGTGGTGCCGGTGCCCGATGATCAGCTGCCGGTGACGCTGCCGGAGGATGTCAGCTTCGATAAGCCCGGCAATCCCCTCTTGCGCCACCCGACCTGGAAGCAGGTGGACTGCCCCGAATGCGGCGGTCCGGCGGAGCGGGAAACCGATACGTTGGACACCTTTGTCGACAGTTCGTGGTATTTCGCCCGCTTCTGCGCGCCCAAAGCCGAAGCGCCGGTGGACAAAGCCGCAACCCAGCATTGGATGCCGGTGGATCAATATGTGGGCGGGGTGGAGCATGCGGTGCTGCACCTGCTCTATGCCCGCTTTTTCACCCGCGCCATGATGGATTGCGGCCTCTTAGACCTGGACAGCCCCGAGCCGTTCGCCGGCCTGTTCACCCAAGGCATGGTGACCCACGAAACCTACACATCCGCGGAGGGCGAATGGCTCTCCCCCGATGAGGTGGAGCTGACGGATGGCGGCGCGGTGCGCGTGTCTGACGCCTCACCAGTGAAGCGCGGCGTGCTGGAGAAAATGTCCAAATCCAAGCGCAATGTCGTGGATTTGGAGAGCTTCGTCGCCGATTACGGGGCGGATGTCGCGCGCTGGTTTGTCTTGTCCGACAGCCCGCCGGAGCGCGATGTGGAATGGTCCGCCGCCGGCGTGGAGGGCGCGTGGCGCTTCGTCCAGAAGGTGTGGAGCGTGGTGGACGCCCTGCCCGACGCCAAGCTGCTGGCGGCCGAAGGGCTGCAGCCGCTGAAAGCTGCCGACGGCGTCGATGGCGACGCCTTAGGCGTGCGCAAGGCGGCGCACAAAACCATCCTCGCGGTGAGCGACGGCGTGGAGCAGTTCCGCTTCAATGTCGCCGTCGCCAATGTGCATGAGTTTGTCTCCACCTTGCGCAAAGCTGAAAGCGCGGACAGCGCCGCCATGCGGGCCGCCCGCGTTGAAGCTTGCGGGATCCTTGCGCGGTTGATCGCGCCCTTCATGCCGCATTTGGCGGAGGAGTGCTGGGCGCGCCTGGGCGGGACGGGCTTTGTCTCCCACGCGCCTTGGCCGCAAGCGGATCAAGCACTGACGGTGGAGGACACCGTTCTTTTGCCCATTCAGGTGAACGGCAAACGCCGCGGCGAGCTGGAGGCGGCCAAAGGCGCGCCCTTGTCGGCCGAAGACGCCGAAGCTCAAGCGCGCGACATTCCCGGCGTCGCGCGCGCCTTGGAGGGCAAAACCGTGCGGAAAGTGATTGTGGTCCCCGACCGGATCATCAATATCGTGGTCCAATGATGTTTGGCCCTCCCCCCTTTGCATCCGCCCGCTTCGGGCGTGTCTGCATCGCCGTCGCCGCTTTGCTCAGCCTCAGCCTCAGCCTCAGCGTCGCGGGTTGCGGCTTTCGGCCCATCTACGCGCACAGCACCGGTGCGTCGCAAAAGCTGGCGGCGATGGACGTCGTCACAGGCAGCGGCCGGACCAACTATCTGCTGCGCCAAGCGGTGATTGACGGTTTCGCCGCCTATGGCGACGCGGAGCCGCTCTACACCCTGACCTTGGAAGTCGATGAACGGCGCGCGGGATTCGGGATCACGGCGCAGGACGTGGCCACACGGTATGAAGTGGTGCTGAATGTCCGCTACGCCCTCGTGCGATCGCGCGATGGCAAGCTGGTGGATCGGGGGCGTGTGAGCGGCGCCGCCTCCTATGATGTGCCGCGGGACTCAGCGTTTGGCGAGGACCCCTACGCCTCCATCGCGGTGGAGGAGAACGCCAAAGTCCGCGCGGCGGACCTCGCGGCGGAGCGGCTGCGCGCTGTGATCACCATCGCGGTGGCCAACGAGCCACTGGGCTAAGCCGCGCCTTATGTCTGCGCGCTGTGTGACACGCCGGCCATGAAAATCACCGCCGCCAAGGCCGACGCCTTCGCCAAAGCGCCCGATCCCAAGCTGTGGGCCGTGCTCGTCTATGGGCCCGATCGCGGCCTCGCGCGCGAACGGGCCAAGGCCCTGCTGACGGGCTACGGGGTGGCCCAGGATGATCCCTTCGCCCTCGCCTCCCTGGATGAGAGCGAGATCAAAGGCGATCCGGCGCGCCTGGAAGATGAACTGCGCGCGTTGAGCTTTG
This sequence comes from uncultured Caulobacterales bacterium, assembly GCA_964524065.1. Classification (GTDB taxonomy): domain Bacteria; phylum Pseudomonadota; class Alphaproteobacteria; order Caulobacterales; family Maricaulaceae; genus CAZADA01. The sequence continues at coordinate 6,879 of CAZGCB010000031.1, read as the reverse complement.
GCGGCGGGGATCGCGCTGTGCGTCTCGCCATCACCGGTGATGCGGCGGCGACAGCGCTCACCGCCGTGCTCAAAGCGTTGGACGCTGGCGCCTACACGCCCGCCGCGCGGCTGATTGTAGAAGCTGGCGAACTCACCCCACGCTCAAAAATCCGCAAAGCGTTCGAGGGCGCGAAAACGGCCGCCGCCCTGCCCTGCTATCGCGATGAGGCGCGTGATTTGGCCCGCTTGGCGGAGGACACCCTGCGCGCGGCCGGCGTCACACTGAGCGAGGACGCCCGCGCCACCTTGATCCCGCGATTGGAGGGCGATCGCGCCCTCGCCCGCGGCGCGTTGGACACGCTGGTGCTTTATGCCGGCGATCAACGCGAACCGCTCAGCGCTGCGGATGTGGATGCGGTGATCGCCGGGGCCGAGCCGGCTGATCTCGACGCCATCGCCGCCGCCGCTTTGGAGGGCCGCGCCCTGGAGGCGGATGCGGCCTTTCTGCGCGCTTTGGAAGCGGGCGCCGCGCCTGTGGGCGTGTGCCGCGCGGTGCAGCGGGCCGTGGCGCGGCTGCAGAGCCTCAAGGCGGCCATGGTCGGCGGCGCGAGCGCCGATGAGGCGCTGAACGGGCTGCGACCGCCGGCTTTCGGGCCCCGCCGGGCGGCGTTGAAAACGCAATTGCGCCACTGGAGCGACACGCGCCTCAACGCGGCCGCGAGCCGCGTGTTTGACACCGAACGGGCGCTGAAACAGTCCAGCGCGCCGGATGCGGCGCTGTGTGGGCGCATGTTGCTGGCCCTGGCGCAAATGGCTGGGCGGTGAGCGGCTTGGCGCCGGGCGCGCGTCTCACCGGATCCCGCCGCGGCGCGGTCGCGCGACTGACGAGCCTTGTCGGCCTGAATCCTAAAATCCTGGGCGGCATGATCAGCAGCGCTGCCATCACGGCGCCTTGTCGCGATGAACACCAATACGAGATAATCTGACGGGACGTGTATCGGCGGTGAGGCGTTCATGGCGCGTGTGTGCATTATCGGCGGTGGTCCAGTCGGATTGTCGCTGGCGCTGTTTGCTCAAGAACGCGGCCATGAGGTGTGCGTGTTGGAAGCCGGCGGCGCCGCACACACGGGCGTGGACACTGGCGGCAACTTGGCCCGGCCCGATTCCTACTACCCGATCGCGTCCACGCGCATGTCGATTTTGGGCGGCACAACATGGGTGTGGGGCGGCAACTCCCATCCGCTGGACCCGCAGGATTTCGACCCCCTCGCAGCCGACGCTCCCCATTGGCTGATCGGCAAAGCGGATTTGGAGCCCCATCTTGGCCGCGCGGCGCGCGATCTGGAGATTGCGGGCTCCTGGAACCCTCAGGACAACAGTGATCTCACCCCGCCCGACGGGCCGTTCTATACGCCCAAATCCTACAAGCTCAGCCCGCTTATCGCACCAGAGGGCGGCCTCAGACGCGGCGACTTCTACACCTACCATGCACAGGCGCTGCAAAGCATCGACATCCATACGGGCAGCCGCCTCGATCGCTTCAACTTCAATGGCGCACGCCTCGACTCGGTCTCCGTGGCCAAGGACGATCGCGTCGAACAGCATCAGGCCGACTATTATGTGCTGGCCTGTGGATGTTTAGAAACCATCCGCATCCTGCTGATCCATGACGCGGCGGGCAGCCCCCTCACCCGTCGCGTGTCCGACAATATTGGCCGCTATTGGTGCGAACATCCGCATCCGCTGTTAGCGCATGTGGCTTTTGACGCGGGGTCTGTATTCGCGCGCCATGCGGAGCAATTCCGAGCCCCCACGGGCGACTATGTGATTGCAACCAAATATGGCCTTGCCGATCGCGCCTCTGTGGCCGGGCCACGCCTGTCCCACACCATGCAACTGGTGAAGCGCCCTAATCTGTCCTTCCTCACCTCCATCAATGAACAGATGCCGCTAAAGGACAATCGCCTCACACTTTCCAGTGAAACGGGCTTTGACGGGCTGCCGCTTCTGCGGCTGGATTACCGAGTCGATCACACAACACGAGCCCGGATTTGGTCGGCCATGCTGAAATTCGCGCAGTATCTCGGCGCGCATGATCAAACGCGCCTCAAGCTGACCAATCAGCGGGAGAGCTTCTTAGACGAGAACGTCTTTCTTGGCGGCGGCCACCATCATATGGGCGGCGCTTGTATGGGCCCGCTGGAGGCGGGCGGCGTGGTCGATGACCGGTGCCGCCTTTATGGCCATGACAATGTCCTTGTGGCCGGCAGCGCCGTTTTTCCCCGGGGCGGCTCCGTCAATCCGACGCTGAACGCCATGGCGTTGGGCTTTTATGCCTTGAGCACAGTGGAGGCTTGAACATGCACAGGCGGTGTTTTCTCACCTCAGCTTCGGCCATCGCGGTCGCCGCGCTGCCGCCTGCGCTAGCCGCTCAACCACACGCCGCCACCGCCGCGGACGAGGCCGCTCGGCGGCGGCGGCGGATTTGCGCCGAGTTTGCTTCCGGCGAGATTATGATTCGCGACGGCGTGATCCTCGCGGCGTCCGAATATGACGCCGAGTTTCATCACTACGCACAGCGTTTCGCGCCGATGGTGGAGCGCTGAGCCGCAGCGTGCGGGGCGGCCCCGGTTGAGCGCGTCGGTTTGCCGCAGCAGGAACCTGCGCGCCACCGCTTCAAACCCCCTCGGCGGCGCCCACCTGCGCGATATCTTTTATGTCCGCCGACGCCACGACCGCAGGGATCGACTGCGATGAATTGGAACACCATTGAACGCTGGCTGTTCACCGCCACGCGCGTGTCCACGCTCATCGCCGTGCTCGCCTCCTGGTTTGGGGCGGGGCTGATGTTTTATCTCGGCCTGATGCACACCTATGAGGGCTTCGCCGCCATCGCCTTCGCCGATGGGCATGCGCGCGGCGACATGCCAGCCGGCGATGCGACCATGGTGCATCTGATCGGCGCGCTGGATCGGTTTCTCATCGCGGTGGTGTTTTTGTATTTCGGCTATGGCCTCTACGGCCTTTTCGTGCGGCCGGAGCGTACGCATCAGGAGCTGGGTCTGCCGGACTGGCTGCATGTGGATCATATTGGCGAACTGAAGCAGACGCTGGCCGAAGTGATCCTGGTCATTTTGTTTGTGCTGTTTTTGCGCATGGCCCTGGAGACGTTCCACTCCGAAGGGCCCAATTTATCGCTGCAGGGTGCGGTGCAGCTTTTGGTGCTGCCGGTGTCGATCCTGCTGCTGGCGGGCGCGTTGCGCCTGGCGCAGCTGCATCCCAAGAGCCGAGGGGCGCGCACTGCGGGATCTGCAGCGGACGCTGAGCCGCAACAGACGGACGTGAAGTAGACCCCCTTCTCGCCCGGCTCTCACATGTCCGGCGCGCACGGGCCGCAGGACTGGCGAGCGGTGCTATGTTTGCGTGCCACGCCAACGGATCGGCTGGCCCCGCGCCAGCCGGCGCCGCTACAGCCCGCCTTGCAGGCGGCGGCAGATTTCTAAGAGCTGATCCGGCTGAGCGAAGCGCAGGCGAATTTCCCCGCCATCATTGCCGCTGCGCTTGATGTCCACCTGCACGCCGGTGGCGACGGCCACGGCCCGCTCCAACTCCATCGTCATGGCGTCCTTGCCCAAAGGTCGGCGGCCAGCAGAACCGGATGGGGACGGTCCAACACTCCCCTCCTCGCTGACATTGCGCGCGAGAGCCTCTGCTTCGCGTACGGACAGCTTGCCGCGGACGATTTTGTCCGCCAACTCCTCCACATCGCGGGCCGAGGCGATGGCGCGAGCATGGCCAGCGGACAGTTTGCCCTGCACGATCATGTCTACGACACTGTCCGGCAGCTGAAGAAGCCGCAGCGCGTTCGTGATGTGCGAGCGGCTTTTGGAGACAACGCGCGCCACGTCTTCGTGCTTGTGGCCGAAATCATCAATGAGCGCCTTATAGCCGCGCGCCTCCTCAATCGGATTCAGATTCGTGCGCTGAACATTCTCCACGATGGAGATCTCCAGCACCTCGCGGTCGGACAGCGGTCGGACAAGTACCGGAACGATGTCGAGCCCGGCCTTCTTGGCGGCGCGCCAGCGGCGCTCGCCCGCGACAATCTGGAAGGCTTGTTTTTCGCTCGGATGCGGACGCACCAGAATGGGCTGCAGCACCCCCTTCTCCGCGATGGAGAGGGAGAGTTCCTCCAGCTCCTTATCGTCGAAATAGCGCCGCGGTTGATCCGCATTGGGATGAATGGCGCTGATCGCCGCCGTTTGCGGACGATCGCCATCGGCCTTCGCGCCCTCCGAGGTGGACGCCAGGACAGCCACGCGCTCTGCGCGCGAGACGCCCTCGTCCGGCTCCCCGATGAGGGAAGCCAGTCCGCGGGCGAGACGGCGAGGTTTGGTGGCGGCCATCATCCTGTTCCTTCCTCTGGAGTCAGAAGGGAGTCCGTGCGGACTCCCTCTGCCCTGCCCCGCCGACCCGCCTGTGCTTGGCGCGGACCGACGACAGTCGCTTGAGACTACGCCGCGGCCGCGAGCACCCCGTCGGCCTGCAAGACTTCGCGTGCGAGATTGAGATACGCCTGCGCCCCGGCGGAGGTGCGGTCATACAAGATCACCGGCAGTCCGTGGGCGGGCGCTTCAGCCACTTTGACATTCCGTGGAATGACGGTGTCGTACACCACATCTTTATAGTGGGCGCGCACATCGGCCTCGACTTCCTTGGCGAGGTTGTTGCGGCCATCAACCATGGTGAGGAGCACGCCCTCATAGCCCAAGCTCGGATTGAGGTTCTGGCGCACCAGATTCACCGTCTGGGACATTTGCGTGATGCCCTCGAGCGCGAAGAACTCGCATTGCAACGGGATCAGCACCGTATCGCTGGCCGTCAGCGCATTGACCGTCAGCACGTTCAGCGAGGGCGGGCAGTCAATGTAAATGTATTTGTAGTCCGCGGCTTTGCCCTCGGCGATGTGGGCTTTGAGCTGCTCAATGGCGCGGCGCAGGCGATAATGCTTGCGCTCCTCATTGAGGACTTCGGCCTCGGCGCCAGCCAAATCGGCCACCGCCGGCAGAATGTCGAGGCCCGGCACGCCGGTTTCCAGGATGCCATCCAGGATGGCGGCCTCTTGCATTAACACCTCATAGGTGGTCACCGTGCGCTCGGCCTTCTTGATGCCAAGGCCGGTTGAGGCGTTGCCCTGCGGGTCCATATCGATGATGAGGCACCGCTGCTCCATGGCCGCGGCGGCCGCGCCCAGATTGATGGCGGTGGTGGTTTTGCCCACGCCGCCCTTCTGGTTGGCGATGGCGATGGCGCGCACGCCATCCGTTGCAGTGGTCATCCCCGTCTCTCCTTCCAAGGCGCGCCATTCTGGCGCGCGCTGAGTCGCCGACGGGTAAGCTGATTTGCCAAAAGGCCGCCATATCCGCCGGCCTTCCCTTGGGGACACACACACCGAAACCCAGCCAAGGCGCGCTCGCCGTCTGACGCAGCGTAGGACATGCACCCGGCTTCCTGCAGAGAAACCTATGTGAAAAACTATTGAATCGCAAGTCAGGCTGTTAGGAAGTTGGTAACACTTTCTCTGTACCAAATCGGGATAGCCTGGCGTGAAGTGTATCGCCGCGCCTTCATTGGCTCGCGCCTAAGCTTTGCACGCACAGCACAACGCCGTCAGGACTCGCGACGCTGGGCGTCGTATCGAGCGTGAACTCCCAAGACTGTCGCGCCGTCTCCACTTCACGTTGGGCGTCTCGCCCTTTGAGGAAGAGGCCAAGGCCTCCCGGTTTCGCCAACCTGTGCATGTGCGACAGCAGATCAGACAAGGGCGCAAAGGCGCGCGCGGCGAGGATGTCTGCTTGCGCGGGCGCCAGAGCCTCGGCGCGCTCGGCCTTCACCGTCACGGCGACACCCGCGACGCGGGCCGCCTCACGCAGGAAGGACGCCTTCTTGCTGTTGGATTCCACCAGCGTCACAGGCCGCGTGTTGTCAGCCAGCATCAGAGCAACGGCCAAGCCGGGAAAGCCCGCCCCGGAGCCCAGATCGAGCCACGTCGCGTCCGCCAGCGCCTCCCCCCGCTTCTGCCGGGCGACGGCTATAAGCTGCGCGCTGTCGAGGGCGTGGCGGCGCCAGAAGTCCGCCAAGGTGGTGTGGCCGACCAAATTCACCCGCTTGTTCCATTTCACCAGCAGCTGACGCCAGGCCTCAAACCGGGCGGCGGTGTCGGGCGAGACGCCGGTGGCGGCGATGAAGTCGGCCTGGGTGAAGGTGGGGAATGCGCTCATGCGCGCGGCTTAGCATGATGCGCGCGCGGCGCGAGGCGCTTTGCGCCCTACTCCGCCGCGGCGATGCGCTCGGCGCGCTGCGCCTTCCAGCTGGGCTTGCCCATCAGCCGCAGGGCGAGATTGCGCATCGCCTTGAGGATGGGGTAGCTCGCGCGGGTGAAACGCGGATGGCGAAACAGCCAGGCATTGAGGCGGTTCACCACGCCCACCGGGCTGGTCAGCAGCGCCAGATGATGCACCGCCGCCGCGCCGGTATAGAGCCGCCCGCCATGGATCACGGCAAAGCCCGCATCGAAATCGAGGGGCGGCGTGTCCGGCGCGAAGGCCTGATGGGTGACGGGATCGACAAGGCCCGCATAGTCACCCACAGCCAAACGCTCGGCCTGGGCGTCCTCGCTGCGGCAATCGATCAGCGCCACGGGCCCCGCCGCCTCGCGCAGCCGCACCAGCCGCGCATAGCCGGTGCAGAACGGGCACTCGCCATCATAATAGATGGTGAGGTTGGCCGGAGGTGCGGTGACGGCGTCGCTCATGGTAGAGAGATGGGCGCGCCATGAGGCGGAGGCAATGCGCGCCGCGCGGCGTCACGCCCCCTCGTCCACGCCCTCGCAGCCGGC
>CAZGCB010000030.1:0-24291 GCA_964524065.1 uncultured Caulobacterales bacterium | reverse complement strand
CTCCGCCGGGGCGGTGATGTGGTAGGCGTCGCCGGACAGGCCATAGCCCTTCACTTCGGCGTAGATTTTCGCACCGCGCGCCTGGGCGTGCTCCAGTGATTCCAAGATCACCGCGCCGGCGCCCTCGCCCATCACAAAGCCGTCGCGATCCTTGTCATAGGGGCGTGACGCCTTTTGCGGCGTGTCGTTGAACCCGGTGGACAGCGCGCGGCAGGCGATGAACCCCGCAATGCCCAGACGGGTGATGGCGGATTCCGCGCCGCCCGCCACCATGACGTCGGCATCCCCGCGGGCGATAAGCCGCGAAGCGTCGCCAATGGCGTGCGCCCCGGTGGAGCAGGCCGTCACCACGGCGTGGTTTGGGCCCTTAAAGCCATACCGCATCGAGATGTGGCCGGAGCCGAGATTGATCAGCATGGCCGGGAGCACGAAGTGGCGGAGCTTGCGCGGGCCCTGCTCCTTCAGGGTGATCGACGCATCATAGATGGTTTGCAAACCGCCAATGCCGGAGCCGAACAACACGCCCGTACGCTGGCGCGCGGCCTCATCCTCAGGCTGCCAGCCCGCGTCCTTCACCGCCTGATCGGCGGCCCCCAAAGCGTAGAGAATAAAATCGTCGATGCGTCGCATTTCACGCTTTTCGACCACCGCAGTGGGGTCGAAGGATGTGGGGTCATCCGCCGAGCCGCCGCCTTTACCGTCCACGCGCGGTACATGGCACGCGACCCGGCAGGCGAGGTCCTCGGTCTCAAAACCCTCAATGGGCCCGGCGCCGGAGCGCCCTTCCACCAAGCGTGACCAGCTGGCCTCCACGCCGCTCGCCAGCGGCGTGACCAGACCTAACCCTGTGACGACAACACGACGGGTCATGACGCTTACGCGGATTTTTCCACGATAAACTTCACCGCGTCGCCGACGGTGGAGATGTTTTCGGCCGCGTCATCGGGGATTTCGATGTCGAACTCTTCTTCAAAGGCCATGACCAATTCGACATTGTCGAGGGAGTCCGCGCCCAAATCATCAATGAAGCTCGCCTTTTCGGTGACCTTGTCTTCTTCAACGTCCAGGTGCTCGACGACGATCTTTTGAACGCGCGCAAGGATCTCAGCGGAATCGGCCATGTTGCCCTCTTGTACTTTGAGCCGGCGCCCGGCGCCGTCAGGAAGAGAAAGAAAAATCGCCCGCTGCGCACGGACGAAATCCCAAGAACGCTGCGAGGTAGCACACTTACTCAAGCCAGGCCAAGCCGCCTTTCGCCTGGCTGACGAGCAAGCGGGCGCCCCGCGGTGCGTTAGAGCATCGCCATGCCGCCATTCACATGCAGCGTTTGACCGGTGATATAGCCGGCCTCTTCGCTGGAGAGGAAGGCGGCGGCGGCCGCGATCTCCGCGCCCACGCCCAAGCGCTGGGCGGGAATGGTCGTCAAGATCGCCTCCCGCTGTTGCTCATTCAGGGCATCGGTCATGGGTGATTCGATAAAGCCCGGCGCGATGCAGTTGGCGGTGATCTGGCGGCTGGCGACTTCTTGGGCGAGGGCTTTGGTGAAGCCGATCATGCCCGCTTTGGACGCCGCGTAATTGGTTTGCCCCGCATTGCCGGTGACGCCCACCACGCTGGTGATGCCGATGATGCGGCCCCCGCGCTGCTTCATCATGCCGCGCAAGCTGGCGCGTGCGAGGCGGAAATAGGCCTCAAGATTGACGCGCAGCACCAACTCCCAATCCTCATCCTTCATGCGCATCAGCAAGCCGTCGCGGGTGATCCCGGCATTGGCCACCAGAATATCGAGGCCGCCCAACGCCTCTGTCGCGCGCCCGACCAGGGCGTCGGCCTCCTCCGGTTCGCTGAGATTGGCGGGCACGATATGCGCGCGCCCGCCCAGCTCGCCGGCCAAAGCCTGCAAGCGTTCGGCCCGCGTGCCGGACAGCGCGACGCTGGCGCCGCGGGCATGCAGCGTCTTGGCGATCTCAGCGCCGAGCCCTCCGGTGGCGCCGGTGACCAGCGCGCGTTTTCCTGTGAGATCGAACATGGAACATCTCCTTGCGGGGCGGTGACGCGGCGCGTTCAACGCGGGGGTGGGAGCGCGGGCGTCCCCGCTCGAGGGACAGAGCGGACGCCGCACCGTGACGGTCAGCGCGGGTGTTAGCGCCCCGACGGGACGCTGTCATCTTTTGTCAAAAAAACCCAGCGCCAGCCGCCCGCTAGTTGGTGTGGAAGCTTGTGAACTCATCCACATCCGCCCGCTTGGAGCGCAGCGTGTTCACGGCGGCCTGCGGGTCCGCGTAGCCAAGCGCCATGCCGCAATAGAGCTGTTGCTCCTGCGGCAGGCCCAAAAACGTCGACACGGTTTTAGCCTGCGCGTTCCACGCCTCTTGCATACATGTGGCGAGGCCTTTTTCAGCCGCGACAAGCGCCAGCGTCTGCATAAACATGCCCAAATGCGTCCACTGCCCTTTGTCGAACCGGCGATCGAGCGAAAAGAACAAGCCCACTGGCGCGCCGAAAAACTTGTAATTGTTCGCCAGCCACAGCAGGCGCGCCGTCTTGTCTTCGCGGGCGATGCCGAGCAATGCGTACATGTCCTCGCCCACCTCAAAGCGGCGCGTGCGATAGGGATCCCACAGCTTGGGCGGGTAGATCGCCAACTCCCCCTCGCCAGCGAAGGGATTGCCCTCCAAATCCTTTGCGGCGGCCGCGATCAAGCGATCGCGCGCGGGGCCCATCACCACATCGACACGCCAGGGTTGGAGATTGCCGCCGGAGGGTGAATAGCGGGCGATGTCGAGAACCTCGCGCACCTGCGTCTCGCTGACGGGTTTGTCGAGGAAGGCGCGGGTGGAGATGCGGTGCATGATCGCGTCGGTGACGTGCATGGGGCGTGTCCTTAAACGGAGGCGGCGGAACGAAAGCGAAGGCTGCTCAAGCGGCGAGGCCTGCAGCGTCAGTCGTCGCCATCGGTGCGAAATGTCGGAGCCTTGGCGAGCGCGACATACGTCCCATCACGCTTTTCCGCGCGCGCGCTGAACGCTTCCATCATATCAGCGGGGCTCCAAATCGACGCCTGCAACAACCGCATTTGGGCGAGGCTTTCGTCCACCGAGTGATCGCGGGCGTAGTTCAGCGCTTGTTTTGTCCCGGTAATCGCCAGCGGCGGCTTGGAGGCGATTTTGCGGGCCACCTCCAGCGCGTGCGCTTGGAGCGCCGTCGTGTCGGGGAGCACGCCATTGACAAGGCCCATGCGATCTGCCCGGTGCGCGTCTAAGGTGTCGCCAAGATAGGCCAACTCGCGGGCCAGGCCTTCGGGGATGATTTTCGGCAAGCGCTGCAAGGTGCCCACATCCGCCGTCATGCCAATATTGATTTCTTCGATGCGGAAGCTCGCATCGGCGGTGCAATAGCGCAAATCGCAGGCGGTGATCATGTCCACCCCCGCGCCCAGGCAATAGCCCTGCACCGCCGCAATGACGGGAAAGCGCGCCTTTTCCAGGGCGGTGAACGCGTCCTGCAATTCATGGATTTGCGTCATGAAGGCTTCGCGCTGGGGCGAACTTTCCGGATTCAGCGGCCCCTCGGCGAACACGGAAATGTCCATGCCCGCGGTGAAGTGCGGCCCTTCGGCCTGGATGATCAGCACGCGCGTCTCGCCGGCGTCCGACAGCGCTTTCACCGCCGCCGGCAGATCGATCCAAAAGGACCGCGCCAAGGCGTTGCGCTTTTGCGGGCGCGACAAGGTGAGAGTGGCGACCGGACCGTCCTGCTCCACACGGAACGTCTCATAGATCTGGGTGCGCTCGGCGGCGGCGGGAGCAGGGGCGTCAGCGAGGGTCATGGGCGTGTCCTAAGCGTCTCAAACGCCGGCACCATGCCCCCTTTGATGCGCCGCGTCATTGCGCCTTTTGACGGGCGTCACCCCTCCTCCATGGCCGCGAGTTTGGCGGCTTGGTCCTCAGAGGCGAGGGCGTCGATCACCTCGTCCAAGCCCTCGCCATCCAGGATTTGCGACAGCTTGTGCAGGGTGAGTTTGATGCGGTGATCGGAGACGCGGTTCTCCGGGAAATTATAGGTGCGGATTTTCTCCGAGCGGTCGCCGGAGCCGACTTGGGATTTGCGCGCATCGGCGCGTTCGGTCTGGGCGCGCTCGCGCTCCATGTCATAGAGGCGCGTCTTCAGCACCTGCATGGCGATGGCGCGGTTTTGGTGCTGGGATTTTTCTGAACTGGTCACTACGATGCCGGTGGGAATGTGGGTGATGCGCACGGCCGAATCCGTGGTGTTGACGTGCTGCCCGCCCGCGCCGGAGGCGCGCATGGTGTCGATGCGGATGTCCTCATTGCGCACCTCGATGTCGACATCTTCGGGCTCCGGCAGCACCGCCACGGTGGCCGCGGAAGTGTGCACGCGGCCCTGGCTTTCGGTCGCCGGCACGCGCTGCACGCGGTGCACGCCGCTTTCCCATTTCAGGCGGCCAAACACGCCTTCGCCGCCGACATTGGCGATGATTTCCTTATAGCCGCCGGCATCGCCCGAGCTTTCGGACACCACCTCAATGCGCCAGCCATGCACCGAGGCGTGGCGCTGGTACATGCGCAGCAAATCGCCCGCAAACAGCGCCGCCTCATCCCCACCCGTGCCGGCGCGGATTTCCAGGATCACATTAGCGTCGTCATCCTTGTCGCGCGGGATCAGCAGCAGCTGCACCTCCCGCTCCAGCTCTGGCAGCTGGGCGCGCAGTTCGCGGCCCTCCTCCTCGGCCATGGCGATCATTTCGGCATCAGCGCCATCATCGGCGCTGAGGGCCGCCAGGTCCTCAATCTCCTGACGCATGGCCTTCAGGCGACGCACAGCATCGGCCACCGGCGCAAGGCGGGCGTGCTCTTTGGACAGCTGGACGATCTCTTCGGCGTCGGTGACGGCCCCCATACGGGCCTCCACCTGCTCAAAGCGATCGACGACTTGGGTGAGTTTGCTTTCCGAAACGGCCATGACCGCCGTCAATACGCCGCCCCGCCGAGGGTGAAAAGCCCCGCCGGCTCAGCGCTCCCATCCATTCGCGATGGCGGCCAGACGCGCAAAGATCACCAGGCTCGCGCCATAATAGTCTTCCCCATAGGACAGGGCCGGCACGCCGGCGCCCGACATCTCGCCAGCTGAGCACGCGTCCACGAGGGCGCGCACGGCGAGAAAGCCGGCCGAGGCGCGATAGCCGGGGATCTCCGCCCCCGTGAAATCGATAAAGGAAGGCGGCGGCGCGCCCGCGGGCGCGCGGCGATCCCAGGCCGCCTTCACCCGCGCCACGGCCGGGACGTCACACTCGCCGGCCCAAATGAGATAAAGCGGCACGCGAATGGCCTCATAGCCGAACCGCGGCGGACGCTTGTCCCACAGCGCCATCTCGCCGGCATCGCTCAGCGTCATCCAATCGGGCGGCAGAGCCTCCGCGCCAAAGGCGGCGCGCTCCAGCAGAAGCAGTCCATCGCGATACAAGTCCGCAAACAGCGGCCGGCCGGTCCGCTCCGCCAAGGCCCGCAGGGCTGCAAAAACATAGTAAGACGGGTTGAGCACGATCCCGTCCTCTAGCGCGAAATACTCCACCGCCGGCTTCAGCGCGACAAAGCCCGTCCCGCGGCGCACGGCCTGGGCCTCCAGCGCGGCGGCGATGGCCTGCGCCGCCTCGCGATGGGCCGCCTCGCCCCATTGCGCATACGCCTCCAGCAGCGCCCAAGCGATGAGCAAATCGCCATCGGTGGCGTTGTTGAGATCCGGCACGCGCGGCTCGGACGCGGGATCCCACTTCCACGCGAATACCGCATCGGGACGCGCCAAATGTTCTTGCGTCCAGGCCCACATGGCGTCGAAGGCGGCGCGATCATCGGCGAGGGCGGCGAACAGCATGCCGGTGCCCTGGCCCTCGGTGTGAGAGATGCCGTCATTGCCGGTGTCGATGATGCGTCCATCCTCGGTGAGGAAGTTCGCCTTATAAACCCGCCAGTCGCGCGCAAAATCAGCCGCCGCTCCCAACGGCGCGCAGAGGATCACCACACAGGCCGCCAGTCGTTGTGCGAAGGCGAAGCGAAAACGGAACATCATACGCATCAGCTCTTGCGCCGGGGTTGGCGCCCCAGTTTCCCTGTCTCGGCATCGGGCGCTCCAGCGCCTGTCGACCGTCAGACTACGCCCACAAACGTGCACGAATGGCGCCGCATCGGGACGCAAATGAAGGCGCATGCTGCGTTTTGCGCCGCTCGACCCGACCGGCGCGGCGCGTGAGGGCGACGCCTTCCCCTGGATTTGCTGGGCGGCGGCCGGTTTGGCCCACGCCTTGCGAGGGACACAGCGCCGGCGACCGGCCCAACAAAGCCGTCGCGAAACGAAATGATCGCCTGCGCTCGCGGCGCCGCACCATGCGCTGTCAGCCAATGCTTGAGGTTCGCCATGACGTCGCCTAACGCCCGCCCGACCGCCGCCGCCGCCCTGCTCAGCGAGCAGCACGCCTTTCGCGATTGCCGCCGCCAATCGCGCGCCCACGCCGCCGCCGCACGTCTGCGCATGCTGGACGGACAAACCCGCGCTGGTGAGCGCGTGGTCGCGCAAACGCCGGCCGCACCGGGCTCCCAGCGCCCTGCGGCTCCCGCGTCGGCGCGCCCGACGCGACGTTTGCTGCAAGGGTTAACGTCCTCCCGCACCGCACAATGAACAACGCACCCGCGACCGTTTAAGGTTTTTTTGCCCCAAGCGCGCACCATGGCGATGCAGACGCGCGGATTGAGGGCATTGGCATGGCGTTACTCTATGTGACCGCTCAGCGGGGCGGAGCCGGTACGAGCACGGTGGCCGCGCACCTGGCGGCCGCCGCGGCCGAGGCCGGGCGTGAGACGCTGCTGCTCACCGGCGCGCACCAGGCTGATCTGGATTTGTTTTTCGCTGAACGCGACGGTGACGGCGCGATCACCGCCGCCGATGCGGTGTGGGAGACGGGCGCGCGAGCGGGCGCTCATCTCATCGTCGCAGCCCTCCAGGACTTTAGCGTCGAGGCAGCCGGCGCCCTGGCGCGACGGGCGCAAGAGACCCGCCCGGATGCGCTGGTCGTCGTCGATATGGGCGTGCAACCCGCCGCGGTCTTGCGGAGCGGGGAGGACGGGCCTGTCGTGCTCCTCGTGATGCGGGCGGACGCCGCCAGCTTGCTCAGCGCCAGCGCCCTCACCAAACCAGCCGAGGGCGATGAAGGGGCCGGGCCCGTCGCACTTCCCCTTGTGTGCCTGAACCAGTTCGATCCACGCCGCGCGCTGTCGCGCGATGTCGATACGCTCGTCCAAGATTTGTTCGGCGACCATCATCTCGGCCGGATCGTCGCCGACGCCGCCATCGCCGACGCGGCGGCCGACGGCGCGGTTCTGGCGCCGGCCGCGAGCGAACACAGTCAGGGCGCGCGTGACATCAACGCCCTGGCGCAGCGGCTGCAAGCGCCCCTGTTCGCCCGGGACGCCGCAGCGGTGGAGGATCGCGCGAACGCCGCGACGCCGGACAGCGCTGCTCAACCCGCTTCGGTGCGTTCCAATGCCGCGGCTTGATTGGGCGACGCCCACGGCGCTGCTCGGGCTGGCGCTGGCGGCGTTGGTCGTCATCACGCCGCTGACCGCGCTGCAGCAAGCGCTTCTCGGCGTCGTGTTGGTGGGCGCGGCCCTAATGGTGAGCCTGCACCGCACGCCGACGGGCCGGGTCCTCGTCGCGATTTTGGCGGCGCTGGCCTCTACCCGCTACATCTATTGGCGCGCGACTGAAACGCTGAACACCGACACGCTGCTCAGCGGGACCATCAGCATCACCATGTTCGTGGCCGAGCTGTATTTGTGGGTGGTCCTGGTGCTGAGCTTCACCTCCACCATCCCCATGCGCGACCGCAAGCCGACACCGCTGCCGAACGATCAAAACCTCTGGCCCACGGTCGATATCTATATTCCGACGTACAATGAGGATTTGTCGGTCGTCCGCGCCACCGTGCTGGCGGCGAAAGAGATCAACTACCCGGCCGACAAATTTAAGATCTACATCCTCGATGACGGAAAACGCCAAGACTTTCGCGACTTCGCCGCGCAAGCGGGCGTTGAATATCTGGATCGGCCCGACAACAAGCACGCCAAAGCCGGCAATCTCAACCACGCCATGACCAAAACCGATGGCGATTTGATCGCCATTTTTGATTGCGATCACGTGCCGACCAACGGCTTTCTTCAGATGACCGTGGGCGGGTTTATCGCCAACGCCAACCTCGCCTTGGTCCAGACGCCGCATTACTTTTACAATCAAGACGCGTTTGAGAAAAACCTTCGAGGGGCCGCGGATGTCCCCAACGAAGGGTTGCTGTTTTACGGCCTCATTCAAAACGGCAACGACTTTTGGAATGCGTCCTTCTTTTGCGGCTCCTGCGCCGTGATACGCCGCACCGCCCTGGAGCAGGTGGGCGGCATCGCCGTTGAGACGGTGACGGAGGACGCCCACACATCGCTCAAGCTGCAACGCCGTGGCTGGGACACCGCCTATCTGCGCCAGCCGCTCGCGTCGGGCTTGGCGACGGAGTCTTTGTCCGTGCACATCGGCCAGCGCATGCGCTGGGCGCGCGGGATGCTGCAAATCTTCATGCTCGACAACCCGTTTGTCGGGCGCGGCCTCAGTTTGGCGCAACGCGTCTGTTACGCCAACGCCATGATTCATTTCATGTTTCCGTTGCCACGCCTCATCCTTCTTATTGCGCCCTTGGCCTATTTGATCCTCGGTCAACGGACGATTGAGGCCTCCGCCTGGTCCGTTCTCGCCTATGGGCTGCCGCATCTGATCGTGGCGACGATTTCCTCCACCATCGTGCAGGGTCGCTTCCGCCACCCCTTATGGGGCGAAGTCTATGAGACGGCGCTCGCGCTGCACCTGATCCGCCCGACGCTGATGACATTCCTGCAGCCGCGCAAAGGCAAATTCAACGTCACCTCCAAAGCCGCGTCCGACGGACTGGTGCGCTTGGATTGGAGCATTTTGAAATGGCACATCGGCCTCTTGGCCGTGATGATCGCGGCGATGATTTACGGCCTGGCGGCCATCGCCTTCTTTAATCTGCCTACAGATGATATCGCCACCACGGCGCTCAATGTGTTTTGGGCCGCCATCAGCTGTCTGTTTTTGTTGGTGACGGTTGCGGTCGGTGTGGAGCGCCCAGGCCGCGGTGAGCGCACCCCCATCGGCGCCATCTTGGACGCCGTTCTGCATTGCACGGACGGACGCGCCGTACCCGTGCAAACACGTCTCGCCTCCATGGGCGAGGTGCATTGCGCGCTGCCCGCCGGCAAAGCCGACGAGATTGTCGGCCTCGAGATGCGCTCCGGCGCGCGCGATTACGCCTACGCACAGGTCGAAGACGCGAGCCGCGAGGGCGATCAGCTGCGCCTGGCCATCCGTGCAGAGAGTTTGGAGCAAGAGCAAATGTTGGCGAATGTCATTCTCGGCCGCACCAACGCCTGGGCGTCGTGGGATCAATGGCGCACGGGCTCCTTCATGGACTCCATGAGGAACGCGGGCCTCGCCATTGGTGGTTTGGTGGACTGGGTGAAGACCACCTTGCGCACCTCGCGCCGGGCTCAGCTGCGCGCCGCGGCGGTGACGCTGGCGGTGGCCGGCCTCAGCGCATTGCTCATTGTGGACGGGGCGCGGGCGCAAGCGCCGGGCTCACGCTCGCTTTCGCTCGCGGGTGCTGCGGGTCACCACACATCGACAGAACACCGCAATGTCACACTGTCGCTGGATGATTTCGGCATTCTGCAGCCGCTGCGCCTGCAAGGCAGCTCCAACACTCGCGGGGTGGGTTTCACGCTGCGGTCCGATGAAGCGGTGGTGTCCGCGCGGTTTGCGATTCGCGTCGCCTATTCGCCGCACCTGGATCCGTCCAACAGTCAGCTGACCATCTCACTCAACGGCGAGGCGGTGCATTCGCACATCCTCAATCCGCTAAGCGGCTCCAAAGCGGTCGTGGAATTTGACGTCAATCCGTATCTGTTTCTGCCCGACAACAATGTGGTGTTCCAGCTCACGGCCCGACGCTCCGGCGAGGATGCGGCGTGTGAAGACGATGCGGTCGTGTGGGCGCAAATTTCCAACACGTCGCAATTGTTTTTGACCGTCGGGCGCCAAAGCTTGCCACCGGATTTGTCCTATTTGCCGCGGCCCTTTTTTGACCCGCGCGACGCGACGGCCTTGGAACTGCCGTTTGTGTTTTCGCGCCGCCCCTCTGCGGGCGTGATCAAAGCGGCGGCGGTCACGGCGTCCTATTGGGGCGTGGAGTCGCATTATCGTGGGGCGGACTTTCCTGTGTCGTTCAATCGCCTCCCAGCGACGGACGCCGTGGTGTTCCTGACGCCGGAGGAGCCGGTGAGCGGTCTCGCCGCGCCGCGGATCGCCGGACCATCGCTGGCGATTGTGGAGAACCCCGTCAACCGCCGCGCGCGCCTGTTGTTGGTGATGGGCCGCAATGATGAGGAGTTGAACGAGGCCGCCCGCGCCCTGTCCTTGGGCGCGCAAGTGTTCAGCCGCGAGTCCGCCACCGTGCGAGCGCCGCAGGTGGACCAGCGCCGCGCCTATGATGCACCGCGTTGGGTGCCCACCGATCGGCCCGTGCGTCTTGGAGAATTGGCCGCCGCGCAGGAGCTGGAAGGGCGCGGCGTCGCCCCCGGCGTTCTGGGCGTCAACTTTCTGACCGCGCCCGACTTTTTCCCCTGGGGCCACCGTCAAGCGGAGCTGCGGGTGCGCTATCGGGCCCCGGGCGAGCAATGGATCGATGTGCGCCGCTCGCGCTTGGACGTTCTGCTCAACGACAAATTCGTCGAAACCCTGCCGTTAAACGCGCACACGCGCGGGCTCAACTTCGCCGGGGCCAATTTGGGTGGCGATCAGGGGCGCGGCGCGAAGGTGGCGCTGCCGCCTTATCTGATTTACGGGCAGTCTCAGCTGCAGTTTTACTTCGATCTGCAGGTGCGCGATCACGCCTCCTGCGGCGTACCGCCTGGGGAACTGCGCTCGGCCATCGACCTGGATTCCACCGCCGATTTCTCCAAACTTCACCGCTTCACGCAGATGCCAAACCTGGCCTTTCTGGCGCAGTCCGGCTTTCCGTTTACGAAGTATGCGGATCTCAGCGAAACCGCCGTGGTGCTGTCGCCTGATTTCCGTGAGGCGGATCTGGAAGCGCTTTTCGGGCTGATGGGCCTGTTCGGCGCCAAAACAGGTTATCCGGGCACGCGGGTCGAAATCCTGTTTCCCGGCGATGTGCGCGCCGCGGCCGATCGCGACATCCTGCTCATCGGCACGTTTGACTCCCAACCGCTTTTTGCGGATTGGGCCGACGCGGCGCCGGTACGTTTTTCCGGCGACATCGCGGAGATCCAAACCCGCCGCGGACCGGAAAAGCTGCTGGGCGCGTTCACCAGCGCGGCGAGCGATCGGCTGGACGGCCCGGCGCGTATCTCCGCACCCATGCAGTCCCTTTCGAGCATCCTCACCAGCTATGAATCGCCCCTCAAAGCGCGCCGCACGGTGGTCGCGATGATGGCCTCCACCGGCGACGGCTTGTTGGAGGTGTCGCGGGCGCTGCGCTCGCCGACGCGCGCGGCCGAGGTGCAAGGCGATCTGATTACGGTCACCGACAGCGACATCTCGGCCTATCTCGTGGCGCGTCCGTATCATGTGGGGCGTCTGCCGCCTGTGACGCATGTCCAGTGGTGGTTGTCGGAGAACGTCATGGTTCTCAACGGCGCCCTGGTCACGAGTACGGCGTTGATGCTGCTGGGCGGCGTCGGCGTTTTGCGCCGCCGGGCCCGCAAGCTTGCTGAGCACGACGACAACCTCGCGAAAACTTTGAACTCCGACTCGTAACCGCGGCGTGGCCGGCGACGGCCGCAGCGGGAAAGGGCGACGCATGGCGCATCACATGACCCCCAAGACGACAGCGCACGCCCCCGCCCCGCGGGCGCGTGGCGCGCTCCTGGCTTTCAGCCTCGCCATCACTGTCTGGGCGACCAGCCCCGCTTTCGCCCAGCCCGATGGCGCGCGCCCGCCAGAGGCCAGCACCGAAGCGGTGCTGCTGGAGCAAGCGCGCTTCTGGACGCAGGAAGGCCGTCTGGATCTGGCGCTGCAATCGCTTACCCGGGTGCTCGATGGCGATCCCGACAGCATTGACGCGCTGTATGAGCTCGGCGTGGTGCACCTGCGCCGGGGCGATTTGCCCGGCGCGCGGGCCAGTTTGCTGAGCTTGCAACGCCTGCCCGGCGCTCAAAGCGAAGCGGACCGCCTGAAAGCCGACATCGACGCCGCGTCCTTGGATGCGCGCCAGATTGAAGAGGCGCGCCGCCTCGCCGCGGCCGGAGACTATGACGCGGCGGTGCGTGTCTATGATCGCGTGTTTAGCGGCGTCGCCGCACCGCGCCAATTCGCCATTGAGTACTACCTCACCATGGCGGGCTTGGAAGCGCGTTGGCTGGAAGCGCGACGCGGATTGGAAAACCTGGCGCGTGGCGAGCCGCAAGCGGCTGATCTTGCTCTCGCTTTGGCGACGGTGCTCAGCTATCGCGAAGACACCCGCCGGGCGGGCCTGCGCCAAATGCACGCTCTGGCGGGCCAACCCGCCATCCGCAAAGACGCCCTCGACGCCATGCGCGACGGCTTGCTGTGGCTCGGCGCGCGGCCCGAAGACGCCACGCTGTTCGAGGAATACCTCGCTTTGAGGCCGGATGACGCGCAGATCCAGGCCCGGCTGGAGAGCGTGCGCAACCCCCAGGGCGAGGCGTTGGTGGCGATGCTGCGCCGTGAAGGCTACGGGCATCTGGAGGCTGGCGACATCGCCGCCGCGGAGCAGAGCTTCACCGCCGCGCTGGAGGAAAACGACCAAGATGCCGGCGCCCTGGCGGGACTGGGGATTGTCCGTGGCCGTCAGGAGCAATTCTCCGAGGCTGCGGAGTTGCTGCGCCAGGCCATCCGCCGCGATCCGGAAAACCGCGCGGACTTCATCAAGGCGCTCGACAGCGTCTCCTTCTGGGCGGACATGCAAGATGCGCGGCGCGCCAAATCCTTTGGCGAGTTCGACACCGCCCGCCAGCTCCTCGCCGATATCAAACCCGCCGATGAAGAACAGCGCGCGGAGCTGTCCTTGCTGCGCGGCGAGCTGGCGCTGGACATGAAGCACTGGACCAACGCCCAACGCTATTATGCCGAGGCGCTGGAGATCGCGCCCGAGAACGGCCCCGCCTTTGTCGGTCTGCTGACGGCCTTTGAGCTGGGGGGCGACGGCGAGCGTATCGAAGCGTTCTTGCAAAGCCCGCAGGGCCGTAAGGGCGAACGCTTTGGCGCGCCCGATGTGCGCTCCGCCGCCGCCAAAGCGCGCGGCTGGCTGGCCGCCCAGCGCCACGATGTCGCCGCCGCCTCCAGCTGGTACGCGGTTGCGTTGCAATTGGCCCCGGGCGACCCCTGGGCGCGTCTGGAGGCCGCACGGTTGCACGCCGCCGCCGGGCGTCAGGACGAGGCCGAAGCCCTGTTCGCCGGGGCCGACATCTCCGGCGATAGCGACTTCGTACTCGCCGCAGCCATGTATCAGTCCGGCGAGGGGCGGTGGGGCCGCGCCCTCGCCCTTCTGGAAAGCGTGCCCGCCGCGCAGCGCACGGCGCCGACACAGCAACTGTTGAAGCGTGCGCGTCTGCGTCAGGACATTGAACGCGCCATGATCGCCCGCGAGGGCCTGGGCGTGGGAGAGACGCGCCAGGCGCTGATGGCGCTCTACGCCCCCTTTGAGACGCATCCCGATGACACGCAATTGCTGGCCGCCAAGCTCATCGACATTGGCGCCGGCGACAACGCCATCGCTTTGCTGCGCCAGGCCGCCGACCAACGCACGGACGCCGAGGCGCGCGCCCTTGCGGACACCGCCGCCATGATGGTCGCCGCCGGCGATCTCGGCGGCGCCAAGGCCGTGTTTGACCGCCTCCAGCGCGTGAGCCGGACCATGCCAGCGGACGACCGCCAACGCGTCGCACAGGCGTATGACAACTACTCGGTCGCTCTCGCGCGTGATTTGATGGCGCAACGCGACTATCCGCGCGCAGCCGATCAGGTTGGCCGCGTGCTCGCCTCCAACCCCGTGCACGGCCCCGCTTTGCGCACGCTGGCGGAAATCAAGATCCGTATGGGCGCCGCGCGCGAGGGCCTCAACTTCTACCGCATGGCTTTGGATGTGGACCCCGGCGATCGCGACGCGCTGCGCGGCGTGGTCGGCGCGGCGATCGATATGCGCCTGTTCGCCATGGCTGCGGACATTCTCGACGCCGCGCTGATCGACAGCCCTGAGGAGCCGCAGGTCTACCGTTTGATCGCCGATCTCGCCAAAGCCACCGGCGACATCCGCACCGCCATCGACGCCACAGAGATGGCTAAACGTTTGGAGGCCGACCAACCCGATGCCGGCATGGACGCCGATGCGCCCATGGCCTTCGATCCCGTGGGCGCCGGATCGAACCCCTTCCGCATGCGCGCGCCGACACAAAATGGCCAGCCTGCGGCCGTTCCTATGGTGAGCACCCCGGCCGACGCGCCCCGCCTACAGCCCATTGGTTGGACAACGCCAGACACGGCTCACGACAGGCATGACAAGACAGAGCCCGACCGCCCCTACGGTGCGGCTCCGCTGCTTTTGTATGTCGAGCCGGATCCGTATTCCGCCGTATGGACCCAAGACACGCCGACGCCCCACGCACTGGACGCCCGGCTATGGTCCGTCGCGCAGCAGGATGGCGCCCTCTACGCCACCGCCTCGGACGCGCCTTCTGGCCGGCAGGAGGAGGATCTGTCCCCGGACCGGTTCCGCCAGCGCTTGCGCGACTTGAATGATGGCCGACGCACCCTGCCCACAACGCGTGAGACGCCCCGCCGCATAGCGCGCGTTGATGCCGATTATGATTGGGAGTTGGCGTCCCTGCGCGCGCGTGATGCGGCCCACACCAGCGCGGGCCTCGGTTTCCGCTACCGCACCGGCGATGAGGGGCTCAGCCAGCTGACGGAGTTTTCATCGCCCTTCACCTTTAGCATCCCGGCCGGCGGTCGGTTGGAATTGACGGCGGAACCGGTGTTTTTGTCCGCCGGCACGCTTGAAGATGACCCGTTTACATTGCGCCAGCTCGGCCTCCTGGCCACCATCGATCCGGATGCGCGCACGCCCGATAATGTCGCGAGCGTCGAAAGCGCCGGGGGTGTCGGCTTCTCCACCGCTTACCGGCTGGGCGCGCTGTCCATGGATGTGGGCGTCACGCCCGTGGGCTTTGAGGCCGCCTCGGTCGTGGGCGGCATCGCGCTGCGCCACACCTTCGAGAGCGGGTTCACAGCCGCGGTGGCGGGCAGCCGCCGCGCCGTGCGCGACAGTGTCCTGTCCTATGCCGGCGCGGAAGATCCCCTCACGGGTGACGTGTTTGGCGGCATGGTGGACAATCGCTTGCAATTCGAGCTCGGCATCGCGGGGGCGGACAGCAGCATCTACCTCAATGGCGCGGTGTCGGTAGTGCAAGGCCATTTCACGGAGGACAATATCGGCTACCAGGCCGATATGGGCGCCAACTTCGACGTGCTGCAGGTGCATACGGGCGAACTCTCCACCGGCGTGAACCTGACCTATTTCGGGTATGAGGAGAACCAGCGCTTCTTCAGTCTCGGCCATGGCGGGTATTTCAGCCCACAGAACTTCCTGTCTGCAACGGTGCCCCTCACTTTCACACAACAAAACGAGCGCATGAAGATTGAAGCCGGCGGCGCCATCGGCATTCAATACTTCCAAGAAGACGCCGCCGACTTCTTCCCGGGGCGGACCGATTTGCAACTGCAAGCGCTGGATGTCGCCATCGCGGAAGCTGTGGAGAACAATCTGCAGGATCGCCAAGACATCACCTATGACGCCAATCGCCAAACTTCCTTGGCGGTGCGCGCCGGCGTGGATTTTGAGTACAAACTGACGCCCGCCGTGTCCTTCACCGCGCATGCTCTGTTGGATCGGTCCGCCGATTGGACGCAGATCACCGGCCGCTTCGGCCTGAAATACCATTACGGCGCTTTGTAGGACGCCGACGGCTGACAGGATCTGCCTGGCTCGAACGGCGCCCTAGCGCCTTAGCGGGCTGGCCGCCGCCCCTGATGGCGGCGCGTCCAAAGCCACGTGCGGCCGTCATCCGCAGACCGCGCGTCACCCCGCACGGATGGCGGCGCGGCGGCGTTGAGCCCGGCTCCACAGCAAATCCACCATGGCCGGCGCCGCCAGATCGCCCAGCTCCTGAGCCAGCGCCAAATCATGTTCGAGGGCCAGCTGACGCAGCTGCGCGGCCGCAAAGGTCAACAGCGTTTCGCGGAACACCTCTGGCCCCTGGGCGGCGAGCAGCACCGGATCCAGCGCCGCCAACGCCTCCTTGCCGCGAAACAATGCGCCGCCCGCCGCCGCGGCGGCCAGCCCGTCGGCCAACCCGCCGCCGCGGGCCGCCGCCGTGTGAACCGCGTCAAACAGCGCCCTCAGCGCCTCATCCGGTGAGCGACGATGATTCACGCGCCACGCTGCCCAAATGGCTGTCGATGAAGGCCTCCAGCGAGCCCGAAAGCTTGCGCACATCATGGCTGAGATCCGCGTACTTGCCGCGCATGGTGCGCATTTCGCTGGGATCGGGCACATGGCTGGCGCGCATCAGCGCCACCGATTGTTTGATGGCCGGATTGAGCACGGGGTACAGCTCCCGCAATAGATCCGCATAGCGCATGGAGACGTGATTGACGGTGTACTTGGTGATCACCACCAAGCGGGGCACCGTCTCCTCCAGCGCCAAATGCTCGTCCAAACCGCGCACATCAAAGGCGCGCAACCCGTACACCGCCACCGGATCGGCGATGGTCGGCATCACAATGGCGTCGCTGGTGAGGATCGCGCCCTGGGCCAAGGAGGCGAAATTGGGCGCACAATCCAACAGGATGTAGTCGTACTTGTCCCGCAGCGGGTCCAAGCATTCGCGCAAGCGCGCCGCGACATCCTCACCCGCGCGCGCCGGATCCTTGCTCAAGGCCTGGGCGGCGGCTTCAAAGCGCAGCTCGTCAAAACGCATGCGCGGCGACGCGGGGATCAAATCCACCTGCCCGCCATAATCCTCGATTTCGGTGACCAGCGAGGCGTTGGTGATGATCGCCGACAAAAACGGCGTCGCCCGGTTGAGATCGCCGGTAAATAACACATCGCCGAGATTGGGCGACACGCCGCGCTCGATATCCTCCATCTCGTCGCCGCCGCGCAGCATGAAAGACATGCTGCCCTGAGGGTCGAGATCGAGCACCAACACTTTGCGTCCCAGCGACGCCAGACCGTCCGCCAACATCATGCAGGTGGTGGATTTGCCCACACCGCCCTTGAGGTTCGCAACGCTCACCGTCACCGCCATGGACGTTATCCTCTTGTTGTGCGCGCCGGCTTCACATCGGCTTAAGCTTGGGAAAGTGGCGCGAACAGGAGCGAGGCGCAAGCGTGTCGAGCCCCCCGCGAAACGCGCTAACACTTAGGCGCAAGTGAGGCCGCGCGTCCACTTGAACCGGCGCCGATCCGCCAAATGCATCAGGCGCAGCCGCCGGCTTTGCACGCTTGGGATGAGGGATGGTTTGCGCCAGCACGTCAAACCGAGCGTTAGGCCGCGGATTGGACGCGAATTTCCTTGAGACGACGCGACGCACGCGTCCACATCAAATCGATCAGCCCCGTCTTGTCGCACGCGCTTAACTCCGCCGGCTCCGCCAACGCGAAATCGCGGGCGAGCTTCTTCAGGCTCGGCGATTTCAGCGCCTCCAACGCATGACGGAAGTCCGCCTCGCCGCGCGCCGCCAGCAAAATAGGATCCACCGCCGGCGCCGCGCCGTCGCCCTCGAACGTCACCTCAACGCCCAAGGCGTCCAGCAGCCGCCGCTTCAGGCGCGGATTGTCCGCGATTTCCTGCAGGAGGATGTCAAACACCCGCGCCAGCGCTTCATCCGGAGACATGCGTCGCGTCATCGGCCGCCCCCAAACTCGCCTCGACCCTTTGCGCGAAAGAGCGGGCGAACTTCAAAACATCGACGTTCAAGTCCTGATACTTTTGGCTCAACGAGCGCTCCAGCAACGGATTAATCACCTGAGTCGCCCGGATCACATTCACCGAGTGGCGGATGTTGGGCGACAGCACATCGTATTGCTGATGCAGCGCGTCATCCATGCGCAAACTGATATGGTTCACGACAAAGCGCGTGATCGCCACAAACCGCGGGATGGCCTTAGGGATGTGCAGCGTTTTGTTCAGCGCGCCATGGTCGAAATCCTTCAGCGCGTAGACCGAGAGGGGATCGGCGATGGTGGGCATGACGATGACGTCCGCGCAACGCAAAGCGCCCTGCGCCAGCGCCCCGAAACTCGGCGCGCAATCATAAATCACATAATGGTACTGATCCCCGAGGGGCAGCACATGCTCCATGATCCGATCGGCGATCACCTGGCCTGGCGCGCGCTCATCGCCCTCATTGAGAATTTGACCGGCTTCAAACGTGATCTCACGAAACCGCATGGGCGGCGCGGCTGGCAGCAAGTCCACGCAACCGCCCGCTTCGGCGATTTGCGTCAGACGCGACGCATTGGTCTCCACCGCCTCGGTCGCCGCAACCGCAGGGCGGCTGTTTTCGCGGAACAGAACGTCGGCGATGATGGGCGCATCGTCTTCCGTGCGCGTTTCCAACGCTTCACCGCCCAATAGCATAAAGGTGAGGCTGGCCTGCGGATCAAGATCCACCACCAACACCCGCAAGCCTAAGCACGCCAGACCGTCGGCCAACATCATGCAGGTGGTGGATTTGCCCACCCCGCCCTTGATGTTCGCCACCGCCACATTGATCCCCATCCCCGTCTCCGCCTGTTTTTCACAACGCGCGGCGCTTTGGCGCGCCATCGACGCGCACAGCGCCCCGCCTCTCCCCGCTGGTGGTGTTCAGCACCTCACCATACCGCGCGCACCGGCGCGGTCCATGTCGAAACCGTCCGTCAGCGCCGTTAGACGCAGTTGGGCATCGGATTCGCCGCGCGGAGCGCGTCAGACTACTCCGCGGCTTTGAGTTCCGGCGGGGTGTAAGGTTCGCGCATCAGGACCAATTCTTCCGCGATGGTGGGATGCACCGCGCACGTGCTGTCCCATTGCGCTTTGGTGACGCCAGCTTTCACCGCAATGCCCACGGCCTGGATGATTTCACCGGCTTCCATGCCGACCATGTGACAGCCCACCACGACGTCGTCAGATTTGCGCACGATGAGTTTCATCATCACCCGCTCTTCATCGCCCGTGAGCATATGCTTCATGGCGCGAAAATCGGTTTTGTAGACATCAATGCCGTGCACGCCGTACTTTTTGCGCGCCTGCGCCTCGGTGTCGCCGACGGTGCCGGCGGGCGGCTGGGTGAAGACGGCGCTGGCCACCAGCTCATGGTCAAAGGCGGTGGGTTTGTCCCCGAAAACCGTGTGGGCGAAAGCCTGGCCCTCGCGGATCGCCACAGGGGTCAGGTTCAGCCGGTCCGTCACATCTCCGACGGCATAGATGTGATCGACGGTGCTTTTGGAATATTGATCGACCATGATCGCGCCCTTGTCATTGGTTTGGACGCCCACGGTCTCCAGCCCGAGCCCTTCGGTCTTAGGCACGCGGCCAATGGCGAACATGACGCAGTCGGTCTCAATCTTGGCGCCATTGGTGATGTGGCAGACATAGCGACCCGGGCTCAATTCCTCAATTTTCGAGAATACGGCCTTGGTGATCACACGGACATTTTTGCGCTTAAGCTCCGAGTGCACGGCCATGCGCACATCCATGTCGAAGCCGCGCAGCACCGTTTCGCCGCGGTACAACAGACAGGTTTCGCTGCCGAGCCCCTCAAAAATGCCCGCGAATTCGCAAGCAATGTACCCTCCGCCGGCGACGATTACATGCTCAGGGCGCTTGTCGAGATGGAACACCTCATCGGAGGTGATGGCATGCTCTTGGCCGTCCAACTCATAGGGCCGATAGGGCGTCGCACCGACGGCGATGAGGATATGCTTGGCCGTGACAGTGCGGTCTTGCTTCACCAGACGCAGGGTGTGCGGCCCCTCAATCACCGCGCGGTCTTCGAGGATCTCGACGCCGGCATTTTCCAAATTGCGCCAGGCGAAGCCGGAAATGCGATCCACTTCGGCGTCCTTGCGATCGATCAGCGTGCCCCAATCGAGGCTGGGCGCGCCGGCGCTCCAACCATAGCCCTCGGCATGGCGGAAGCCGTGACCGTACTCGCTGGCGTATACGAGGAATTTCTTGGGAATGCAGCCGCGGATCTGGCAGGTGCCGCCGACACGGTATTCTTCGGCGATGGCGACTTTGGCGCCATACACGCCCGAGGAGATGCGCGCCGCGCGGATACCGCCGGAGCCGGCGCCGATGACAAACAAGTCAAAATCATACTCAGCCATGACAAACTCCTGCGTGCGCAGCTGCGGGGGGGGGTGTGCAGCGCGAAGCGCGATGTAGCGGGCGAGGCGTTACGCCTCCAACACCTCGGCGCCTTCCGGCTCACCAACAATGACCGTGCGCGCCAGACCGATGAACAGGCCATGCTCCATCACGCCGGGAATGCGCCGCAGGCCGTCGGCAGCGGCGTCGGGATTGGGGATCTCGCCGCACGCGCAATCGAGGATGTAATGCCCGCCATCGGTGATCACCGGCCGGCCGTTTGAGGCCAAGCGCGCATCGATATGCGGACTGGCGCAGCCGGCTTCGGTGAGGGCGTGGAAAACCTTTTTGGCGGTGATGGTGAAGCCGAAGGGGTCCACCTCCACCGGCAGGGCGAAAGCACCCAAACGGCGCACGATTTTGGATTGATCGACAATGACCACGAAATGATCGGCGGCGTGGGCGATGATTTTCTCGCGCAGCAACGCGCCGCCGCCGCCTTTGATGAGATTAAAGTCAGGATCCACTTCGTCGGCCCCATCCACGGCAAGATCCACGCGCTCCACATGCTCCACCGGAACCAGGGGCACGCCGGCGGATTCGGCCGCTTCCCGCGAGCGTTCGGAGGTGGGCACGCCGCGCACATCAAGGCCGGTGTCGCGGATGCGCGAGCCGAGCATTTCGATGAAAATCTCTGCGGTGGAGCCGGTACCGAGGCCCAAGGTCATCCCCGCGCTGACCAGGTCCAGGGCGTTGAGCGCGGCGTTGATTTTTGCCTGCTCCTTCACATCCAGATCCATTGCGGTCACGCCGGCCTCCCTTGCTGCGCCTGGGGTGGGCGCGGGTGAGACGCCCGCGCCGTTTCGCCTCCTATGTGGCACGACTCGATACCATGCGCCGCCGTTTATGTGCGGTTTTTATCCGCGCCGCTGTCACGCGCGCGGCGGGCGCGGAAGCTGGCGGCGCCGCCGGCGATTTCCCGCTGCTCACCGCGCGCAATGGCCAAGGCGTCGTCGGGCACATCACCGATGATCACCGAACCGGCGCCCGTGATCGCCCCGGCCCCCACGGTCACCGGGGCCACCAGAGCGGTGTCGGAACCGATGAAGGCGCCGGGGCCGATCACCGTGCGGTGCTTGGCGAAGCCGTCATAATTGCAGGTGATCGTCCCCGCGCCGATATTGGCCCCGGCCCCCACCTCCGCATCGCCGAGATAAGTCAGGTGAGACGCCTTCGCGCCGGCCTCGAGCCGTGTGTTTTTCACTTCAACAAAATTGCCGATGCGCGCCGCCTCGCCAATATCGGCGCCGGGGCGCAGGCGCGCATAAGGGCCCACTTGGGCGCCGGCGCCGATATGAGCGCCCTCCAGATGGCTGAAGGCGCGGATCACAGCGCCCGCTTCGGCGCGCACGCCGGGGCCGAACACAACATGGGGCTCCACGGTCACATCGGCCGCCAATTCGGTGTCATGGGCGAAGAACACCGTCTCCGGCGCGATGAGGGTCACGCCCGCCTCCAGCGCGTCGCGCCGCGCGCGCGCTTGGAACGCGGCCTCGGCCTCAGCCAAATCAGCGCGGCTGTTGACGCCGAGCACTTCGTCCGCGTCGGCGTGCGCCACAGCGCAAGACAGCCCGCGCGCCCGCGCCAGCCCCACAAGATCGGTGAGGTAATATTCGCCCTTGGCGTTGTCGTTGGTGACCTGGCTCAGCAAATCGAACATCAGCGCCGCATCAGCCGCCATGACGCCGGAATTGCACAGCCCGACCGCCCGCTCTTCGGCGCTCGCATCCTTGGCCTCGACAATCCGTTCCAGGCCGCCAGCCCCGTTCACAATCAGCCGGCCATAGCCGCCGGGGTCCGCCGGCTCAAAGCCCACGACGGCCACGCCCGCCCCCGCCGCCAGCGCATCAAACGCGCGCATCACCGTGCCGGGTTGGATCAAGGGCGTGTCAGCATAGAGCACGATGGCCGGGCCCTGATGAGCGCCCAGCGCCGCTTGCGCCGCCTGCACCGCATGGCCGGTGCCCAAGGGCGGGTCCTGCACGGCCGTCCGCACGCCGAGGCTTTCGGCCGCCGCCTGCACCTGCGGCGCGTGGGCCCCGCTCACCACTATAATGTCGTGCGCCCCGCTCGCGCGGGCCAGGTTGATGCTCCAGGCCAGCATGGACAAGCCGCCCACGCTGTGCAGAACTTTCGACGTCGCCGATTTCATACGCGAGCCGCGTCCGGCGGCGAGAATGATGGCGGCGCGGGAATCACTGCGAGACTGAGTCATGGAGGCCACTCCACGTCACGGGGCGATCCACGTGGCGCGGGCCCCCAGTCAGACGAAACAGCGCCGCGTGGCGCGAGGGGGTTGTAGCCTATGGACGCGCCGACGGCGAGCGCCGATCTCGCCCCGCTGAACGGGGCCGTCATCCTGTTTGATTTGGACGGCACTTTGGTGGACAGCGCGCCGGATCTGACCGCCGCGCTCAACCACGCGCTGCGCACTGAAGGGCTTCCACCCTGTCCGCCGGAGGCCGTGCGCCATTTGGTCGGGCGTGGGGCGCGTGTGCTCATCCGCCGCGCGTTGGCGCGACTGGGCACGGCCTATCCCGACCCCGGCGTCGAAGCGATGCTGCGCGACTTCCTGGCCTATTACGCCGATCACATCGCCGATCACACCACGCCTGCGCCCGGCCTGCGCGCCAGCCTCGACACCCTACGCGCCGCCGGCGCCACGCTGTGCGTGGCCACCAACAAGCCCGACCGCTTGGCCGTCGCGCTTTTGGACGCCTTGGATCTGAGCGGCTACTTCGAACGCGTGGTGGGCGCCACACGCGCTCCGCGCCCCAAGCCGAGCGCGTCACATCTGGCGGCCGCCGCCGGAGCGGACGGGCTGGACCGTGCGATCATGGTGGGCGACAGCGAGACGGATTTCCATGCCGCCCGCAATGCGGGCGTGCCGATCATCCTGATTCGCGACGGCTATAGTGAAAGAGATATCGATGCGCTGGGCGCCGACGCCGTCATCGACGCCTTCGCCCATCTGCCCCGCATCGCGGCGCAAGCCTTGGCGGCTTAAGCGCTTAGCCCTGTTGATGTTGCGGGCTGCGCCGCACCAACACGCGCTGATCGGTCTCTGGCGAGGACCGCCGCGGCAAGCCATTGACCATGTCCGACCGCACATCCGTGCGCGCGGATCGCATAGCCGGCAAAAAGCCCGCCTCGATCAGCTTTACATCCACATCGTATCCGCGCTCGCGCCAATACGCCTCAATCTTGGACTTCAAGCGCGTCGCGCCCTCGCCCGTACACCAATCCCCCGCCGACATGTGCTCCTCCATCAATCCTGAGGCGGTCGAATCCCGGAAACCGGGCGACCCCGAAGCCCCGCGTTGCAAGGGACGCGCCAGGCTTAAGCGCGCCGTATCGCGTACTCATGAACACCAAGCACCCGAACATTGCGACCCAAATGGGGCCGATCGGCCCGCTGAAAAAGTCACAAACTGTTTCGCCAATGCATCAATCGCCATGAAAGATGCTCGGGCTCATCTGGCTGTTAACGGATAATTAGTAATTTTATCCTGTCAAGCGCAGCCCCTTGGGTTGACAGGCGATGCGGCGGCGCGTGATCGCGCAAAGCCGGCGCAGCGCATCGCATTCCGGCGCTCGCAAAAAAAGCCCGGTGGAGATGACTTGAAAGCGGGCCCGCACGGCATTAGACACAGCGCTCGCGCTGATCACCGATCGCGCGCCCGGGCGGTTAGCTCAGCGGGAG
>CAZGCB010000029.1:0-24802 GCA_964524065.1 uncultured Caulobacterales bacterium | reverse complement strand
GGCCGGTCCAGATGCGCACCGTCTACGGCGATCATCAGCGCTTCATCGAGACCTATTTCTCGGCGTATCCGGGCAAATACTTCACCGGTGATGGCTGCCGCCGCGATGAAGACGGCTATTACTGGATCACCGGTCGGGTGGATGATGTGATCAACGTCTCCGGCCACCGGATGGGCACGGCCGAGGTGGAAAGCGCGTTGGTGGCCCACGAGAAGGTCGCCGAAGCGGCGGTGGTCGGCTATCCGCATGATCTCAAAGGCCAGGGCATCTACGCCTATGTGACGCCAATGGCCGGTGTGGAGCCCAGCGAGGATTTGCGCAAAGAGCTGGTGAAATGGGTGCGCCACGAAATCGGGCCCATTGCGAGCCCCGATCTCATTCAGTGGGCGCCAGGGCTGCCCAAAACGCGCTCGGGCAAGATCATGCGGCGTATTCTGCGCAAGATCGCCGAGAACTCCTACGGTAGTCTGGGAGACACCTCCACTCTGGCCGATCCCAGCGTGGTGGATGATCTGATCGAAAACCGTCTCAATCGCTGATATTAACCCTTCAGTACTCAGCGCTGCGCCGGTCCCGCTGGGGCCGGCGTTTGCGTTTGCGGCTTTGTTTCTGCGTTCGGCTCTGCGAATGTGACGTGCTGGGGGACGCCGCGGGGCCGGGCGATCAGCGCGCCATCGGGTGGACGATGGTTGAGAGGGTGAATGATGCTTGGGTTGTTTGGACAGCGGGGTAAATCCCCGGCCGCGGCGGGGGATTCTGCTGCGTTGTTGGCGTCGGCCCTCACGGCGGTGAGCCCTGAGATCCGTACGCCGTTAACCACGATGTTGGGGGTTTTGCGGGTGCTCAGCGAGTCCGGGCTGGAGCCGCATCAGCAGCGCCTTATGGGCGCGGCTCTGCGCGCCGGCAGCCGCCTGGAAGCCTGGGTCGACAATATGGCGGACTACATCGCGCCGCTGGACGGGGACGCCAATCTCGTCGCGTATCCGGTGGACGTTGCGGCGACGTTGGAGACCGCGCGGGACCTGGCTGGGTTTGAGGACATCCATGGCGCGACGGAGATTTCCGTGGATGTCGACCCCGAACTGCACAGCGCGCGCGTGGGCGATGGTCGGCGGTTGCAACAAGCGGCGTTCAACATGATGGATGCTGTCGCCCACTCCGTGGTGGGCGGGGCGGTGCGGGTGCGCGCTCGTTTGCGCGGGGACGACCGCGTCACGCTGACGGTCCGCCATTCGCCCGGCGTGTGGGACCCGGAGCGGCTGCAAACGGCGCTGCGCATTCTCAGCGATGGTCGTTCGGAGGGGGCAGCGGCCCGGCGCGATAGCGGCGCGGCCCTGGCGCTGGTGGTGGCCCAGCGCATCGCCGGCTGGATGGGCGGAACCTTGGAGGCCCGGCGCGATGGCGACGCCAATCTGATTTTGGAGTTCGCCGTGCCCATGGCGCCGGCCCCGGTGGAGGCCGCCGCGACGTCGCCCGATATGGGGCCGCTGGTCCTGGTGGTGGAGGACAACCCGGTCAATCAGCGCTTGATCCAAGTGCAGCTGCAGAGCATTGGCTGCGGCGCCCATGTGGTGTCCAGCGCGGAGGAGGCGCTGGAGGCGGTGCTGGAGGATGATTTTGACATCATCCTGATGGATTTGCATTTGCCGGGGCTGGACGGATTTTCCGCGACGATCCAATTGCGCGAACGCGGTGGGGACGGCGCCGCGATCCCGGTGGTGGCCCTGACGGCCGATGTCGCCCATGATGTTCGCCGTCGTGCGGCGGAGGCGGGAATGCAAGCTTTTGTCAAAAAACCCATTGATGTGAGTGAGTTGGCTGACGTTATCCGGCGTTTCGCCGTGTCCAGCACGCCCGATTTCGCCAACGCGCCACCCCAAGCGACGCCCGAGATGTCCGCTCCGTCCGCGCCCCATGCGGCCCCTCCAACGACCGACATCGCAGCGGCCGAGCCCGCCCAAGCCGAACCGGCCAGCCCCGCCGCGACGAGCCCATCGGGCCCCGTGCGGGAGTGATGGCGTCGGCGTCCGTCGCGGTGGCGTCGATCCTAGGAAGCCCACAATCTGACACGCGCCTCACGCGCGATCTGGCAGACCGGTGGCAATGAAACACAGTCCCTAACTGCGCCTTAAACGCGCGCGCGTAGACCATGCGCCATGGGCCAGTGGTTACGCGCCGCGCGCTGCGCCGGCGTCCTTTTTGTGGCGGCGGCGGCGGTGTTGGGAACGCGGGCGGCGCACGCGCAGCCTGTGGACGTCGCCGTGCGCGCGGGCGACGGGTTCACGCGCATGATCTTCACCTGGCCGGGCGATGGGGGCGCCCCCTTGCAAGCGGCCGCTTCGGTGGAGAATGGCGTGCTGGTGGCGCGCTTCACCCGTCCCCTCAGCGTGGACGCCGACGCCCTGCGTGCGGCGGCGGCCGATCGGGTGGCGATGGCGCGCTTGGATCCCGATCAGCGCACCTTGCGTTTGGCTTTGCGCGGGCCCGCGCGGGGGGCGGCCTCCACATCGTATAATATGGCGGCGGTGGACATCATCGCGCCGGCGCGCGAGCGCGATCCGCCGCGCATCATCTCCCCGCGTGAGCAGGCCGCCATTGAAGCCGAACAGCGCCGTCAGCGCGCGGCGCAGGACGCCGAAGAGGCGGCCCGCAAGGCCGCGGCCCCGCCGCCGGCGTTGCCCCTGAAGGTGACCTTCGCGGAGGCCAGCGAATACGCCCGCATCATGTTCCATTGGACCACGCCTGTGGATCACACGCTGGAGGTGCTGGACGGCGTCGCATGGTTGCGCTTCGCCCGCGATGCGGCGCCGGATCTTGGGCCGCTCAACGCCGCGCCGCCCCGGGGCGTGGAGAGCGTGACGGCGGAACGCGCGGACGGTCGGTTGATGCTGCGCTTTGAGCTGACGCCGGGCTTTCAGATGCGCTCCTGGCGGGACGATCCGCGCGTCGTGGCCGATCTTATACCCGCCGATGCGGCGTCAGCCCCCGGTGGCGTGCAGGTTCCCGATGCGCTGCTTGCGCCGGCTGATACGCCTGCTCCAGAGCCGGCTGGGGCGGCGCAGGCCGAGATGGCGCCCGCCATGGCGCGGCCGGCCCCACGGTTTGATCCTGATACAGTGATCCGGGCGCGCGCCGCCCGCGCGCCGGGCGGGGTGGAGATCGCGTTCGCCTGGCCGGAAGCGGTGGCCGCCGCGGCGTTCCGGCGGGGCGATGCTTTGTGGGTTGTGTTCGACGCCGCCGCGAATGTGGAGGTGGGGGAGCTGCGCCGCGCCGGTGGCCGGCTGGTGCGCAGCGTGCAGGTCGCGCGCGGCGTTGATCATGTGGCCGTGCGCCTTGGCGTTGCCGACACGGCTCAGATCGCTGTGCGCGAGCATGGCGCGCGCTGGGTGTTCGCCGTCACGGAGGTGGTGGAGGCTCCAGCCCAACTGATGGACGTGCGAGCGGTCGCCGGCGATGGACGCCCGGGCCGCCTCATGATCAACGCCCCGGCGGACCATGTGGTGTGGGTGGAGGACCCGGTGGTGGGCGATCGCCTTTTGGTGGCGCCGGCCATGGGGCCGGCGGCGGCCTTGCCCGCGCAGCGGCGCTTCTTGGAACTCACGGTCTTGGCGTCCGCCCACGGCGTGGCCATGGAGACGGTCGCCGATGACCTGATCGCCGAAACCGGTGGTGGGGAGCTTCAGGTCTCACGCCCCGGTGGTTTGGCGCTGAGCCCCGTTCGCCGCGAGGCGGGCGCCGCGGCCGGTCTGCGGTTGGCCACCGCCACGCCTGGTTTTATTGATTTTGCGGGTCTGTCGGTCCCGGGGACGGAATTTCCCCTCGCCCTCAACGCCTTGAGCGTGGAGGCCGCCAAGGCCGACAACGGCGCCGAAGCGCGGCTGAAGTTGGCGCAATTTCTCTTGGCCCACGAGCTGGCCGCCGAAGCGCTGGGCGTGTTGGCGGAATTGGCGCGGGCCGATCCGGTTTACATCAATGACCCGCGTTTTCGCGCCGCGCGGGGGGTGGCGAATTTGCTCATGGGCCGGCGCGAGGAGGCCCGCCGCGATCTCACCGTTTCGGCCTTGAGCGCGGATGCGGCGACGGCGTTATGGCGCGGCTATCTGGCTGCGGAGCGGCGCGATTGGCGCGAGGCGCGCCGGGAATTCCAGACCGGCGAAGAGGCTATGTTCCTGTATGACAGCGAATGGCGCGCGCGGTTTAAGGTCCGCGCCGCCCGCGCCGCGCTGGAGCTGGGCGATTATGCGGCGGCGAAAACCACGGTGGATGAGGTTCTGGCCTCGGAGGTGTCGCGGCCGGTGCGTATGCAAGCTCGTTTGGTGTTGGCCGATTATTTCGAGGGCTTGACCGATGCGCCCCAAGCCATCGCCATGAACCGCGTGGTGGCCGACAGCCGTTATGAGCCAGGGGAAGTCGTGGCTTTGTTCAACATCACGCGGCTGGAACGTGCTCTGGACGAGCAAAGCGCCGAGGACGCGGCCGAGGCGTTGGAGCGCTTGCGGCTGCGCTGGCGCGGGGATGATACGGAAATCGATATTACCCATGAGCTGGCCCGGATCTACAAGCAAGCCGGCCGCTTCCGCGACGGCCTGGCGTTGATGCGTGCGGCCGTGAAGCGCTTTCCCGATCATCCCGCCGTGCGGGAGATTTCCGTGGACATGGCTGATACATTCCGAGGGCTTTTTCTCGATACCGACACCACCGGTTTTGATCCGGTCGAAGCTTTGGCGCTGTGGTACGAGTTCCGCGATTTGACGCCGGTCGGGCCTGATGGCGACCGCATGATCCGCCGTTTGGTGGATCGGCTGGTGGATTTCGACCTGTTGCCCCAGGCCGCTGAGCTGTTGGAGCACCAGGTGGAGAACCGATTGCAGGGCGTGTCGCGCGCGGTGATCGGCACCGATCTGGCCGCAATTTACCTGATGGATCGCAATCCCGAGGCGGCGCTGCGCACCATCGCCCGCACCCGTCTCGCGCGCCTGCCGGAGACTGTGAACCGCGAGCGGCGCCTGTTGCAGGCGCGCGCGCTGTCGGAGCTGGGGCGCTATGAGCATGCGCTGGAGTTGTTGTCCACCGATCGCAGCGATGCGGCGGCGCGCGAGCGGGCTGACATCGCCTGGCGGCGCAAGAACTGGGCGTTGGCGGGCCCGCTGATCGCCGACAGCTTAAACGAGGCGTGGCGCTTCCCTGGTCCTTTGAGTGAAGAGATGGAGACCCGCGTCATCAAAGCCGCCATCGCCATGACCCTGGCGGGGGATGAGGCGCGGCTGCGCCCCTTTACCGAGCAGTATCAGGCGAAAATGGCCACTGGCCGTCAAGCCGCCTCGTGGGCGATCATCACCGATGACATTCAAACCGATGGCGTGCGCTTGCGCGATTTGGCGCGCCGGATCGCGTCTGAAGACAGCCTCCAAGCCTTCATCGAGGATTTCCGCGCCCGCCGCGCCGACACCCCGGCGGTCGCGGGCTAGGCGCTATATGGGCGGGGGCGCGGTGGCGAAGCTCTGCACCAAACTGCCCGCCACCAGGCGCCAGCCATCCACCAGCACGAAGAAAATCAACTTAAACGGCAAGGAGATAATCACGGGCGGCAGCATCATCATGCCCATGGACATGAGCACCGAGGCCACAACGAGATCGATCACCAGAAAGGGGATGAACAACAGAAAGCCGATCTCAAACGCGCGGCGCAGCTCCGAAATCATGAAGGCCGGCGCCGCCACATTCAGCGGCACGTCCGCGCGCTCCATGGTGGCGATGTCGGCGTCCGTCATGTCCAAAAATAGGGCGATGTCCTCATCGCGCGCATGGGTCAGCATGAAGGTTTTGAAGGGCGCCACCGCTTCCGGCAACGCCTGGTCCGACGTCATGGCGCCGTCCATCATCGGCTTGATGGCTTGGTCATAAGCGGTGGTGAACACCGGCGCCATGATGAAGGCGGTGAGGAACAGCGCCAGACTGATCATGACCGAATTGGGCGGACTTTGCTGCAGGCCGAGCGCGGTGCGCAGCAGCGACAACACCACCACGATGCGCACAAAGGAGGTCGCCATCACCAGGATGGAGGGCGCCAGCGACAAAATGGTGATCAGCGCGATGAGCTGCAGCACCCGCTGCGTCAACGGTCCCTCTTCGGAGCCGCCGAGATCCAGCGTGAATTCTTGGCCCAGCGCCGGAACGCCAAACGCGATCAAAGCGAAGCCACTCAGAAGCATGAGCGGAAAGAGGAGCGGCGGGGCGCGGCGGGCTTTAGAACTCTGACGACGCGCGCGGCTCATGGCGACGTCTCCGCACCGCTTGCGCCTTGGGCGGCCGCGGAAGACGTGGCGGGGGCCGCGTCCACCACCTGCTCGCCGGCGGCGCCCAACAGCAGCAAATGCTCGCGCTCATCACAACGCACCAGCACCAGCCGCCGCCGCGGATCGAGATTGAGGCTCTCCACCAGCTGCAAACGCCGCTCGGCTGGCCGCAGCGGCGTCGCCAAATTGGGCAGAAAGCGCCGGGCCAAGACGAACGCGCCGCCCATCAGCGCCAAGGTCGCCAGGAGCGCGCCGACATAGCGCGTGACGTCAAAAATATCCATGCAAGCAAACCCACGGGCGCGTGTTGTGCGTCTTTTTGCGTGTATTAGCCCAATGCGCTGAACGGCCCATTAAGTGTGGCGGGTCATTTTGCTCATGATTTCTGAACACTGATGGAAGAAACTGCCCACCTATTCGGAGACAGGGTTGCATGAAGCTTGACGCCATTCCGGTGTTCGCAACGCTGAAAAGCGCGTTGGGCTACCACGCCGATCGGGCGCGGGTGCTGGCGGAAAACATCGCCAATGTGGACACGCCTGACTTTCGCCCCCGCGATATCGCCGGCGGCGATGTGGCCAAGGCCTTGGGCGTGGATGGCGCAGGGGCGCTCACCCGCGCCTCATCCGCCGGCGTCGGCGCGGCCGTGCACGCGCCGCTGCGCACCCATGGCGCCCATCTCAGCAGGGATGAATCTGGTGGGATGCAGCGTACCTGGCGCATCAGCGACGCCCATGACAGCGAGCGCACCCATGACGGCAACGCCGTGGTGGTGGAGGAGCAAATCGCGCAGGTGAGCGAAAACCGCGCCGCCTATGAGGCGGCGGTGAGCCTGTATCAAAAAAGCCTGGGCTTGCTGCGGATGGCCGCGCGCACCCCCGGCGGCTGAGTTCTGAGCGAGGGAGCACGCCATGGATCCCAAAGACGTCATGCACATCGCCGCGGCGGGGCTTCGCGCGCAATCGGCGCGCATGCGCATCATCGCGGAAAATGTGGCCAACGCGGCCTCCACCGCCGAAACACCCGACGCCGATCCCTATCGCCGCCGTGCGCCGGTGTTTCGCGCCAGTTTGGATCGCGAGCTGCAGGCGCTGTTGCCGCAAATGACGACGGCCGCGCCCGATCGCACGCCGTTTCGCGAGCGTTATGAGCCCGGCCATCCCGCAGCCAACGCCGACGGCATGGTGAAATATCCCAATGTGCAGACCCTCATCGAGATGATGGATATGCGCACGGCCCAGCGGTCCTATGAAGCCAATTTAAATGTGATCGAGGCCGGCCGCTCCATGGCGGCGCGCACGCTTGATCTGTTGCGGCGCTAAGCGCGGGGGAGGCTGAGCCATGGCGTTTGATGCGATGACGGCCGCCCAGGCCTACGCCCAGACCGTCCAGCGCGCCAAAGACGGCGTGCCCGAGGCCGCGGTGGCTGGCGAGGCTGGCGGTTTTGCGCAAATGGTGGAGCAGGCCGCGCTGCAAGCCCGCGACGCTTTGGCCCAGGCTGAGCAAACCAGTCAGCAAGCCGCCGTCGGGCAGGCCGGTCTGGTGGAGGTGGTGACGGCTGTGACCGCCGCCGAGGCGACGCTGGAGACGGTGGTGGCGGTGCGCGATCAGGTCGTACGGGCCTATCAAGATATTATCCGTATGCCGATATAAACGCGCCTGCGGTCGTTTCTGCATGCGCACAGGCGTCGCCCGCGTCCTTCGGGGGAAACAGCCATGAACGGACCCGAAGTGCTCGACATTGCGCGTGAAGCGGTGTGGGCGACCATCATGATCGCGCTGCCGGTCATGCTGGCGGGTTTGGTGATCGGCGTGGCCATCGCGCTGGTGCAGGCGCTGACGCAAATCCAAGAGATGACCTTGGTGTTCGTGCCCAAAATCGTCGCGGTGTTCATTACACTGATCGTGTTTTTGCCCATGATGGCGGCGACTCTCGCGCGATTGGCGGCCGACATGTTTCAGCGCATCGCCGTGCCGGTGTAGGGCGCTGGCTGTGCTGCAGGAGTTCCTCTCCGCCTGGGCGTTTGGGTTCATCACCGTGTTCGCGCGCGCGGGCGCGCTGGTGATGTTGCTGCCGGGTTTTGCTGATCCGGGCCCGCCGGCGCGGGTGCGGTTGGGCTTTGCGCTGCTCTTAGCGTTGGTGCTGACGCCCATCGCGGCGCCGGCATTGCCCCCTCCGCCCACGCAGACCGCGGCACTGGGCATGATCATAGGGGGTGAGGTGATGATCGGCCTCGCCATTGGGCTGGTCATCCGCATGTTCACCGCCGCCCTCGCCACGGCGGGCCAAATCATCGCCACCCAAACCGGCATGGCCATGGCCATGGCCTTTGACCCGACGCAGAATCAACAAGGCTCCGTATTCGGCAGCTTCTTGAATTTGTGCGGCGTGGCGTTGATTTTCGCGGCGGACATTCATCACGGCTTTTTGCGTGGGCTGGCCGCCAGCTATGGCGTGTTTACGCCGGGCGCGGTGTTCTCAGCGGGGGATTTCGCCGCGCTGTCGGTCGCGACGTTCGCGCAAACCTTCACCATCGCGCTTCAAGTGAGCGCGCCATTTTTGGTGTTCGGCCTCGCCTTTAATCTGGGGCTGGGCGTGTTGGCGCGATTAATGCCGCAGCTGCAGGTGTTCTTCGTCGCCATGCCGGCGAATGTGTTGTTGGGCCTCATCCTGTTCGCGGCGGCCATGGGCGGGGGGCTGATCATGTGGCGTGAGGCGCTGGCCGCCTTCGTCGACGGTCTCGCTTGAGCGGGGGCGCTGATGGCCGAGCAGGACGACAGCGAAAAGACCGAGGAGCCGACCGAGCAGAAGCTGCGCGAGGCGCGCAAAAAGGGTGATGTGCCCAAAAGCCAGGAGATCGCCAGCCTGGCGTTGTTGGCGGCGGGGCTGGCTTTCCTCGTGTCCATGGGCGGTCTGGTGGCCCAGATGTTGGGCGATGATTTGCGCGGCATGCTGGAGCATGTCCATCATATCGATGTGGACGGCGCCGGCGCGCTCTCCATCGGGGCGGCGGCGCTGCGCAGCATGGGGCTGGCGCTGGCTATCCCGTTGGCCGTGTTTTTCATTGTTGCGGTTCTGGCCCATGGCCTGCAGAGCGGGTTTGTGATTTCGGCCGAGAAGATGGCGCCGAAATTCTCCAAGATTTCTCCCGTGGACGGCGCTAAGCGGGTGTTCGGCCTCGCCGCGGTGGCCAATTTCGGCAAAGGCGTCGCCAAGCTGGTGGCGGTGGGGGCCGCCGCGGGCGCGGCGCTGTGGCCGCGGCGCGAGGCGATGCTGGCGCTGGTGGACGCGCCGCCCTTGGCGATCCTGAAATTCGCGCAGGAGACGGCGATCATCCTCTTGGCGGCGTGCTTGGCGGTGGTGGCGCTGATCGCGGCGGCGGACTATGCCGGCCAACGCATGTCCTGGATGAAGCGCCAGCGCATGTCGCGGCGCGACATCAAGGACGAGCACAAGAATAATGAAGGCGATCCCATGGTGAAGGCCCGTCTGCGCCAGATCCGCGCGGAGAAAGCGCGCCAGCGCATGATGACCGCGGTGCCGGACGCCACGGTGGTGATCGCCAACCCGACGCACTACGCGGTGGCGCTGAAATACGATGAGGAGCGCGCGCCGGCGCCGATCTGTGTCGCTAAGGGCGTGGACCATCTGGCGCTCAAGATCCGGGAGATCGCCGAACAGAACGATGTGCCGGTGGTGGAGGAGGCGCCGCTGGCGCGCGCCCTTTACGCCACGGTGGAGGTGGATCACATGATCCCCGAGACGCACTTCCAAGCGGTGGCGAAAATCATTGGCGCGATCCTGCAAATGGCCCGCCGGCGCGGTCGACGCTCAGGGAGCGGGGGCCCGTGAGCCGCGCCGACGCGCCGCGCTGTTCACAGGCTTGCGGCGGGACGCAAGCGCCCGCGGCGTGGCGCGGACGCGGGTGTGATATAACAGACGCTCTGATTCGCAGTTGACAGCGTGGTCATCGGGCGTGTTTTGCGCGTCTGGCGATGACGCCGGGTCTTCAGGAGCCGCTTCATGTCCCATCCCGCCCCCGCGCCGCTGCCCGACCGGTCCGACGCTGATGCGGCCGCCCCGGCGCCGGCGGCGCCCCGTGAGCCTGATGTGATGACGGCCCGGGCCATGGGGGACGCCGCGTCCGATGGTGGGCAGGCGGGCCGAGCGCGGGCCGCGGCCGCCGCCAGCGGGCACGCCCCTGTCAAGCCTGTGGAGGCGGCCTCGCTGGCGCGCAAGCTCGCGTTTTGGGGCGGTGGCGGGGTGGTGTTCACCGCCGCGGCGGTGGCGGCTTTGGCGCCCCAGGCCGTGGGGGCGGCGGGCCTGATCCTTTTATTGGGCCTGGCTGGGGCGGGGGCCTTGCTGCTCTACGCCTCGGCGTCGGGCCTCCCGTTTCCGCTCAGCTTGCGTCCGACCCCGGCGCCGGGTGTCAGCCCGCGTATGCAAGACGCGGCGGGCGCTTTTGACGCTCTGCCGGACCCGGCGTTGATCCTCGATCCCGATGGGGCGCCGCGGCTGGCCAACGCCGCCTTCCGCCGTCTCAGCCAAGAAGCCGGCGTGATGGGCGAAAGCGCCCGTCCGGCTGGTTTTGACCGCGTGCTGGGCGCGCATCCGGCCATTGCGGCGGCGGTGTTCCGCTTGGCGCGTGCGGCCCGGCGCGGTGAAGCGCGTCGTGAGACGTTGCCCACCGCGCCTTTCGGCCTGGAGCGCCGGCCGCGGCGCTTCACGTTGGAGGTGGCGCCGATCCCCGGCGGGCGGTCCTTGTGGCGCGCGCAAGAGGCGGCGGGCGGCGCGGACGAGACGGGCGAGGGCGTCGCTTCCGACACCTTGCTGGATGAAGCGCCCATCGGTTTTTTCTCCGCCGATGCGGAGGGACGTATTGTGTATCTCAACGCCACGCTCCGCGCGTGGGTCGGGCCGACGGCGGACCGACCAGATTTACGCCTGGGCCATTTCGTCGCCGGCGATCCGTTGCGCGCCATCGGCAAGCCGCGCCCCACTGCGCGCGACGCCGCCCCGGTGCGGGCGGAGATCACGCTGCGTGGGCGCGATGGCATCTCCACGCCGGCGCTAGTGGTGACGTCGTGGCCCGTTCTGACCGATGGCGAGGGGGCGGTGTGCAGCCGGTCGGTGGTCTATGCTCGGGCCGGCGGCGCCGCGCCGGCCGGCGTCGCTCAAGCGATGGCGGCGACCTCCTCCATCGCCCCGGCCGGCGCGATGGAGGCCATGTTCGCGAACGCGCCGTTTGGCGTGGCGCGGCTTGACCGCGATGCGCCGGGGGAAGCCGGGATCAGCGACGCCAATCCCGCCCTGTTGCACATGACCGATGGCGCGGCGGCGCCGGGCGCGCGCTTCGCCGATTTGTTCGCGATCGAGGCTGAGGACAATCAAGCCCGCTTTGAACGTGGCGAGGCCGACATGGCGGCGCCCATCGAGGTGACGTTGGCGGGCGAGCGCAAGAGGCCCGCCTACGCCCATGTCTATTTTGCGCCGGACAGCCTGGGGCGGCTGACCGCCTATGTGGTGGACGTGACCCGGCAAAAAGAACTGGAAGGCCAGCTCTTTCACAGCCAGAAAATGCAGGCCATCGGCACCCTGGCCGGCAGCGTCGCCCACGAAATGCGCAACATGCTGCAGGCCATTGTGGGCTCGACCTATGAGCTGATGCGCCGCCACCCCTTGGGGGATCCGTCTTATCCGTTCTTGGTTGAGTTGGATCAGCATGTGGCGCGCGGCAAAGCCTTGCTGCGTCAGCTGTTGGCGTTTGCGCGGCAGGAGACGGTGAAGCCAGAAGTGATCGACGTGCCGGCCTTCATTTCCGACACCAGCGTCTGGCTGCGCTCCATGGTGGGCGAGAAAATCCGTGTCGAAACGGTGCTTGGACGCGATACGCCGCACGTCAAAATGGGGCGCGCGCAGCTGGAAAGCGTGCTCATGAACCTCGCCTCCAACGCCCGTGACGCCATGAAGACGCGGGCGTCTGGCCGCTTGGAGATCCGCACCCGCGCCGCCGATCATGAGGAGTTGGCGCACGAGGTGCGCATGGATGAGGTGGCGGAGGGGCGTTACGCCGTGATCGACGTCACCGATACCGGCTGCGGCATGGACGAGGCGACGCTGGAGCAGGTGTTTGACCCCTTCTTCACCACCAAGGATCAAGGTCAGGGCACGGGCCTTGGCCTGGCCACCGTGTTTGGCGTCGTGCGCCAAGCCGGGGGGCACATCCTCGTGACCAGCAAGGAGGATGTCGGCACCAGCTTCCACATTTACCTGCCGGCCTGCTCGGCCGAAGACGTCGCTGCGGCGGAGCGGGATGTGGAGCGCTCCGCGGCCGTGGCCGCCGCCGCCGCCGCCGAGGAGGAGACAACGGATCTGTCCGGCGTCGGGCGCATTCTGCTGATCGAGGATAATGACGCCGTGCGCGCTTTCACCGCGCGCATGCTGGAGGCGCAGGGCTACGAAGTGTTGCAGGCCGAGGACGGGCGCGAGGCCCTCGACATCGCCAAGGAGTACAGCCGCGAGCTGGATCTGGTGGTGTCCGACGTCATGATGCCGGAGATGGACGGGCCAGCGTTTTTGAAGGCGGCGCGCGAGGATCTTGGCGATGCGCCGGTGATTTTTATCTCCGGCTACGCCGAAAGCGAGTTCAGCGATTTGCTGGGCGAGGAGACCGACGTCCATTTCCTCGCCAAGCCCTTCAAGCTCGATCAGCTGGCGCGGCGGGTGAAAACCCTGCTGACCATGCAGGCGAAAGGCGGATAAGCGACGCTCGCCAAGTTGCGCGTGAGGCGACGGAAGGGGCGGCGACCCGATCGGACCTGCCCCTCTTTTTCTGTTTTTGTTCTTGATTTGTGTCACAAACTGGCACAGTCTTCAAACATTGCGGCGAATCAAGGCCCGTGGAACAGTGAAAGGATCAGCCATGAGCAAACCAGAGCTGCGGGTCGTGGACGCTTCAAATGCAGATAAGCGCCAGGCGCTCGATGCGGCGTTGGCGCAGATTGACCGGGCCTTCGGCAAGGGCTCCATCATGCGGCTGGGCCAGGCCGAAGCGGTGGATGTGGACGCCATTCCCACCGGCTCGCTTGGCCTCGATATCGCCTTGGGCATTGGCGGCTTGCCACGCGGGCGCATTGTGGAGATTTACGGGCCGGAAAGCTCGGGCAAAACCACTTTGGCCCTGCATTGCGTCGCCGAGGCGCAAAAGCTGGGCGGCGTCGCGGCCTTTATTGACGCTGAACACGCCATGGATCCGGTTTATGCCGGCAAGCTGGGCGTGGATGTGGGCGAGTTGTTGATCTCCCAACCCGATGCGGGGGAACAGGCCTTGGAGATCGCCGACACCCTGGTGCGTTCGGGGGCGGTGGATATTCTGGTCATCGATTCTGTCGCGGCTCTCACCCCGCGCGCCGAGCTGGAAGGGGAGATGGGCGACAGCCTGCCCGGTCTGCAGGCGCGTTTGATGAGCCAGGCGCTGCGCAAACTCACCGCCTCCATCGCCAAATC
This sequence comes from uncultured Caulobacterales bacterium, assembly GCA_964524065.1. GTDB lineage: Bacteria > Pseudomonadota > Alphaproteobacteria > Caulobacterales > Maricaulaceae > CAZADA01. The sequence goes on along the minus strand of CAZGCB010000029.1, from coordinate 10,999 downwards.
CAAGACACTTGTGATTTTCATCAACCAGATCCGCTTGAAAATCGGTGTGATGTTCGGCAATCCCGAAACCACCACGGGCGGTAATGCGCTGAAATTCTATGCGTCGGTGCGCCTGGATATTCGCCGCATCGGGGCGGTGAAGCGGCGCGATGAAATCATCGGCAATCAGACCCGCGTCAAAGTGGTGAAAAACAAGGTTGCACCACCTTTCCGCGAGGTGGAGTTCGACATCCTCTATGGTGAGGGTGTGTCGAAATCCGGGGAGATCATTGATCTCGGCGTCAAGGCCGGCGTGGTGGAAAAGTCGGGCGCCTGGTACTCCCATGGCGAGGAACGGATCGGCCAGGGCCGTGAGAATGCGCGTCAGTTCCTGCTTGACCACCCGGATGTTTCGGAGGCGATTGAATCGGCGGTGCGCAAAGATGCGGGTCTGCTGGTGGATGACATGCTGGGCGTCCCTCCGAGCGATGAGGGGACGAACCGCGCGGCCGGCGGGGAATAGACCGGGGCCACCCGCCCACGCGGGCCGGTGAGGAACCCGCCGAACAGGCAGCCACCGCGGTTCGCGGATGCGCCTCCGCCCTGAGGCCCCGCAGAGCGGAGCGTCTAACGCCGCTGGCGGCCGGGAGCGAGCCTCGTTATATCTCCAGAGGTAATCGGTTTTCCGATCACCGATGGTTTTGACCGGTGTCATCCTGATGCGCCGGCCGGTACGAGGGTCGCACCATGAAATTGCGGGAAATCCGCGCCGCTTTTCTCGACTTTTTCGCCGCGCGCGATCACGCGGTGACGCCGTCCGCGCCGTTGGTGCCGGACGATCCCACCCTGTTGTTCACCAATGCGGGCATGGTGCCGTTCAAGAACATCTTTACAGGCGCGCAGGAGCGTCCGGCGCCGCGGGCCGTGAGCTCGCAAAAGTGTGTGCGCGCCGGCGGTAAGCACAATGATCTCGACAATGTGGGCTACACCGCACGCCACCACACCTTCTTTGAAATGCTGGGGAATTTTTCCTTTGGCGACTATTTCAAGGAGGACGCGATCACCTTCGCCTGGGATTTCGTCACCAAGGAATTGGCGCTGGATTCCTCGCGCCTGCTTGTGACGGTCTATGCGGAGGACGAGGAGGCCGCGAGCCTGTGGCGCAAAATCGCCGGCCTGAGCGATGATCGCATTATCCGCATCGCCACCTCCGACAATTTTTGGTCCATGGGCGATACGGGGCCGTGTGGTCCGTGTTCGGAGATTTTTTACGATCATGGGCCGGAGGTGGCCGGCGGCCCGCCCGGCTCGCCGGAGGAAGATGGCGACCGCTTTGTGGAGATTTGGAACCTGGTCTTTATGCAGTTCGACCAGGCGCCGGGGCGCGATCGCATCGCGCTGCCCAAACCCTCCATCGATACCGGCATGGGGTTGGAGCGCGTCGCGGCGGTGCTGCAGGGCGTACATTCCAATTATGATGTGGATCTCTTCCGCGCGCTGCGGGCCGCGTCCGAAGGCGTGTTGGGCGCGCCGGACGGCGCCGAGCAGGCCGCCAGCCATCGGGTGATCGCCGATCATTTGCGCGCCAGCGCCTTCCTCATCGCGGACGGCGTCGGGCCCTCCAATGAGGGACGCGGCTATGTGTTGCGGCGGATCATGCGCCGGGCCATGCGCCATGCGCATTTGCTGGGCGCGGAGGAGCCGGTGATGCACCGCTTGGCGCCGACGCTGACGGTGGAGATGGGCGAGGCTTACCCAGAATTGGGGCGCGCCGAGCCGGCCATTGTCGAGACGCTGCGCCAGGAGGAGGAGCGTTTCCAACGCACATTGGGGCGCGGCTTGGCGCTGTTGGAGACGGCGGCCGGTGATCTCAGCTCTGGCCAAGCCCTACCCGGCGACACGGCCTTCAAGCTGTATGACACCTATGGCTTTCCGCTTGATCTGACGCAGGACGCTTTGCGCGCGCGCGGGCTCAGCGTCGATGTGGAGGGCTTTGAGGCCGCCATGGCGCGTCAGCGCGCCGAGGGCCGCGCCCATTGGACGGGGTCCGGCGATGCGGGTGCGGACGCCGACTGGGCGGCCCTCGCCAAGGCGCTGCCGCAGACGCAGTTCCTAGGCTACGCCAAAACCAAAGCCAAAGGCGCGGTGCTCGCCATCATGGCGGGCGGCGGGCCCGCTGACACGCTCGAGGCGGGCGATGGGGCTGAACTGGTGTTCGATCAGACGCCCTTCTATGCGGAGTCCGGCGGGCAAATTGCGGATACAGGGCTGGTGCGCGGGACGGGCGGCTTCCTGGCGCGGGTGCTGGATGTGCGCAAGCGCGAAGGCGGGGTGTTCGCCCATCGGGTCGTGGTGGAGAAGGGCCGCACGGAGATCGGCGCCACGCTGAGCCTGGAGGTGGACGCCGCGCGCCGCGATCAGGTGCGCTCGAACCATTCGGCGACCCATTTGCTGCATGCGGCGCTACGCCATGTGCTGGGGCCGCATGTGACGCAAAAGGGCTCTTATGTGGGTCCCGATCGGCTGCGCTTTGATTTCAGCCATGGCGGCCCCCTGAGCGCGGGCGAGCGTGCCGCGATCGAGGCGGAGGTGAACGCCGTGATCCGGCAGAACGCGCCGGCGAAAACCCAGCTTATGGCGCCCGATGATGCAGTGGCGGCGGGCGCGTTGGCGTTGTTCGGCGAAAAATATGGCGATGAGGTGCGGGTGTTGACCCTTGGCCGCGATCTCGCGGCGCCGCGCCAGGCCTATTCGGTGGAGTTGTGCGGCGGCATCCATGTGGAGCGCTCTGGCGATATCGCGCTGTTCACAATCGTGGCGGAATCCGGCGTGGCGGCCGGCGTGCGGCGCCTGGAGGCGGTCACCGGCGCGGCGGCCAAAGCGCATCTGGATGAACACGCCGCCGCGGCTCAGGCGCTGGCGGACACCCTCAAAGTGCCGCTGGGGGAGGCTGGCGATCGTTTGGCGGCGGTGCTGGAGGAACGCCGGGCGCTGGAGCGGGCGCTGGCTGAGGCGAAGAAGCAGCTGGCGCTGGGTGGCGGCGGCAGCGCGCCGGCGGGGCCGGAGGATGTGGCAGGGCTGAAGCTGATCGCGCGCGTGGCCGAAGGCGTGGGCGGCAAAGATTTGCGCGCCTTGGTGGATCAGGCGAAATCTGATTTGGGCTCCGGCGTGGCCGCCTTTATCGGCGTCAATGACGGCAAGGCGGCCCTGGCTGTCGGCGTGACGGCCGACCTCGCCGATCGGGTGGATGCGCGCGACTTGGTGCGCGCCGGCGCGGCGGCGGTTGGCGGTAAAGGCGGCGGCGGTCGCCCGGACATGGCGCAGGCTGGCGGGCCGGACGGCGCCAAGGCGGATGCCGCGCTCGGCGCCATCCGCGCGGCGTTGCAGGACGCCGCGAGCGAAGCGGTCTAGCCGATCGGTTGCTTATTGCCGTGGTTTGTGGGCTCAGCGGGCGCGAAGGAGGACGCGGCCCGCGCAATGGCCCTGTTGCGGCGTCACGCATTGACCGGGCGGCCGCACAAGGCTAGCTCGCCAGGATGAGACACGCGCGAGGGCGTCATGAAGATCGACGGCAATAAAATCACTCCCGGCATGGTCATCGAACACCAGGGCGGCATTTGGCGCGCGGTGAAGACCAATGCTGTCAAGCCGGGCAAGGGCGGCGCCTTCAATCAGGTGGAGCTGAAGAACCTCATCGATGGGCGCAAGCTCAACGAACGCTTTCGCGCTTCCGAAACGGTGGAGCGCGTGCGCCTGGAGCAGTTCGAGCACACCTTTCTCTATGATAGCGGCGACATGCTCGCCTTCATGAATGCGGAGAACTACGAGCAAATTGAACTCGATAAGGGCTTTGTCGGCGAGCAAGCGGCCTATCTGCAGGACGGCATGAGCGTGAAGATCGAGTTCTATCAGGACAAACCCATCGGCCTGTCTCTGCCGGAACAAGTGACGCTGGAGGTGCAAGAGACAGAACCAGTGGTCAAAGGACAGACCGCGGCCAACTCGTTCAAGCCCGCCATTTTGGAAAATGGCGTGCGCACCAATGTGCCGCCTTTTGTCGGCGTGGGTGAGAAAATCGTGGTCATGACGGCCGACGGTGCGTATGTGCGCCGGGCGGATTCATAAACTGAGCGTGGCTTGAACTCCCGGAGCGCGATCCTGAAACCGATTTGGGCGGTGTTGCGCGGTCTGGGCCGCTTCGGCCTGGGCGTCGTGACCGTCTTGGTGGCGGTGGGCGTGCCGTTTGTCGCGCTGATGTTGGTGGAGCACGTGTTCGCCATCAACATCAACGGCTTCTTTAAGGCGCTGGTTTTGTTGGCGGCGATGTTCTTTGTAATCGTGTCTTTGGAGTCGCAGCCTTAACCGGCTGCGGGAGTCCCCCCATGGCCCAGCCTTCAGCTTTGCTCAACATCATGATCGGCGCCGCCCGCAAGGGCGCGCGCACGCTGCGCCGTGATTTCGGCGAGGTGGAGCAGCTGCAAATCTCCCGCAAGGGGCCGGCGGATTTTGTCACCATCGCCGATGAACGCGCCGAGCAGGCCGTGCGCGAAGCCCTGGAGAAGGGCCGTCCCGGCTATGGCTTCTTGCTGGAGGAGGGCGGCGAGATCCCCGGCACCGACGCCAGCCACCGCTTCATTATCGATCCGCTCGACGGCACCACGAACTTTCTGCACGGCATTCCCCACTTCGCAGTCTCCATCGCGCTGGAGCGCGAGGGCGAGCTGGTGGCCGGCGTGGTCTACAACCCCATCAGCGATGAGATGTTTTGGGCGGAGAAGGGCAAGGGCGCCTTCCTTAATGATCGCCGGCTGCGCGTGGCGGCGCGCACCAAGCTGGATGATGCGGTCTTGGCCACGGGCATTCCCTATCGCGGCCGGCCCGGCCATGCCCAATTGCTGACCGAAATGCACGCGCTGATGAGCCGTGTGGCCGGCATTCGCCGTTTTGGCGCGGCGGCGCTGGATTTGGCCTATGTGGCGGCGGGACGGTTTGACGGTTTTTGGGAGCGGGGCCTCGCCCCTTGGGACATTGCGGCCGGCATGGTGCTGGTGCGCGAAGCGGGCGGCTTTGTCAGCGATCCCGACGGCAAGGGCGAAGCGTTGCACACCGGCGACATTGCGGCGGCCTCGGACGATATTCTGCGGCCCTTGCTTGACGTCTTGGCCCAAGCGCGCCGCTGATACGATTGGTTAAAGCGTTGCGGCCACAGGGCGTGGCCAGAGTGCGCCTCGAAAAGGTCGCGTTGGCCATGACAGGGTGAAGGCCCTAAGACTGGCCACGGGACACGCTAGGCAGATTGGGAGCAGGGGATGGAGCGCGTCATACCCGAGGAGCCGCATCGGCGTCTCGCCCGCACAAATCGTCCGGTATTCACCGGCCCAGGCCGCAACATCGCCCCGATGCTGCTGTTCGTCTCGGCGGTGTCGGTGTTGGTGTTCGCTTTGGCGCCGACCCTGGAGCAGGCGTTTTACGCCAACGCCTACATTAACGGCGCCATTGGCGTCGTGCTGCTGATCGGCGTGGCCTACACCTTCCACCAAGCCTTAGGCGTGCGCCCGGCGGTCAGTTGGCTGACCGATTTCAGCCAAAGCCCCAACCCCGCCGCCATGCGCAAGCCGCCGGCTTTGATCGCGCCCCTGGCCTTGTTGATGTCGGAGCCGCCGGGGCGACTGCGCATTCCCGCGCCGGCGGCGCGCTCCATGCTGGATTCCATCGGCGCGCGCATGTCCGAAGCGGGGGAGCTGACCCGGTATCTGGCGCGGCTGCTAATTTTCCTGGGTTTGCTTGGCACCTTTTGGGGGTTGCTGGAGACGGTCGGGGCATTGGTGGAAGCCGTTGGCGGCCTGTCCGCTGATGCCGGCGCCAGCGGCGATGCGGCCATCGCCGGGTTGTTCGTGGTGATCAGCGATCCTTTGAAGGGCATGGGCACAGCGTTTTCGTCGTCGATTTTTGGCCTGGCGGGGTCACTGGTGCTCGGCTTTTTGGATTTGCAGACCACCCAGGCGCAAAACCGCTTCTACACCGAGGTGGAGGACTGGTTCGTCTCCATCACCAAGGTGGGCGCGGCGGCGCCGGCCGGCTTTGAGGACAGCGCGCCGACCAGCGGCAGTTTCGTCAACGCTCTGCTGGAGCAAACGGCGGAAAGTCTGGAAAGTTTGCAGAGCCTGCTCGCCCGCAGTGAAGAGGGGCGCGCGCGTCAGGCGGAGTCGCTGGCTTACTTGTCCACGTCGCTGTCGGCGCTGAACGATCGGCTGGCGCGCCAGGAAGACGCCTTGCAGGCGATTAAAGAGCGGGCGTTGGACGACACGCTGATCCGCCATGCCCGCAATCTTGACGTGACGCTGCAACGTTTAGCCGGTGATATGGTCACCGAGCGCGAGCAGTCGAATAAGGAATTGCGCAGCGAGTTGCGGGCGCTGTCGAAAACCATCGCGGCGGCCCTGGAAATGGGCGCGCGGCGCGAGCGCAAATGATGCGTAGCGGCGAAGGAGCGAACTGATGGCGACGGCGCGGTTCGCACGCGGGCGCAACCAGGACCAGGGCGATTATTGGCCTGGCTTCGTGGATGCTTTGGCCACCTTGCTGCTGGTGGCGATTTTCCTGTTGTCGCTGTTCGCGGTGGCGCAATTCGCCCTCGGCCAGGCGTTGTCGGGCCGCGACGAGGCTTTGGCGGCCGCCCGCGCGCAGTTGGGTGAACTCGCCGAGCAATTGCGCTTGGAGCGCAGTCGCACCGCCGCGTTGGCGGACACCAACACGCGCCTGACGGCCACCTTGGCGCAGAGCGAGGCGCGGGCGGAGCAGCTGGAAACCGAACGTGACGCCGCGCAGACCCGCCTGGGGTTTGTCGAAGTGGAGCTTACCGAAAGCCAGGAGCTGAGCGAGGCGCAGCGCGCCGAGGCCGAGTTGTTGCGCTTGGAGATTGCAGCGCTCAACGAACAATTGGCGGCCCTCAACGCGGCGCTGGAGGCGGCCGAGCAGGCCGACGCCGAACAAAAGGCGCAGATCGAGAACCTGTCGGAGCGGTTGAACGCGGCCCTCGCCCGCAAGGCGCAGGAACTGGCGCGGGTGCGCTCGGAGTTCTTCGAAAAACTCACCAATGCCCTGGGCGAACGCTCTGATGTGCGTGTGGTGGGCGACCGCTTCGTGTTTGAAACCGACATTGTGTTCAACAGCGCCGAGGCCGCCATCACCGAGGCGGGCGAGGGGCAACTGGCGCAAATCGCTGAGGTTATTAGTGAAATCGCCGCCGACATTCCCTCCGATGTGGACTGGATCATCCGCGTGGACGGCCACACCGACATCCGCTCCATCAACACGGAGGAATTCCCCTCCAACTGGCATCTGTCGGCGGAGCGGGCGATTTCCGTGGTGAACTTCTTCGAGGCGGCCGGCATCCCGTCCAACCGGTTGGTGGCCGCGGGCTTTGGGGAGTTCCACCCCATCGCCTCCGGCCGCACGGAGGAGGCCTTCACCCGCAATCGCCGCATCGAGCTGAAGCTGGACTCCCGCTAGCCTCAACCAGCGTGTCGAGACGGTGGCGCTATGCCGCTTCCAGGGCGTCGCGGAAGGCGGCGCTGGCCCGTTCGACCAATTGGGCGGCGCTCATCAGCTCATCGATCACGGCGCTCGCCTCCCCGGCCACGCCAGCGGTGGTCGCGACCGTTTCCGACACGCGCCGCACTTCGGTGTGCAGTCGCGCGTTGACGTCCGAAGCACTGCTGGCGCGGTTGGCGATTTCGCCCACCACTTGGTTCTGCTCCGCTGCGCGGCGTGAGACGTCGTCGACGCTGCTGGACACCTCGCTGATGCCATGGGCGATCGCGCCGACCGCTTCAGCCGTTTGCCGGCTGACCTGTTGGATGGCGGTGATTTGCCGGGAGATGTCTTCGGTGGCCTTGGCCGTTTGGGTCGCCAAAGACTTCACCTCGGTGGCGACGACAGCAAAGCCCTTGCCCGCCTCGCCGGCCCGCGCGGCCTCAATGGTGGCGTTGAGCGCGAGCAGATTGGTCTGCTCGGCGATGTCGTTGATCAACGACAACACATTGCCGATCTCCGCCGCATTTTGGCTCAAGGCGCCAACCTGGGCGTTGACGGCCGTGGTTTGATCCTGGGCGGAGCGCGACTTGGCGCTGGAGCGCTCCACGCTGGCGGCGATCTCGGCGATCGAGCTGGAGAGCTCTTCGGTCGCCGCCGCCACGCCCGCGGTGGTGGTGCTGGATGTGTCGGTGGCGTCTTGAATGACGTTGATGGAGGCGGAGGCGTCCTCCGCGCGGGCTGTGATTTGTGTGAACGATCCGGAGACCCGTTGGGCGGCGGCTCCGATGATGTGCGAGGCTTCGGCGAATTTGGTTTCGGCCTCTTTGATGCGCTTTCGCCGGGCGAGATCTTGGCGGCGCTCCTGCTCATGGCGGTCCCGTTCGCGCGCGGCGGCGTGTTCGGCCGCGGCGGAGGCTTGCTGTGCGGTGTCCAGCGCCGCAGCGTTTTCGGCGAACAGAGCGACAAGCTTGGCGGCGATCCACATCAGCGCCACTGTTTCGGCGATCACCACGACGGCGTGCAGAACCACCCGCCCAAAATCTGCGCCGTCCGGGAAAACCAAAGCCGGCATGAGGAAGTTCGCCGCCAAATGGTGCAGCGCCGTCACGCCGGCGGCGGCCAGAATGGCGCGCCAATCGCACACCAACACCGTCAGCGCGAGGGCGACGAAGAAGGTCATGTGCATGTCGATCTGGTGGCCGGTTCCACTCGCCACATAGACCAGCGCCATGGGAGGGGCGGTGAGCGCGGCGCCCAGGGCGATGCGCGCGGCGCCGCTATCGCTGCGCCCGGCGCCCGTCAGCCAGGCGGCGCCGGTCACCAGCGCGAGGAACAGAAGGCTGGGCGCGATCCGCCCGGGCTCGATCAGGGCCGCCGCCAAGGCCACCACCGGCAGGCAAGCCAGCAGCGCCGCTAAAATGACCCGCGCGCCGGTGATGCGCAGTGCCGCAAGTCCGCTCATGGAGGCTATCCTCATGGTTGGCGGGCTGCGGGCGGGATGCTGCAGCCCAAAAACCGCTCCGGCGGCGCCATGACCCAAGCCCCGCTTCGGCGCAAGGCGTAGCGGGTTTCTCTTGATGGGGCGTGTACAATAACGATCGAAGGGTATGCGCCGGGTCCCACAACCTGCGCGCCGGCCGCCGCGGCGCGGGTGAGGGCGTGCGTGCGATCGGTCCAAGGTGCGAACGCCACGGCGAGAAAGCGCTCGGCTTGCGCCGCGCGCGGGTGCGCTAGCAGCGGCAGGAACGGCCCGGCCATCAGGCCAAGCGCCAACAGCCCTGCGCCACACCAGCGGGCGAGGCGCTCAGGGCTGTTGAGAGGGGAGCTGCGCGCAATCATGCGAGCCAGTGAAGCCGATCTGTCTCAAGAAAACGCCAAAATCGCGTCCTCAAACGGCCCCTGCGGCTCGTCGGTCACGCGTTACACGCTGGCGATATAGGCTTTCATCGCCGCCGTTTCGGTTTCGGCCAGTTCGATCTTCGCCTTGACCACATCGCCGATGGACACCAGACCGATCATCCGCCGCGTCCCATCCACGATCGGCAAATGGCGGATGCGCCGTTGAGTCATCATGCCCATCAGGCGGTCAATGCTGTCACCGCCCGCCGCCGTGATCACATCGGCGGTCATGACCGCTGAGACTGGTTGCGACAGAACCTCGGCGCCCTCGCGGGCGATCACACGCACAATGTCGCGCTCTGAGAGGATGCCGCGCACCTGTCCGTCGGCGGCTTGCACCACCAACGCTCCCACCCGATGGGAGTCGAGCAAGCGAGCGGCGTCCTGCAGCGCGGCGTCCGGGTCAATGGTGAAGACCTGCCGGCCGTCCGATTTGGCCGCAAGAATGGCGTTGGCGTTCAAGGCGTTCTCCCGCGCGTATATGTTGTTATCGCGACAAAAGATCGCGCAATGTGCGCCCCGCGTCTATGCACGGTGCAGCATACGCCGCGTCGTGGTCACCCAACCCAGGGGCGCCCATCGCGCGCCGCCGCGCTTGGTTGGCCGAGCCTCTGACCCATGCGGCGTCAAGCTTGGGCGGGGGCGGGCGATCGGGCGATCGCCGGCGCGGTGTTGGCGGCGTTAAGCCGCCGCCATCGCCTTCTCAAACCGCTCAGCCACGGTGGTGATGAACCCTTCGGTGGTGAGCCAGCTTTGCTGATCGCCGACCAGCAGCGCCAAATCCTTGGTCATGAAACCGGATTCGACGGTGCGGATGATGGTGTCCTCCAGGGTTTCGGCGAAGGTGGTCACCTCCGGCGTGTCGTCCATGCGCCCACGGTGCTTGAGGCCGCTGGTCCACGCGAACATGGAGGCGATGGAGTTGGTGGAGGTGGCTTCGCCCCGTTGGTGTGCGCGATAGTGGCGCGTCACCGTGCCATGGGCGGCTTCGGCTTCGACGGTTTGGCCGTCGGGCGACATCAGAACCGATGTCATCAGGCCGAGTGAACCGAAGCCCTGCGCGACGGTGTCGGATTGCACATCGCCATCATAGTTTTTACAGGCCCAGACATAGCCGCCGGACCATTTCATCGCCGCCGCGACCATGTCGTCGATCAGCCGGTGCTCATAATGCAAGCCCGCGGCTTCGAACGTGTCTTTGAACTCGGCGTCGTAAATCTCTTGGAAGATGTCCTTGAAGCGTCCGTCATAGGCTTTGAGAATGGTATTCTTGGTCGACATATAGACGGGATAATTCATGCCCAGCCCATAGTTGAAGCTGGCGCGCGCGAAGTCGCGAATGGACTCATCGAGATTATACATGGCCATCGCCACGCCGGAGCCGGGGGCTTGGAACACCTCGTGTTCGATGGTTTGGCCGTCTTCGCCTTCAAACTTGATGGTCAGCTTGCCGGCGCTGGGGAATTTGAAGTCGGTCGCGCGGTACTGATCGCCGAAGGCGTGGCGGCCGATGACGATGGGTTGTGTCCAGCCCGGCACCAAACGCGGCACGTTCTTGCAGATGATCGGGGCGCGAAACACCACG
>CAZGCB010000028.1:16440-25590 GCA_964524065.1 uncultured Caulobacterales bacterium | reverse complement strand
AGCGCAAAGACCGCGTCGACGACGCCCTGAACTCCACCCGTGCGGCGGTGGAAGATGGCATCGTCCCCGGCGGCGGCACCGCGCTGCTGCGCGCTGCCCACTTCATCGACTCCAAAGGCGACAATGCCGACCAAGACGCCGGCATCGAAATCGTGCGCAAGGCGTTGGAAGCGCCGGTGCGTCGCATCTCGGAAAACTCCGGTGTGGAAGGCTCCATCGTCGTCGGCAAAATCAACGACGAAAACAAAGCCAATTGGGGCTTCAACGCCCAGACCGAAGAGTATGTCGACATGGTCGAAGCCGGCATCATCGATCCGGTGAAAGTCGTGCGCACGGCTCTGCAAGACGCCGGTTCTGTGGCGGGCCTCATCCTCACCACCGAGGCCAGCATCGCGGAAACGCCGAAGAAAGACGCGCCGGCGGCGCCGGCCATGCCGGGCGGCGGCATGGGCGGCATGGACTTCTAAGTCCACACGTCACGCAGTCTGAAATGGGGAGAGGGTCGGCCGGGCGCCGGCCCTTTCTTTTTTGCTCAGCGGCCTGCAGATCGCCATGCGCGGCGCCGAAGCCCCGCACCGATCGCGGTCGCTTAGCGCTGTTCGCGCGCCTGCAAGCGGGCCCGCAGCCCAGCCACGGCGCCCTCGCCCAGGCGAAACGCATAGGAGAGCGGGCTGATCACCACCTCGCGCCCCGCCACATCCCGCAGCGCCGCGGCGAAAGCCGCGCCGTGCGCGCGTGGACAGACCCAAGCCCGTCCGCCATCCACAGACACCGCCTCCCACAACCGCGCCGCGGCGGCGACGGCGTCCGCATCCGGCGCCGCCGCGCCGTCAACCAACCGGACGATGACGCGATTGCGCGCCTCGGCGCGGGCGTCCAGTACAGCTGTAACCCGGGCGAGGGCGGCGAGAACTTCCGGCGTCCACGGCGCGGCGAGAGAGGCGGCGAACACCGCCTCGCTGCGTAAAATCACCCCGTCGCTCAGAGGTTTGAGGTGGTTGGCGTTCAGCGTCGCGCCACTGGTGGTGATGTCCACAATGATGTCGGCCGCGCCATTGGCCGGGGCCCCTTCGGTGGCGCCATGGCTGGCGACAATGCGGTAATCGGCTAAACCATGATGCGCGAAAAAGCGGCGGGTCAGCTTGGGGTACTTGGTGGCGACGCGCATTTGACGGCCGCGGCGGGCGCGCTCCTGAGCGGCGACCTCCTCCAAATCATCCATGTCGACGACATCGAGCCAGCTCTGCGGCGCCGCCACCACCACATCGGCGCGGCCGAAGCCCAGCCGGCGCAGGATTTCCAGACGCTCTTGCGGGGACGCGCTTTCTTCTTGCAGCAAATCCTCGCCGGTGACGCCGACATGCAGATCGCCCGCCTCCAGGCCCAGCGCGATTTCGCGCGCGGCCAGCAGACGCACTTCAATATCATCAAAGCCTTGCAGAACCGCGGCATAGCCCCGCTCGCCATCGGTGCGCACAATTGTGAGGTCGGCATCGGCCAGCCAGGCGACGCATTGATCCTGCAAGCGCCCCTTGGACGGCAAACCGAGTACGAGGGGCTGGGTCATGCCGCGCCCTTCCTTTGGGCGCTCGCCACACGGTCCGGACGCACCATGCCCCCCATGGCGGGCAGCGTCTGCGCCGCGCCCAGCCGCGCCGCCAAACCGTCATAGCGCCCACCGCCGGCCAGGGTCGGCCGCGCGCCGAGCGCCGGTTCGCGCAGCTCAAACACAAAGCCGTCATAATACTCGAACTGGCGTGCGAAGTTCATGGAGAGCACCGCTCTGTGCTCCGGCATGCCGACCGCCCGCAACGCGTCCAACCGCTTCACCCAGGCTTCAAGAGCGCCATCCAAGTGAACGCCCGCCTTGCGAGCGCAGCGGGCGACCGCGGCGAGCGCCGGCTCCGGCGCATCCTCAATGGCGAGAAAAGCCTGCACCGCCGCCAACACGCCAGCGTCCATCTGCGCCGCTTCGGCGCGGCGCGCCTTCATCACCAAGCGTTCCGCCACGGCGCTGATCGGGCGTGCACCAATGTGAGCGATATCGGACAAGCCATAGACCGCGCGCAGCGCCGCCTCGGCGCCCTCGGGCGGCAAGTCCGCGATGGCCGCCGCCAACGGATGCGGCGCCGCTGCGGGCGCCGATGCACGGCTCAAAGCGCCATCCCCGCGCGTTGGGTTAGCATAGGCGCGTTTGAGGCGCTCGCTCATGGGCGCAGGCAAGGCGAAGCCATCCACAAAAGCACCGTATAGCCCCGCATCACCCACCAGCACCTGCGCCGGCCTCACCCCCGCGGCGCGCACGCCCTCCAAGGTCAGGGCGAACACCTGCGCCTCCACCGCTAGGGGATCGGGATCGGCAAAGCGCTCCAGGCCGAATTGGGTGATCTCCAGCGGCGCGCCGCCTTCAGGGTCAGCGCGGAACACCGGGCCCTCATAGCGATAGGCCGCCGGCGCGGCCGCGCTTAGCCCATCAGCGATGCGCCGCACATGCGCCTGACAGACGGGAATGGTGAGATCAGGACGCAGGCAGCGCCGGGCCTCGCCCGCATCCTCCAACAAAACCAAGCGGCTGCGCACATCCTCGCCGGACAAATCGAAATACGGCGCCGCCGGTTGCACGAGGGGCGGCGTGATCGTCTCGGCCGCGACGTGATCGAAGACGCCGCGAATGACGGAGGCGGCGGAGCGGGCGGGCGCCATCAACCGTCACCCCGTCACCGGCGTGGAGGCCAGAGCGTCCTTGATCCACTTCGCCAACTGACGGCGCTTGAGAGTTTCCTGCGCCGCGCGGCCCTGGCGCCATTCTTCATTGGAGGCGATGTCTTTGGCGAGCTCGGCGCCCAAAGCGAGGTCCTTAACGGTGACCTCACCGGCCTTGCGTTCATCCTCGCCAATAATGATGGCGAAGCGGGCGCCGCGTTTGTCTGCGTATTTCAGCTGCTTGCCCATATTCGCGCCGCCGATATAGACCTCGACTTGCAGCTGATCGGGACGGGTTTTGGTGTTGACGCCCACGCGCAGTTTTTCCGCGAGGGCGAAATAGTCCGCCATCTGATCAGGCTCCAGCGCCAACACCACCGCCAGATTGCGCCCTTTATCCGCGCCAAGACGTCCCGCGAGCTTCAGCGCCGCGGCGAAGCGCGACACGCCGAAGGAAAAGCCCGTCGCCGGCACGGCCTGGCCTTTAAAGCGCGACACCAAATCATCATAGCGCCCGCCGCCGCCAATGGAGCCCACCCGCACGGGCTGGCCCTTCTCATTGGCCACTTCGATCAGCAGCTCCGCCTCAAACACCGGGCCGGTGTAGTAGCCAAGCCCGCGAACGATGGCGGGATCGAACACCGCCTCCTCCTGCGAAACCAAGGTGCGCAGCAGACCGTCCATGCGCGCCAGCTCCGCGAACACGGGTTGGACGGCGTCCGCGGCGTCGAGGGTGTCGAACACGGCGCGAACGGCGTCGCGACGCGCGGCCGGCGGCGCCTCGCCCGCCTTAAGGAGCGCCAACACCGCATCGACGCCGCGCGCGCTTAAGCCGGCGCCGCTTGTGAAATCCCCACTGTCATCCTTGCGCCCTTCACCCAGCAAATCGGTGACGCCCGCGACGCCCAAGCGGTCGAATTTATCGATGGCGCGCAGGACTGTCAGGCGCTTGTCCTCGCCCTCGCCCTCGCCCTCGCCCAGCACATCCAGCAAGGTGTCCAAAATGCGCCGATCATTATAGCGCACCACAAACTCACCCGGCTTGAGCCCAGCCGCGCGCATGACTTTCACCGCCAGCGCGATCATTTCCGCATCCGCCGCGGGACCCGGAGCCCCACACCAGTCGGCGTCGCACTGGATGAATTCACGGAAGCGGCCGGGCCCGGGCTTTTCATTGCGCCACACAGGGCCCGCCTGATAGCGGCGAAAGGGCTTGGGCAAGGCGTCAAAATGCTCCGCCACATGGCGGGCCAGCGGCGCCGTCAAATCATAGCGCAGCGACAGCCATTGCTCGTCATCGTCCTGCAACGCGAAGACGCCTTCATTGGGCCGCTCCTCGTCAGGCAGGAATTTGCCCAGCGCGTCAGCGTATTCAAAGGCCGAAGTCTCCAGAGGTTGAAAGCCATGCGCCTCATACACCGCGCAAGCCTTGGCGACGAGATCGCGTTCGGCGCGCAAGACATCAGCCGTCTTGTCCTCAAAACCGCGCGGACGGCGGGCTTTGGGACGGAAGGGTTTGGCTTTCTTGGACGCTTTGCCCTTCGGCGCCGCGTCGTTCGGCTTGGGTTTGTCGGTGGTGCTCATGGGGTCTGTTCAAACGCGCCTCGCCCCGCGACGCAAGAGTAGGGACCGGCCTGACGGACCGTTTACCCTTTTAATCGCGCGATCAGCCCCGCCGTGGAGGCGTCGCGCCCCGCCTGCGCGGGGCCGCCCTCCAGCTCCGCCAGCACGGATTTGGCGAGGGTTTTGCCCAACTCCACGCCCCATTGATCAAAGGGATTGATCCCCCACAACACGCTGGCGGCGAAGACGCGGTGTTCATAAAGCGCGATCAGGCCGCCAAGGGTCTGCGGCGTCAGATCGTCCAACAGAATGGTGGTGGAGCCGCGCCCGCCCGGGCAGACGCGATGCGGCGCCAGCGCCCGCGCCTCCTCCTCCGTCCGCCCTTCGGCCAGGCCCTCGGCGATGGCGGTGTCCACATCGCGGCCACGTAAAAACGCCTCGCCCTGGGCGATCATGTGAGAGAACAGGATACGCTGATGCTCCGGCTGCGCTTCGCCATCATCCTTGACGCCGATAAACTCCACCGGCGCGGTGTCGGCGCCCTGATGCAATTGCTGGAAGAAGGCGTGCTGAGCGTTTGTCCCCTCCGCCCCCCACGTAATGGGGGCCGTCGCGCCCGCCGGCGCGCCGTCACGCGTCACGCCCTTGCCATTGGACTCCATCTCCAGCTGCTGCAGATAGGCCGGCAAGAGGCGCAAGCGCCGCGAATACGGGATGACCGCGCGGGTCGTCAGCCCCAACGCGTTGCGGTTCCAGACATCCAGCGCCGCCAGCACGCAGGCCGGATTCTGCAGAAAATCAGCGGAGGCGAACAGCGCGTCTTGCGCCGCGGCGCCGGCGCGCAGGGCGTCGAACGCCCCCGCCTCGAGCCCTGCATCGACAGCCAGACTCACCGCCGTCCAGAGCGAAAACCGCCCGCCAACACCTTCATCAAAGGGGAAGATGGCGTCGGCCGCGACGCCAAAATCCTGCGCCCGGTCGGCGCGCGCGGTGACCACCGCCATGTGCTGAGCAGCCGCCTCGGCGCCCAAATTCTGCACCAGCCAGGCGCGCGCGGTGTCGGCATTGCGGAAGGTTTCCTGGGTGGTGAAGGATTTCGACACCGTCACCACCAAAGTGGTTTCGGGATCAAGCCCCTCCAGCGCGTCATTGATCTCCGCCCCGTCCACATTGGCGGCGAAGCGCACATCCATGCCCGGCTCGCGGTGATGCTTCAGCGCCTCCCACACCAAACGCGGGCCGAGGTCCGAGCCACCAATGCCGACGCTCACCAGGCTGCGAAGGGGCCGGCCCGTGGCGCCTTTGCGGGCGCCGCTGCGCACGGCGTTGGTGAAGGCGCGCACGCGAGCGCGTTGCTCCTCAGCCCGGGCCATAGCGTCCGCGTCCGCGCCGCCGCCCCGCGCCGCCGGGTGGAGCGCCGGACGGTTCTCCGTCGGATTCACCACACCGCCGGACAAAAACAACGCCCGCTGCGCCTCAAAATCACGCGCCGCCGCAACCTTCGCCATCGCGCTAAGCCCGGCGCTGTGAATGCGCTGCTTCATCGCGTCGATAGAGAGTGGGCCAGCGTTGAAACACAGGGCGGCGGCACGCCCCGCCTCAGCAACCAGATCCGTGAGATTTTGCGCGCGCACACTGTCGGCATAAGCTGACAGCTCGGCCCAAGCGGGCATGTTGGTGAGTTTCATGGCGGGTTTGGCGGCGCAAGCCGCCCTCTGATCCACAGCCTGAGCGCTGCCAGGCCAGGCCTAGCGGCGCCCGCGACGGCGATCAACCATGTCGCGCCCACGCAAAACGCCGGCCCGCGGAAGCGGCCCGGCGTTAGCGATGCCACATGAGAGCGACTAGCCCCTGGCGTACTTCACGCTGCAGCCATAGGCCTCGGTTTCGGTCACGGCCGGGCTTTGGCCCGCCGCGATCGCCGCCAGCGCGTCCGCCACATAATTGGTGGCGCCGGGGATGCTGGACGCCCGCGCGCTGTCATTGCTGTCGATGGCGCCTTGATAGACCAGCGTGCCTTGGTTGATCACATACATGTGCGGCGTGGTTTTCGCCCCATAAAGACTCCCAACTTCACCGGTGGGGTCCAGCAGCACCGCTGTCGCGTTGGAGCCGCGGTCCGCCTCAATGGCGTTGGCCTCGTCCGCCGTGACATAACCCTGGCGACCCGGGGCGGAGGAGATCACCTTCAACCAGGTCACGCCGCCGGCCGTCGCGACCTCTTGCAGGGCCTGCATGTTGGTGGACTTGGTGTAGTGCTTCTTCACATAGGGGCAGTCATGATTGGTCCATTCCAGCACCACCGTGCCGTCAGAAAAGTCCGACAGGCTGTGCTCCACGCCATTGCTATCCGTGGCGGTGAAGTCCGGCGCCGGCTGGCCGGTGACCACATCGCGCGCCTGCGCATTGACGCCCATTGTCAGCGCCAAAGCCGCGGCGGCGACGCCCATGCTGACGTGCCTGCGTGAAAATCCCATCATGTCAGTCCCTCAAGCTGTGCGCCCTAGGAGGCGGCCGCCGCTTTTACGGCGTCAATCACGATTTGCGGGGTGAGAAGTGGCGGCAGAATCTGCGGTTCCCCCTCGCCCGTATACAGCAGATAGAGAGGCACGCCGGCCCTGCCATGTTTTTCAAGCGTCTCGGCGATCACAGGATCGCGATTGGTCCAGTCGGCGGTGAGGAACACCACATCATGCTCAGCGAAGGCGGCCTGGACCGCCGCCGTCGTCAAGGTGGTGCGCTTGTTGACCTGGCACGTGATGCACCACGCCGCCGTGAAATCCACAAAGACGCCGCGCCCCTCGGCCCGCAATTGCGCCACCCGTTCCGGCGACCAGGCCTCCTCGCTCGCTTGGGCGGCTTGCGTGGCCGTCGCGGCCGTGGCGCCGCCCATGGGGCTCACCAGCGCCAACGCGCCGGCGGCGATCACAAAGCCCAGCACAGCAGCGCTGCGCGCCACGATTTTCGCCGCGCCGCCGGCCTGTTTCAGCGCCCAGATCGCAAACGCGACGCTTGTCATCGCGATCAGCGCCCAGCCTGCAGCATCCGCGCCGGCTTGCTGGATCACCGTCCACACAAGCCAAATGGCGGTGAGGAACATCGGGAATGACAGGGCTTGCTTAAACGTGTCCATCCACGCCCCGGGCTTGGGCAGAAAGCGCAACAGGCCCGGCGCAAAGCTCAGCGCCACAAAGGGCGCGGCAAGGCCAAGCCCCAACATCAGGAAGACGCCCATGGCCGCCGCTGGCGGTTGCGCCAGCGCAAAACCCAAGGCTGAGGCCATGAAGGGCGCGGTGCAGGGCGTCGCCACGACAACGGCGAGCACGCCGGTGAAGAAGGCGCCCAAATCGCCACCCTTGTCCGCCAGGCCTCCGCCCACACCCTGCAGGGAGGTTCCGATCTCAAAAAAGCCCAGTAAATTAAGGCCGATGATGAACATCAACAGCGCTAACGCCGTCACGAAAATCGGCGATTGCAACTGAAAGCCCCAGCCCACGGCGGCGCCTGCGCTGGAGACCACGATCAAGGCGCCGGCCACGACGGCGAAACTGACCAGCACGCCGGCGAGAAACACCAAGCCATGGCGGCGGATTTCACCCGGATTGTCGTGCGCCTTCGAAACAAAGCCCATGGCTTTGATGGACAACACCGGAAACACGCAGGGCATCAGATTGAGGATCAACCCGCCCACAAACGCAAAGCCCAGCGCCGTGAGGAGCGACAATCCGCCAAAGCCCGCGCCGCCATCGCTCCCCGCCGCAAAGCCGGCGCCGCCAGCCGCCGCGAGGATGGGACCGATATCCACCGCGCCCTGTTGGGCCGTGATCTCCACCGAACGCTGAGCCCAGGCGCCATTGCGCCGCTCCTCAAAGGCGAGGACGCCGCTGGTGTCGGGCAGTTCTTCACGCAGGCCGCGTCCCGGGCTGAGGGCGAGACTGAAACCGCGTTCGCCAAAGGTCGCCGGCTGCGGCGCGGTGTGTTTGATGGCCCGCGAACTGAATGGGAAAAAATAGGGATTGCGCAGCGCTCCCTCAGCCAGCGCCGCGCTCAACGCGTCGTCGGCCACCGACAGGCGCACCACATCGCCCTCGCGCGTCAAACCGGCCTCAAAGCCGAGCGGAACGGCCACATTCGCCACCGTTTCGGCGACCTGTGGTCCCCATGTCGCGTCGCGAACCGCTGCGCCAGGCGCCACCACGGGCAGCTCCAAAGACACCTGAATATCGTCGACGGGAATGCAGATTTCGGCGCATTCCTGCCAATACAGCTCAGCGTCAATACGCAACGTCTGGCCGGGCTCTAAATCATCCGACGCCGTGAAAGGCGTGTTGAGCAGCAATTCCTCTTCAAAGATGTAATTCGTCACCACACCGCCGATGGTGTAAACCTTTGGCGTCGGCCATAAGATTTCGCCGGCGCTCAGTCCTTGCGGCAAACTCCATGTGATTTCTGTGGCTTCGCCCGCGTCGCCGGCATTGCGCCAATAGGTGTGCCAGCTGGGCGCGATGGTTTTGTGCAGCCCGACGTAAAACGTCTCACCGGGCGCGATGCTGACCCGGTCGGAAACGAGACGCACCTCCACATTATCGCTGCGGGCGGGCGCGCCCTCGGCGCCCAGGGCGGGGGCGGCCGCCAGAGCGATGAAGGCTGAAAACCACAGTATAAACGAGCGCATGGGCGGGGGTATCCTTCTTGGCGCAGACATCATCGTCGCGCTGCGCCCTGTATCAGGCCGCGGCGTATCCCCGATATAAAACGAAATGCGGCGCGCCGAACCCGCCTCGCGCGGGTCTCGCGCGCTTGTGACCGCGTGCGAGGCGGCGCGCCAGCCCCCCCTCCCCCCCCCAAAGGCCCCGTCTTAGGCTTGGGCGATCGGCGTCGCGT
>CAZGCB010000028.1:0-16430 GCA_964524065.1 uncultured Caulobacterales bacterium | reverse complement strand
CCCCCCGCCGGGGGGGGGGGCGGGGGGGGGGCCCCGGGGGGGGGGGGGCGCCCCCCCCCCCCCCCCGCCAGCCCAATGGCCGAGTCTTAGGCTTGAGCGATCGGCGTCGCTTCGGCGGACTGACGCAAAGCCCGCTCCAGCAAAATACGCCAGTTCAACAAGGATAAGTTATGGATGTAGATCGCATTCAGCGCGCCATTATCGCGCATCTCCACCAGCTTTTCGGCCGGCAACTCGTTCACTTTCTCCATTGAGACCGCGAAGTACTCTGCGATCTGCACCGGATCGGCCGGTGTTCCATCAGGGCCTTGGGGCCGGTAGGACACCGTTTTGGTTTCAAACAGGTCCATCGCGATGAACATCTCGGACAAGCGCTGGGTGACGACGCGCTGGCGCTCATAGTTCTTCAGAAACTCCACCGCATCATTGGTGAAATCGCTGGTTTCGCCGTTTTCAAAGAACGGCACATCGGGGTTTTCGACCACCAGATCGGAACCCGCATCCACGCAGACGACGAAGCTGTCATCGTCTGAATTTTGCGCCAACACGAAGGGATAGCGACGGATGAAGGTGGGCAGGTACTTCTCCCGCTCCAGCTGACCATCGGCGCCGATGAACAGGTTCTCCCCGACGCGCAGCCCCATGACCGCCACCGGCGCTTTTTTTTCGCCGCCGAAAATGATCGGGTAGTTCAGCGCGGCGTTCGAAAATTCACCCACCGTCACAGGCACGATGTGCGCCTCGCGGGCGAAGGCCAGCGGCGCTTCCGAGCGGCGCAGCCCCAGCGCGCCATGGCTGGTGCGGTTCAACGGCTCGGGCCGTTTGAACAGCATCACTGTTCCGGTGACTTGCATACTTCCATTAGGCGCGTCGGCCATCCGTCCACTCCGTGGTCGTGTGTGTTTGACTGTGTGATAGCGAAGCGTCCACGGGCCGACAATGCACGCATCCAGCACGCGCTGCGTCCCAGGCCCTCTCGGCTGCGCGCGACGAGGTGTCGCTGGCCCCGACCGCCGGCTGATGTACACTCCCGCCCATGAATGAGATTTGTACGCCGATCCGCGATGTTGAGGCTCTGCTGCGCCATGCCGAAATGGTGTGCGCGCAACGCGATGCGCGTCTGACTCCCCTGCGTCGCCAGACGCTGGCGACGCTGGCGGGCGCCGGCGCGCCGGTGAAAGCTTATGACTTGCTCCCCATGCTGGGAGGGGCGGACGGGCCGGCCAAACCGGCCACGGCCTATCGGGCCCTGGAATTTCTGCAGAGCATGGGGCTGGCGCACCGCGTCGCCGGGCTGAACGCCTATGTGGCCTGCGCGCTGGGCGGCGGCCCGCACGCCACGGCGCTGTTTATCTGCGAGAGCTGTGGCTTTGCGGCTGAACGGCGCGCGCCTGGCGGAGAGAGCGACGCTCCAGATGGCTTTCATATCCAGCGATCGGTCATTGAGCATTACGGCCAGTGCGCGGCCTGCGCCGCGGACGAGGCGCGGCGGGGCGCAGGCGCGCCACGCCAAAGACCCGCGCCATAAGGTGCGCCTGCCGGGCGGGGTCGTTGTCGGCGAGCGCCACGAAAGCGGGGTCACACGCGGCTTCAGCCTCTGCGAAGATGCCCGACCAGGTCCGCGCCGCGCTGAAGGACGCCAAGAGCTGAAACCAATCGGCCAACGCGGGCGGCGCCTGTCCGGCCGCCGCGTAATGCGCGTAGACAGCCGGCGCCTCCAACACCGGATCGCGCAGAACCCAAACGGCATCGCACCACTCCGACGGCACGCCGTCCGCTAAGGCGCCGCGCCAGGCCGTGGCGCCGCCTTCGTCGACCAAGGCCCAGACTGTTGTCGCCGCAGGCATGTCCGGCCCGGCATCGGCGCGAGCCGCGAAGACGAGGCGCGTTCCCAGGGCCGGCTCGCCGGCTATGTGGCGCG
Source organism: uncultured Caulobacterales bacterium (assembly GCA_964524065.1). Taxonomy (GTDB): domain Bacteria; phylum Pseudomonadota; class Alphaproteobacteria; order Caulobacterales; family Maricaulaceae; genus CAZADA01. The sequence continues at coordinate 14,509 of CAZGCB010000028.1, read as the reverse complement.
CCGCGTCCCGTTCGCTTGGGCTCACCGCTGCGCCGGCGGCGCCGTTGGGCTCCGCGCCCGCTGGGTCGGCCGTGTCTGGCATGTTCCGCTCTCCTCGCCTTCACGCCCGCGCGTCGGCTCGCTCTCGTCTGGCGCCGAACGCGTGAGCCGCTCCTCGCGCCGAGGCGCGAGCGCGTGACGCGGCTTGATTGGCGTTGGCGAGCGGGTGGGCGCATCGTCCGCTCACCTTCAGGCCTGCGCTTCGGGCCGCCACAGCTTCAGGAGATCCGCCCATGGCTCATTCCGTCACATCCTTCGTCGCCCGCCTGCGCCCCGCGCGTACGGGCTGGCTCCTCGTCTACGCGCTCGCCGCCGCCTTCATCGCCTGCAGCGCCGCCGTCAGCGTCGCCAGCGCCCAAGCCCCGGCGGCGGCCGAAGCCACGCCCATCACCTTGGCCAGCGGCGAGTTTTCACGCAAACGCAAAAACACCCGCGGCGCCTGGGAAATCGTGGACACCGGCGCAGGACGCGTGCTGCGCCTTGCTGATAACTTCAGCACCGGCCGCGGGCCCGACATCAAAGTGTTTTTGTCCCCCCTCGCCCTGGGTGACGCCAAGGGCGCCAACGCCACGGACGGCGCCGTGTTTTTGGGCCAATTGTCCTCACGCCAAGGTGCGGCGGAGTTCGCCATCCCCGCGGATGTGGATGTGACCGCGTTCCAAAGCCTGCTGATCCACTGCGAAGAGTTTTCAGTGTTGTTTGGCGGGGCCGCCCTTTAGCGACCAGTTCCTTGATGCGGCCCAGGCGTGATCAGCGCGTCGCCTGGGCCGCATCAAGGAACCCGCGCGCACGCGCCGCCGCCGCGTCTGTGAGACTGGCGGCGAGGGCGTCCGCAAACAGCCGTTCGGCTTCAGCCGTCCGCCCTTGCATATGCCGCGCAACACCGAGGCCCAGCTGCGCCTCCACATTGTCGGGCGCGAAACTCAGAATCCGCGCGAACACATCGGCGGCGTCATCGCCGCGACCGGCGCGCGCCAAACAAGCGCCATGGCTTTGCAGACGCGCCATGTCCCAAGGATCGGCCTCCACCGCCGCGCGGGCGGCATCGCACTGGCCTTGGTCCAAATCCCCCGCCAGCAACGTCACCACATCCCGCGACGCGCCGAGATCGACAGACGCTCGCGGGTCCGTCGCCGTGGATGGCGCCGGGCCGCCACGCTGCGCCCCCGCGGCGCCGGTTTGCGCGCTTGAGGCGGCTTGCGGGCCCTGATGCTGGGACCGTCCAGCCCCGTCTTCGCCCCTGCGCGATGCGGAACCACGTAAACTCCCACGGCCGGCGTCCGGGGCGATCGAGGCGCCAGCCGCCGCGTCCATAGGGGCACGCAGGGATCGGCGCGCGGCGCCAGCCGCAGCAACGGAGTCACTCGTCGATGCGGGCGGCAGGGCTCCCGGCGCGTAAAGCGGCGCTGGTCCACGCGGCTGGGACGCCGGCTGCGCCAGCACCACATCAATGACGGCGGCGGCATCGTCGGCGTGGGCGCGGGCCGCGATCACTGGCACGCGCGTGCGCAGCAGGATGTGGGCGCCGTCCTCTTGTGGCCGCACCTGCAGGGACACGACCAAACCACCCGGTGCAAACTCCCAACGCTCCGCTGGCATATCGACGCCCGTCACCCGCAGCAGCACTCCCGCGCCGGAGGGGGCGGCCTGCGCATGGCTCACCGGACCGGTGAACGCCAGACGCACTTGCGCACGATCGCCTTGGCTCGCCAAAGCGACATCCCAGAGCTCGGCGTGCGCCGGCGCGCTGAGCACACCAAGCGCCATGACCGCCAGCCGCGCAGCCGCCCAGCATCGCCACCCCACGCCGCGCAATCGGGAGATGAAATCCATCGACGCCATAACGGCCCTAAGGTTGCCTCACACACGATACCCTCCACTCACACGCATCGGCCCCAAAACGGCGTTAATGGCGGTACAGATGCCTGGGACGCACCCCCTCGCCAGGAGGATCCGACGCGGTCTAGGGTATGCGCATGCATGATGCGGCCCTGCGTTTTTTAGAGTTTTTCGCCGGCGGCGGCCTGGCGCGCTTGGGCTTGCAGCGGGCGGGATGGCGTTGCGCCTTCGCCAATGACATCGACGCGGATAAATGCGCCGCCTATCGCGCGAATTTCGGGGATGACGGTCTGCATCAGGGCGATGTGTGGGATTGCGATCCAACCGATATCGCCGCCGCCACCCAAGGCGCGCCGGCGGATGTGGCCTGGGCCAGTTTTCCCTGCCAGGATCTGTCCCTCGCCGGACCACGGGCGGGGCTGGAAGGCGCGCGCTCCTCAGCCTTTCACGGCTTTTGGCGCGCAATGCTCGCCCTTAAGCGCCGCGATGCGGCGCCGCGCCTCATCGTGCTGGAGAATGTGACGGGCCTGCTCTCCAGCCATGGCGGGGCGGATTTCGCCGCCATCATCACAGCGCTGGCGGAGGCCGGCTATGTCAGCGGCGCGTTGGTGGCCGATGCGGCGGACTTCGTGCCGCAATCGCGCCCGCGTGTCTTCATCATCGCCGCGCAGCGAGCGTTGCTGGCGCGCTTTGGGGCCGTCGGACTCATGGGGCTGTCGCCGGCCCCCCAAAGCTGGGGGATGAGCGCGAGCCTGATCCAGAGCTACAAAACCTTGCCAGACATGGCGCGGCGCGCCTGGACCTGGTGGCGCGTTCCGCCGCCGGCGGCACGCAACATGGCGCTGATCGACGTGCTGGAGGACGATGCGCCCGTCTGGCCCGACGCCCGCACACAGGCGCTGATGGCGCTGATGGCGCCGCGCCATCGCGATAAAGTCCTGACGGCGCAACGGGCGGGCGCGCGGTTGGCCGGCGCGGTCTATCGGCGGGTGCGGATGGAGAACGGCCAGCGCGTACAGCGAGCGGAGGCGCGCTTTGACGGCCTCGCCGGATGTCTGCGCACGCCGGCGGGCGGCTCCTCGCGTCAATTCATCCTGCTGTGTGAGGACGCGCGGGTGCAGGCGCGGGCGCTGACGCCGCGCGAATCTGCCCGTCTCATGGGCGTGGAGGACAGCTATGTGCTGCCCGACAGCACCCTTAAAGCGCTGAAGATCTGTGGCGATGGCGTCGCGGTTCCGGTGGTGACGCATTTGGCGCGGCATCTGCTGACGCCCTTGGCCAGCGGCGCAACGCAGCGGCGTCTGCTGGATGCGGTCGGATGAGCAAGGGGCCGGGCACGTTAAACGCCAACACTGAGGCGCCCAGCGACGTCTTCACGCCGCAACAACGCTCCGCCGTGATGGCCCGCGTGAAGGGCCGCGACACTAAGCCGGAAATGGTGGTGCGCCGTCATCTGCACGCGCTGGGCTATCGATTTCGCTTGCACCGCAAGGATTTGCCGGGCGCGCCGGACCTCACTTTGGCCAGCCGGCGCAAAGTGATCTTCGTGCATGGTTGCTTTTGGCACGGGCATGACTGTCCCCGCGGGGCGCGGATCCCGAAGCAAAACCGCGCCTATTGGGAGGCTAAGATCGCCCGCAATCGCGCGCGCGACGCCGCGGCGCTGGCGCAGTTGCAGGCGACGGATTGGTCCGCCCACATTATCTGGGAATGCGCGCTGCGCGATCCGGGCTGGGATCAAGCCGTCACGGCCTTCCTCGGACCACCTGGGCGCGGCGCGTCTGATGCGTCCTGATTGTGGCGAGGCGGTCAGGCATGGTTTAAGGCCCGCACGTCTATATCGCGTCATCGCGTTTCCATCGTCCGCCGCCAGCGGCGTGGCGCGGGACGCGGCCCCGAGCATCACCAAGGAGACCCGCCATGCATGAGCTCACCCGCAAACTGATCGATCGTGTGGCGGCCCTGACCGACGGATCGAAAATCGCCTGGCAAGACGGACCAGGACAAAACGCCTACAGCTTTGAGGCGGACGGATTCGCCGTCGTGGTGGATTCCGCCAATGCCGGCCCCATGCTGGTGGTGTCCGATGGCGAGGGACGCGAATTGGAGGCGCTGAGCGGCGAGGAATTGTCCGAACACCGCAATGGCGAGGGGCGCGATTACGAAACCGTGGTGCGCGACATGCACGCCAGCGCGCGCCGCGCCGCCCTCGGCACGGACGAGGCGATCGCGCGTATTCTCGATGTGCTGTCCACCGGCGGCGACGACAGCTAGCGCCCCGCCAAACCAAAGCGGCGTCGCTAGGCGGCGCCGTCCTGCTCCGCCAGCCATACGCCCCGCGCTACGGCGCGGCTCAATGCGTCGGCGGCCAAGACGCCCAAGCGCGTGAGCTGGTAGGCCCGCGGCTCCGGCAGAGGCTGCGACGCGGTGGCGAGGGCGAACACCACATCCCCGTCAAAGGGCGCATGGGCTGGGCGAATGGCGCGGGCGAGCCCGTCCTGGGCCATGATGGCGAGACGCTGGGCCTCCGCCGCGCTGAGCGCCGCATTGACCGCCACCGCCGCGATGGTGGTGTTGGCGCGCGGCGCCGGGTTCACCTTCGCCGCGCCCCAATCCTCCAAGCCAAAGCGCGGCGGCGCGGCCTCCCCCGCCGGGCGGGCGCCACCGAATTCCGGCGCGCCTCGCCATATCTGTTCAAAAGGCCACGCCCAAAACGCATCTGAGCCCGGCATGCGCACCGCGCCAAAGCTGTTCACCGCCACCAGCGCGCCGACGATAAAGCCGTCCGGCGTCACGGTGCTGGCGGAACCGAGGCCGCCCGCCCCCGCGCCCGCTTGCGCGCCATAGCCCGCCCCCGCGCGACCCAGCGGGAATTCCTCCGCCGCCGCCTCCAGCGCCTCAGCGCCCAATCGCGCATAGGGCGGCGCCGCGCCCCAGTTTTTGTCACCGCCATTGGCAAGATCATAGAGAATCGCCGCCGGCACCACTGGCGAAGGCGGCACGCCCTCCTGCGGCATCAACGCAAAGCCGCGCCCCTGCGCGCCCAGACGCGCGGTCACCGCATCGGCCGCCGCCAGGCCGTAGACGGAGCCGCCGGACAACACCAACGCGTCCACCGCATCCACCAGCGTATGGGCGGCCAGCGCGTCCGTCTCCCGCGTGCCCGGCCCGCCGCCGCGCACATCCGCCGCACAGACCACACGCCCGCCATCGTGGGGTGCGATCACCGTGACGCCGGTGCGCACGCGCGCATCTTGAGCGCACCCGACGCGGAGCCCGGGCACATCCGTGATGAGATTGCGCAGGCCAGGCTGCGCCTGATCGGGCGCGGGCGGCGTGGATGGGGTCATGGGGTTCCTCAACGGTATTCCTATATGCAGGACGCATCCCTGTTCCGCCCACGCAAAGCACGGACACCCCATGCTGACAACGCCCCCCTCGCCCCCCACAGCTGGTGCGCGCCACTTCGGACTCCGATGTGCGCTAGCGGCGGGGCTGCTGGCGCTGACGGGCGCCTGTTCGCGCGATGCTGGACCGCCGCCGCCAGACAGCGCGCCAGCGCCGCACGGCTGGGTCGTCGCCGATGATCGCGCCAGCGCCGAGGCCGGCGCGGCGCTGCTGCGCCAGGGCGGAAGCGCGATGGACGCCGTTATCGCGGCCCAGGCCGTCGCGGGCTTGATCGCACCGCATCGCACCGGCTTCGGGGCGGGCGGCGCTCTGCTCTATTATGACGCCGCCAGCGGACGCGTGTTGGCCTATGACGGGGCCCCCGCCGCCCCCGCCGCGTTTCGACCTGGGGCTTTCGAGGCGCAGCGCGTGATGATGGACGATGTCCGCGCATCGGGCCTCAGCGTTGGTGCGCCGCTGCTGGTGGACATGCTCGTCCTCGCCCATGAACGCCATGGCGTCCAGGATTGGACCGACGTGCTGGCCCCCGCGCGTGACGCGGCGCAGGATCCGCAAACCCTATCCGCATCCCTCGCTATGGCTGCGGCTGAGGCCGCGGGGCTCTTGGCGCAGGAGCCCGGCGCGCGCGATCTGCTGCTCACGCCATCGGGCGCCGCGAAGCCAGCCGGCGCGCGCTTCGCCAATCCCGCTTATGCGCGCACGCTGCGTCAGCTCGCCGCCAATCCGCAGGCCCTGTACACGGGCCCTGCGGCGGCCGCTATGGTGGCGGCGGTGCAAGCGCGGGCGCCGCGCGGCGTGCTCACGGGTCGCGATTTAGCCCGCTTGCGCGCCCGCGCCACAACCGGTCTGTGCACCCCGGTGGACACCTTGAGCGTGTGTGGGATGGGCCCGCCGGGCCGAAATGGGGTCACCGCGGCTCAAGTGTTCGCCATCGCGGACCATCATGGCTTTGACGCCGGCGGCCCCGCGGACATGGACAATTGGGCGCTGTGGTTGGGCGCACAAAGGCTCGCCCAAGCCGACACGGCGCGCTTTCTGGGCGATCCCGGCGCCGTGCGCATGCCCGTCGCCGGCCTGCTGTCACCGGCGTATCTCAGCGCACAGGCCGCGCGGATCGACCCTCACGGTCCCGCGGATGCACACAACATGGCGCCCGGGGACCCATGGCCATTTGACGCCGGCGTCACGACGGCGGGACCGCCGCCTTTACGCATGGCGACGCGCTTATCACCCCCATCAGAAGATGGTGACGCGGTGCGCCGCGCCCGTCAGCGCTTGGCCGACCAACAGGCTGGGGCGGCGATTCTCGCCGCGGACTCCACCGGCAATGTCGCGATCTTGACCACGCATTTGGGCGCGCCCTTCGGCTCCGGGCGCATGGCGGGCGGCTTTTTCCTCAACGCCAGCTTAGTGGACTTTGCGCCCGCGGCCCGCGCAGGGCATGGGCGCCTGAGCCCCAATGCCGGCGGGCCCGGTCGGCGGCCCGTGCATGGCGGCGGCGGCGTCCTCGTCCTTGGGGGTGATGGCGATGTGGTCGCAGCCGCCGGCGGCGGCGGAACAACTGTGGCTTTACAAGCTATTTTGGCCGTGGCGCGTTGGGATCTCGACGCCCCAACCGCCGCACGCTTACCGCTGGTGACGACGGCGGACGGGATCGTGATGGTGGAAGCGGGCGCGCCGCTGAGCCGCCGCATCGCCGGCGTGCTCAACGCTCGGGGCTTTGACGCTCAGCTGACGGACGACCTGCGGGGGACGCATATCCTGCACAATCAAGGCGATGGCGTTTGGCTGGCGGTGGCGGATCCGCGGGGCGCGGGCGTTGTGGCCGAACCATAGGGTTGCGCTGCAATGGCGCCGGCGTCATTCGCGGCGCAAAAGAGCGTCCACAAGAAAGTTCCCGACCGCACCGGGTTTAAAAGATGCCTTGAAGGCCAGAGGGTCAAAGACGTTTTCCGACCATTCAATGAGTGACAAACCAGCCGGCGCGCCCACCCGGAGGTATTCTTCGAAATAGGCGTCGAGAATGCCGGTTTTTCCCGACTTGATATGCAAATACTTACCGCTGAGCTGCTCCATCGCCGTGCGCACGGGCTCGCCCAACCGGAAATGGCGGTAGAAAACCCCCATGATCCCCGCCCGATCGGCCCCGGATTTACAGTGCATCAGCGCCGGATAGCGAATGGTGTCCAACATCTGCTTCACCATGCGCGGCACCGCCGGCCAGGGCGCGTCGCGTGAATTGAGCCGCAGCGTCACCAAATCGAGACCCAGACGCGCGCACGCCTCCCGCTCCAGCAGATGGAACGGCTTGGGCGACAAGCCGCGCAGATTGATCACCGTACGCACGCCCTTTTGCGCCCAACGCTCCAGCTGCGCCGGGCTGGGCTGGTTGGAGCGCCACATCTGATCGCCCACCGGATGCGCGTTTTGAAACAGCACCCGCAACACATGATGGTCGGAAAACAGCAAATGGCGATGCGCGGCGCGCCGCTGAGCGGCGCTCGCCAAGCTCTCAGCCACGAAAGCGTCGGTCACCGCCGGCTCCGGCCAATAGCTCAACACCCGATGCGACACCCCCTCTGGCGGCGTTGCAGGCTCAGGATAATCCCGCTTGGGCGGCGGGGAGGACGCGGGAGTTTCAAAATCACTCATATCCGCGGATATGACACGAGCCGCGCCCTAAGGCAGCCCCACCAGCTTGTGCGTCTGCAGACACAAGCGCCATTGCGGATGTGCGAGACAATATTGCGCCGCCGCCTGGGTGTTCTGCGCCAAGGCGGGGCTGTCCATGGGCTGTAAGAGGAAGAGGCCGAAATCCAGATGCGCGAAGGCCTCCGGCGGCGCGCCCGCTTGGGGGTAGACCAGCTTCAGCTCATCACCGGATGTGACGACCAACGCCGCCCCGGCCTTGGGGCTGACGCAGACCCAATCCAGGCCCAGCGGCGCTGGCTTGGTGCCATTGGTCTCCACCGCCACCTCAAACCCGCGCTCATGCAAAGCATGGATCAAAGGCGTGTCGAGCTGCAGCAGCGGCTCCCCGCCCGTACACACCACATAGGGCTCGGCGCATGTGTCCGACGGCCAAGCCGCCGCCACGGCATCCGCCAGCGTATCAGGATGGGCGAATTGGCCGCCCCCGGGCCCGTCGGTTCCGACAAAGTCCGTGTCGCAAAACTGGCAGATGGCGCTGGCGCGGTCTTGCTCGCGCCCGCTCCACAAATTGCAGCCGGCGAAGCGCAAAAACACCGCCGCCCGGCCGGCGCGCGCGCCCTCGCCCTGCAACGTGTAATACAACTCCTTCACCGCATAGGTCATGGGCCCGCCTTCTCAGCGCAGAGCGGCGCAGCACCGCCCCGCCGACGCTTAGTCGGACAACGGAAATTGCGGGCGGATCACGATTTCCGTCGGGCAAGCATTGGCGGGAAAGCCCAGGGCGAACGCAATGGTGCGGGCGATGTCAGCCGGCTGGATCATCTTGGCGTGATCACCATCGACGAAGCCGGCCATGTCCGTGTTCACAAAGCCAGGATAGAGCGTGCACACCTTCACGCCCTTGGCGCGCACATCGTCAAACAGGCTCTGGGACCAGCCATGCACGGCGTGTTTGGTGCCGCTGTAAATGCCGCCGCCGGCGAACGTCATACGCCCCGCGACGGAGCACAAATTCACCACCGCGCTTTCCTCATGCTGCGTCAGCAACGGCAAGGCATGGTGCGTCAGATGGATCCAGCTGCGGAAATTGACGTCGAGTATGCGGTCCCACAACTCCAGATCCGCCGTCTCCATGGACGAGAAATCCAGCAACCCGGCATTGTTGATCAACACATCCAAGCGCCCGAGCGCCTGGGCGGCAGCTTGCGGCAGTCCGCGCACATACGCCAGATCGGTCATATCGCCGGGCAGAGCAATCGCGCGTCCGCCGGCCGCTTCGCAGCGTGTACACACCGCCTCCAGCGCCCCCGCATCACGCGCGCTGAGGGCCAAGGCCATGCCCTGGCTCGCCAGATACTCCGCGACAGCCGCGCCGATGCCACGCGACGCGCCGGTGATCAAGGCGCTTTTTCCCTGCAAATCCATGTCTGTGTGTCCTTATCTCAGCCGGGCCGTCACACGCCCCTCAGGGCCCGCCACCGGCCGGCGCTGTGTTCTTGGGCTCATCCCCGCCTCCGCGATAGGCTGCCCACCCCCGCGCGCGCAGCTCACAGGCCGGGCACGCGCCGCAGCCATAGCCCCAGGCATGGCGAACATCGCGCACGCCGCGATAGCAAGTGTGGGTGTGCTCGACAATCAGCGCCACAAGCGCCGCGCCGCCCAGCTGCTCCGCCAGCGCCCAGGTCCGGGCTTTGTCCACATGCATGAGCGGCGTGTCGATCATCAGGGGCTGATCGAGGCCCAAGCTCAAGGCCTGCTGCATGGCGTCCAGCGTCGCGCGGCGGCAGTCGGGATAGCCGGAATAGTCCGTCTCGCACATGCCGCCCACCACGCGCCCCAGACCGCGCCGATAGGCCACCGCCCCCGCCGCCGCGAGGAACGCCAGATTGCGCGCGGGCACGAAGGTGGTGGGCAGCCCCGTGGCCGCGAACGCGATCTCCTGCTCGCTGGTGAGCGCCGTCTCGCCCAGGGCGCCAAAGCCGGTGAGATCGGCCGTCTGGTCCGGCCCCAACTTGGCCGCCCAGGCGGGAAACGCCGCTTCAAAGCGTTCGAGGAAGGTCTGACGGACCTCCAACTCCACACGATGGCGCTGGCCATAATCCACGCCGAGGGTCTCCACCCGGGCGTAGCGGTCCAGCGCCCACGCCAAACAGGTGGCGGAATCCTGGCCGCCCGACAGCAGCACCAACGCCGCGTCAGGATCCAATCGACCGGGGTGTTGCGCGCCGTCGGGGTCCGGCGCGGCTGCATCCGTCGGCGCGTTCAGGAAACGGTTTTCGCTCATGGAGGCGCGGTCTATACCCCAGACGCCCCGCCGCGCCAATGCGCCGGACGGGACGACACCGCGCTTGCAAGAAGGGCTGCCCCATGGATCACGATCTTCGCCTTCTCTACACCACCTGGCCGAATGCGGAGAACGCGGCCACTGTCGCGCGCACGCTGGTGGAAGAGCGCCTGGCGGCCTGCGCCAATATTCTGCCGGGATCTCTCTCGGTGTATTGGTGGGAGGGCAAAGTCGAGGCCGAAAGCGAAACCGTGGTGATCTTCAAAACCACGGTGGCCCAGGCGCCGCGTTTGCGCCGGCGCATTATGGAGCTGCATGCCTATGACTTGCCCGCCATCGTCGCGCTCAGCGCCGATGAGCAGGGCTCCAACCTCGCCTTCTTTGACTGGGTGGCGCGCGAAACCGCGGGCGTGCGGTAGTCGCCCCCAGGCCGCGGCGCGGGCGCGCGTCGACGGCTGACGGCGGTCCGCGCTTTAAACACGCACCGCGTGCCACGCCGCTACTCGCCGCTAAAAGGGCGACTTCATGCCCGGCGGCATCATGGAGGCCAGCGGGCCGGCCACTTCCTGCATGCGGCGCTGGGTCTCCTCATCCACGCGACGCTTGGCGTCGTTGTGGGCGGCGACGAGCAAATCCTCCAGCACCTCGCCCTCATCGGCCTGCAGCAGCGAGGGGTCGATGGACACCGATTTCACCAGCCCCGCGCCGGACACGATCACTTTGACCAGCCCTGCGCCCGCGACGCCTTCGGCCTCCAGCGCCTGGATATCCTCTTGAGCTTTGGCCATGGCCTCCTGCATGGCTTTGGCCTGCTGCATCAGTCCGCCAAGGTCTTTCATGCTCTGTCCTTCTGTTCCAGGGGGCCCGCCTCGGGCGCCTCCGCATCGTCATCGAGCGCCGGGCGCTCGCGCACATCGACAATTTCCGCGCCAGGCCAGAGCTCCAGGGCTTTGAGCACCAGCGGATCTTGCTTCGCCGCCGCCCACAAGGCCGCCTTCTCCCGCGCCCGCGCCTCAGCCGTCGTTTCCCCGCCGGTGGTGTGTTCATCGGCAGACACCAACCAGCGCGTTTGCGTCCATTCGCTCAACGCGCGCGACAAACGGGCGGAAAGATCGGCGCGCGCGTCAGCGGTGGGCTGGAACACCACCTGGCCCGGCTCCACGCGGATGGGCCGCGCGGTGCGCTCCAACTCCGATTGCAGCATGATGTCGCGCCGCGCGCCGGCCAAGGCGATGATGTCCGCCCAGCTGCCGATGGCGTGCCGCGCGTCGTCAGTCTCATCCCGATCAGGCTCAAAGGGCGCAGACGGCTCAGCCGCGTAGGGCGGGAGCGGCTCCGGCTCCCCAGTTTCCGGCTCCCAAGTTTCTGGCTCCCCAGTTTCTGGCTCCTCAGGCTCCGGCTGGGCGGCGTGCGGAGGGTCAACACGCGATGCGGGCGCCGCGGCGCCCGCTGGCTGGGGTGTGGCGGCGGTTTGGGATGGGCCGGGCGCGGCGCCCGCGCCGGCGAGGAGACGCGCGGCCTCCTCCGGCGGCGGCAAGCCCGCGGCGTAAGCGATGCGCAGCAACGCCATCTCCGCCGCCGCCAAGGGATCGGGTGCGGCGCGCACCTCCTCATGGGCCTTGAGCAGCATCTGCCATAGGCGCGCCAGGGGACCGAGGCTCGTCGCGCCCGCCACCTCGCGGATCCGCGCCACATACTCTTCGGCGTCGGTGAAGCGCGCCGCCTCTTGCAACACGGTGGCGCGGGTCACCGCGTGGCAATGATCCAGCACATCGCGCATCACCACCGCCGGATCGGCGCCGGCCTCATACTGCGCCGCCAATTCATGGATCGCCGCCGGCCCATCGCCGCGCGCCACAGCGGCAAAAATGTCCAGAGTTCGCCCGCGATCGGCGAGGCCCAACATGTCGCGCACTTGGGTGGCGGACACGGCTTTAGCGCCCTTGGCCTTGCGGCCGCCGCCCGTCTCCTGCCCCAGCACAATGGCCTGATCCAGCATGGACAGCGCATCACGCACCGAGCCCTCCGCCGCCCGGGCGATGAGCGTCAGGCCGTCCTCGGCGACGGCGGCGCCTTCCTTGTCGCACACGCGCGCCAAATGCGTCGCGAGCCGCTCCAAAGGCACGCGCTTGAGGTCAAAGCGTTGGCAGCGCGACAGCACGGTCACCGGCACTTTGCGGATTTCCGTGGTGGCGAAGATGAACTTCACATGCGCCGGCGGCTCCTCCAGCGTCTTCAGCAGCGCGTTGAAAGCGGAGGTCGACAGCATGTGCACTTCGTCGATGACGTAGATTTTGTAGCGCGCACGCGCCGGCGCATAGCGCACGCCATCCAGGATTTCGCGGATATCGCCGACGCCGGTGCGGCTGGCGGCATCCATCTCCATCACATCGGGATGGCGCCCGGCGGCGATGGCCTCGCATTCTTCGCCTGGCGGATCGAGGGCGAGCTGCGGCGCGTCCTCCTCACCTCGGCGAAAATTCAGCGCACGCGCCAACAGCCTGGCGGTGGTGGTTTTGCCCACCCCGCGCACGCCCGTCAGCATAAAGGCATGGGCGATGCGCCCGGCCGCGAACGCGTTGGCGAGCGTGCGCACCATGGCGTCTTGCCCGATCAGATCCTCAAAGGTCTGCGGGCGGTATTTGCGGGCGAGGACTTGGTAGGCTTGCGTCTCCACGCCCGCGGTTGTGCGCCCGCACGGCGGGGGTGTCAAATACGGTCGGTCCCTGGAACGCTAGTACCGCAGAATACCGGCCACGGACACTTGCGAGTATATGTCCGCGCCATCGCTGCGGCTGACGTCGATATCGCCGAAATTGACGTCATAGCCCAGCCGCAAACCGGGACGTAGCCCGTGTAAGCGATGCTCGGGCGCGAACAGCTCAAGGCCAACTCCCGCCACATAGACGCCGCTCGTCCTCGACGTCGCGCCGCTGAAGGCGCTCGACTCTGCGATTTGCACAGGCTCGCCCGTTGAGCTGGTGCGCGCGTTGGTGAAGCGTTGAACGACTTCACTCTGCGCGTAGCCATACCGGCCAAAAACAGACCCGTATTCGCCGAAAGACCACAGTTGATTGCGGAGGAAAAACCCGAGGCTCGACTCCAACTTAATTTCGGAGTCAATGAGCACGCCGATAAAATTACCGGACTGATTCGTGACCGGCGCGGCGCCCTGGTTCTCAAAATCACTCGCTGTCAGATATTCCAGCTCGACGCCGAGCCCATCCGGGATGGGCACGGAGCCAAGCGTCAAATCGAAGGCTTGAACACCGGCCCGGAACGCAAAGCGTCTGACGTCCGCGGGCTCAAATCCCAACGCCGCCTCGTCGTCATCTGGTGAAACACTGGCGAGCGCCAGCCCCACATCCACATAAGGGCTCAGCTGACGTTCCGCGGCGCTCTGCGCTGCACCCACGGACGGCGCGATGACAAGAGCCGCCACCGCGCACCACAACCGCACAATCATGCTTTCCCCTTCACGACACGGCTGCGCGGCGCTCTTAGCGTAGAGCGCCCCATAAGCGTGTGGGTTTCGTGATTCTGGGGCGGAACTAGGGCGGCTGGAGGGCCGAGCGCCACCGCGCCCGACCGAATGCGTGTGGACGCCTAGAACCGGTAATGCAGGCCGAGCGTCAGGAAATCCACATCGTCCTCATCGAGGAAGTAGCGGGTGTAGTCGATGCGGAAGGCCGTGGTGCGTCCCGCAGGAAACAGCTCTCCGCCCAGACCAAGAGCGACGCCAGTCTCATCTTGGCCTTCGCCCGCGGCCGTCAACTCCACCCGCCCCAGGCCGGCGCGGCCATGGACGTCGATGTTGGGCGTGACGAGAAAGGTGCCCTTGGCGAAAGCCCCAAGGGCGCTGTCCAGCTCCACATCCTCATCATCGTCATCGAACACGCCGATGGATCCTTCGGCTTCAAAGCCGAGGAAGGAGGAAAAATCGACGCCGCCGCGCAAGGTCAGAGCGCCGATGACGGCATCGCCGTCGCTGTCGGACACACGCGAATAGGCCGCGCTGGCTTCGAATTTCGGATCCAAGAAAATTTGCGCCTGCGCCGCGCCGGCCAGGGCCAGCGCCGCCACGCATCCAGCGGTCACAGGTTTTGCGAACATGGTTTTATTCCCGTGCATTGGTCGCCCCTACACAATCACGATTAAGGTAAACAAACCGGTAATGGCCCGCCGCCAGCCCAACAATGGCGCGGCGCAGTGCAATCACAGATCGCCTACTATTAATACTGGAATGTGAAAACCAGCGTTCCGATATCGGCGTCGACGGTATCCAGG
>CAZGCB010000027.1:0-26308 GCA_964524065.1 uncultured Caulobacterales bacterium | reverse complement strand
CGGTGGAGCAGGCGTAGTAAGTGGTCGGACCGCGGCAGCCCATTTTGTAAAGACAAAAGCCCTTGCGGCTGCCCTCATCATCCCATTCTTCGGCGAACTGACCGGCGTCGAAGTGCGGCCGGCGATAGCATTTGTCGTGGATGCGTTGGCCGTAGAACATGTTGGGCCGGCCCAGGCGGTCCAGGGGCGGCACACGGCCAAAGGGCAGCATGTTGGTGTGGACGCCGGTCATCACTTCGGGGATGGGCTTGCTGCCGGGGACTTTGATGATCGGCTTGCCGCGGATGACTTTGTGGATTGGCGTTGCTTGGGTCGGATTGGGCGCGGCGGCCTGGACGCAGCCATTGGAGGCGCATGAGCCCCAGGCGATGATCGCTTGGGCGCCCTCGGCCATGTATTGCAGCTGCTCGACGAAAGGCCGCCCGCCAATGATGCAGTACATCCCGTCTTCATTAAGAGGCGGATTGCCCTCGACCGCGAGGATGTAGCGCCCGTCATGCTCCTCGCGGACCTGGTGGAGGATCTCCTCGGCCTGATGGCCGGCCGCCGCCATGAGCACATGGCTGTAATCCAGCGACAGCATGGACAAGACCACGTCCGACACGAGCGGGTGGCCGGAGCGGATGAAGCTCTCCGAGCAGCAGGTGCATTCCAGCCCGTTGAGCCACACCACCGGCGTGCGGGGCTTGGTTTCCATGGCGTGGGCGATTTCCGTCGCCATCAAGGGGGACAGGCCCAAAGATGTCGCTGTGAGCGAACAAAACTTCATAAACGAACGTCGACTGACGCCTTGGCGGCGAATGATGTCGTAAAACGTCTCGGTCATGGGTGGTCGCGCCTCCACGTTTCTATACTGCAAGTCATTCGCAGCTTTAGCGTTGGAGCAAACAAAGGATGCCCCGCAGAATTCGCGTGAATTCTTTGTCATGACGAGCGGGTGAGCCAATTTGACCCATGCCGCCCTCAGCTCATCTTGGATACTTTAACCACAGATTTGCAGGATGCAGATGCGTTGTTCCGCCGCAGGACTTTGATCTAAGACGCTGTCGGCGCGTGCTGGGGTAATTTGGGCTATGCTGCAGCGACGCTACAGTTTGACGCCTCATCATGCGCGCGAGCGCCTCATCAACGAGGCGCACGCCCGCCCGGCGCAACCTTGCGCGCCGCACGCCCAAGTGTCCATGTTGGCGCTGTTGGCTGGAGAGGGCGAGCGGGACGCCGATCGCGCGCATGTGGCCCGCTTGTGCGTTCAGCTCGGCCAGCCGGAACCCAGCGCGGACGCGCGCCACCATGTATTGGACGCGGGCGCGGCGCGGCTGGTGTGGGAGCGTCACACCGAATTTTTCGTCTACACCATGCTGCGTCACGCTGATCCCGCGCAACCGCCCTTTCGCGAAACGGCTTTGGACGCGATCGACGCGTCTTGGATTGCGCAGACGCCGGGCGAGGTGCTGGCGGCGGCTCACATGGCCGTCCTCGCCGCGCCGCAGGGGGAGCTGGATCCGGCCATCGCTCAGACAGCCTTCGGCCGCGATGATTATGCGGCCAGCCGCGTGCGTGGGGCGACGGCGTGTGTCGCGGCTGACTTTCGGCTGCAGGGCGACGGCTTTGCACGCATGATCCTGTTTGACTCCGCGGAGGATGATTTGGTCCGCGGGCGCATGGTGCAGAAGCTGCTCGACATTGAGACCTACCGGCTGGGCGCGCTGTTGGCCTTGCCTGTCGCGCGCGCGGCTCAACCCGATTTGGCCCGGTTGGAGGAGGATTTGGCCGCCATGTCCCAGCGCTTGGCGGCGCCGCCCCATGTCGCGAAGGATCGCGATTTGCTGCAGCGCTTGTCGCAGTTGGCGGGGGCTGCGGAGGCGTTGGAGGCCCGCTGCGGGTATCGGTTTGCGGCGGCGCAGGCCTATCGGCGCATTGTGGAGGAGCGGATTGATCGGCTGCGCGAGGAGCGCGTCGCCGACCATGAGCGGGTTGGCGTGTTTATGGAGCGGCGTTTCGCCCCGGCCATGCGCACCTGTGAGGCGGCATCCGCGCGCCAAGAGGCGCTGGCGGCGCGCATTGCGCGCGCCACGCAATTGCTCGCCACGCGCGTTGATGTGGCGGTGGAGGAGCAAAACGCACGTTTGCTCAGCTCAATGGATCGGCGCGCGGCGCTGCAAATCCGCTTGCAGGAAACGGTCGAGGGCCTGTCGGCGATCGCCATCACCTATTACGGCGTGGGCCTGGTCGCCTATCTCGCCAAAGGCGCGCAAGCCGCCGGGGCGTCTGCTGTGGATCCGGCGTTGGCCGCGGCGATCGCCACCCCTGTTGTGTTTGGTTTGGTTTGGTTGGGTGTGCGCCGGCTTCGTCAGCGCATGCACGCCGGTTCCCAAGCGGGCGAGGGCGCGCCGTCGCGCACGCCGCCGTCCGCCACTTCCCCCGTCTCAGCCAGGAGGACGTCATGACGGTCACACTTCGCGCTTCCGCCGCGCTCGCCTTTGCGGTGCTTCTCGCCGCTCCGGCCTTGGCCCATGGTGGCCATGACGGCCATGGGGCCGGCGGATTTTGGAATGGGTTCGTTCATCCCTTCACGGGATGGGATCATGTGCTGGCCATGCTGGCTGTGGGCGCCTTTGCGGCCCGGCGTGGCGGCGTCGCTCTGTGGGTGGTTCCGGTCGGCTTCCTGCTCGCCATGGCGGCTGGCGCGGCCATGGCGCTCAGCCATTGGGCCGCGCCTTGGGTGGAGACCACCATCGTGGTGTCGGTGTTGGTGGGGGTGATCGCCGTATGGACGGCCAATCGCGCACCCCTGGCCCTTGTGGCGATTGTGGGCGGCATTTTCGCGCTGGCCCATGGATGGGCGCATGGCGCCGCGGCGGTGCACAGCCACGGCGCTGGCGGTTTTGTTCTGGGTTCGCTAGCAGGCGGCGCGGTGTTGCTCACGGTGGGGCTGGCGGTGATGCGTCTCGTCGCCGCCGGTTGGGCGCGGCGTCGCCCGGCTTAGTGCGGCCTGACGGCGGAGTGTGGAGCGTGGGCTGACCGTCAGGCGTCGGAGGGCGTCTGGCGGTACCGCTCAATCGCCATGTTGAGCAGAGCCAAAAACGTTTGGCTTTCGTCCGCCGAGAAAAGCGTCAGGCCATCGGCGCCGTGCTGTGCGAGCCCCGCGAGGATGGCGTTATAAGCGTTCAGACCGGACTCAGTCAGATACAAGTGCGACAGCCGCCCATCGCTGTTGGAGGCCCGCCGTTCCACCAAGCCGCGCTCCACAAGCGAGCTCACCGCCCGTGACACAATGCCTTTGTCCATCGGCGTCACGTGGACCACTTGCGTCGCGGTGCTGCCCGGCGTGTCGGCGATGGCGGCGATCACACGCCATTGGCTGAGGTTGAGGCCCGATGTTCGCTGCACCACCTCCGTCACGCGGCGCGCCACCAAATCGGACAGCACCGTGACTTTATAAATCCACGCTTTTTCAAGGGGAAAGTCGCTGCTTTGGCGGTGATGGCGGGCCTTTGGGGCCGAAGATTGTGGGGTGGCGTGGGTCATGGCGACTCAAACTAGTTAGGATTGCAACTGATTGCGATCACAAACTCTAGGCTCGGCGCTCCGCTTGAGCAATGACGTACGCGCATGGCGGGCTTGCTTGACGCTTTAGCGCCTCGCACCGCCGCTGGTAGGAGATGTGGAGGAGGTCAGCCCGCGGCGTCCGCGCGTTCGGCGCTGAGGGCGTCGGCGATGCGGGCCGCCAGCCGCTGCGCGACGTCCGCCTTGCTCAGCCGCGGCCAAGCGTCTTGGCCCGCGGCGGTGATCAGGGTGAC
The DNA here is from genome assembly GCA_964524065.1 of uncultured Caulobacterales bacterium. Classification (GTDB taxonomy): domain Bacteria; phylum Pseudomonadota; class Alphaproteobacteria; order Caulobacterales; family Maricaulaceae; genus CAZADA01. The sequence continues at coordinate 22,508 of CAZGCB010000027.1, read as the reverse complement.
GGTGTTTTGGGCGCCCCCCATCACATCGCCCGACACATCATTGGCGAGGATCCAGTCGCAGCCCTTTTTGCGCAGCTTGGCTTCGGCATGGGCCAGTACTTTATGGGTTTCCGCGGCGAAGCCGATGACGAGCTTGGGGCGTTCTGTGCGCCTGTTGGCGATGGTCCGCAGGATGTCCGGATTTTCGGTGAGCTCAACAACGGGCGCCGTTGCGGCGGCGTCTTTGCCGGATTTCAGTTTCAGCTTTTGCAGCGCCGCTGTTTTGGGCCGCCAATCGGCCACGGCCGCCACCGCCACAAAGACGTCCGCTGGCAACGCCGCTTCACAGGCGTTGAGCATCTCGCGGGCGGTTTCGATGCGCGTGGTGGCCACACCATGGGTGGGATCGGGCAGATCGGTGGGGCCGCTGATGAGACGCGTCTCAGCCCCCAAGCGGGCCAAGGCTTCCGCAATGGCATAGCCCTGCTGGCCGCTGGAATGGTTGGAGAGGTAACGCACCGGGTCCAGCGGCTCGCGCGTGGGGCCCGCCGTGACAAGTGCGCGCCGCCCGGCGAGGGGGCGGTCAGACATCACGCCCGGCGCCGTGGGAGCCGCATCACGCGCGCGATACCAAGCTTCAATGGCCAGTGCGATTTCCAGTGGTTCGACCATGCGTCCCAGGCCAAACTCGCCGCAGGCCATCCCGCCTTCATTGGGGCCGATCATCTGCACGCCATCGCCCTTGAGGATCGCGCGATTGCGCCGGGTGGCCGGATGCTCCCACATGCGCACATTCATCGCCGGGGCCATCATGACGGGCTTGTCGGTGGCCAGCAGCGCCGTGGTCGCCATGTCGGTGGCGAGGCCGTGGGCCGCCTTGGCCATAAGGTCGGCTGTGGCGGGCGCGACCACCAGCAAGTCCGCTGAGCGCGACAGCTCGATATGACCCATCTCGGTTTCGTCGGTCAGGGAGAAGAGATCATCATAGACGTTCTCGCCCGACAGCGCGGCGACGGAGAGCGGAGTGACGAACTGCTTCGCGGCTTCGGTGAGAATACAGCGGGATTTGATCCCGCGTCGATCCAGCTCGCGAATGAGCTCCAACGCTTTGTACGCGGCGACGCCGCCGGTGATGATCAGCAAGATTCGCTTGTCAGACATGGCGCACCGGCCCGGCGGCGCGGGCGCGGCCCGCGTGATGGTCCACAGATAAGGCGCGCGCTGTGCGGCGCCAACGCATCGTCCGCCTGTGTTGTGCGACCAATCGCTAGGCGGCGTGCGCGGCGCGGATGGGGCTAGGTGCACGGCGCAACAGCGCGCCGTCCGTTTGATGGTGCTGGGTTCTCGGCGGGTATGAATGCGGGGGAGGTATGATGAGCGGGTATGACACGGATATGCTGGCGAGCGCGACGGCGCTCGTGGGCTTGACCTTGGCGGTGTATGTGGGCCTGACCGTGATGGGCGTCGTGGCTAAGGCGCGTGGTGTGTTGAGCACGCAGTACTCCCTGACGAAAGCGGGGCCGCCGCCGCCGGATTGGCTCACAAATCTCGGTCGCAACTTCGCCAACCTCTGCGAGGTTCCGATCCTCTTTTACGCCCTCGTCGCGTTCCAATTGGCGGCGGGGATTACGGCGGACGCCACGCAGGCTGTGTTGGCCTACGCCTTCGTCGCCAGCCGGTATGCACACACCGTGGTCCACACAACGTTCAATGCGCTGGGGCTGCGCTTTGCGTTGCATCGCCTGGGCGTTCTGTTGTTGATCGTGATGTGGGCGCGTTTCGCCTTCGCCGCCTTTATCGGATAAGGCCGCGCTGTTTTTTTGCTGAGGGGGTGTTGCGTGTGTCCGTGGCGCATGCGCCGGCCCGCGACGCTCTGGTGGAGCGAGACTGAACTTGCTATTGCGATGCAGCATCAGTGTCGATGCGCGTCGCCTCCAGGGGACCGCCATGCTTCGAGCGCTTGTCAGCCTTGCCGCTGTTTCTCTCGCAACATTCGCCGCGCCGGCGACGGCTCAACCGGGGCGCGCCGGGCCCATGGGCCCGCCCACCGTTGTGGTGGAGGAGATGACGCTGAGCGACATCACGCCAAGCTTTGAGTTTGTGGGCCGCGCCGAAGCCGTGTCGTCCGTGGAGTTGCGGGCGCGTGTGGAAGGGTTTTTGGAGGCGCGAAATTTCTTGGAGGGCACGCCCGTCGCCAAAGACACGCCGCTGTTTGTGATTGAAAAAGCGCCTTACGAGATCACGTTACAGCAGCGGCAGGCGGATTTGGCCGGCGCGCGGGCGACGCTTGCGAACGCCCAATCGGATTTCGATCGTAAAGCCGCACTGTTGGCGCGCAACACGGTCTCCCAAGCCACGGTGGATCAGGCGCGCGCGACGCTGGGCTCGGCGCAAGCGGCGGTGCAGCTGGCCGAAGCTGCTGTGGCGCGCGCGGAGCTGGATCTCACATATACCGAGGTCAAAAGCCCCATTGATGGCGTCATCAGCGCGGCGGCGTATGATGTCGGCAATTTGGTCAATCCCGGCAGCGGGCCGCTGGCGACGGTCACCAGCGTGGATCCCATCCATGTGACGATCGAGGTGAGCGATCGCGATATGGTGCAAGTGCGCCGTCAGGGGTTGGACCTTGAGAACCCGCCCGTCGCGCCGACGCTGATTCTGAGCGACGGGCGGCGTTACCCCCATGAGGGCGAGTTCAATTATCTCGCGCCCTCGGTGAATCCCAACACCGACACCATTACCTCTCGGGCCGTGTTTCCCAATCCCGGCGGGTTGCTGTTGCCGGGCCAGCTGGTCAGCGTCGCGGTGAGCCAAAAGGAACCCATCCGTGCGTTCCGGGTGGCGCAGTCGGCGGTGCAGGAAGACCGGGAAGGGTACTTCGTTCTGGTGGTGACGGCGAATGACACCGTCGCGGTGAAACGTATCTCAGTTGAGATCCAAATTGAAAACGACTGGCTGGTGTCCCAAGGCTTGGAGCCGGGCGATCGCGTGATTGTGCGGGGTTTGCAGAAGGCGCGCATTGGCGAGCCGGTGAACGCTGTGACGGACGGAGCGTAGGGCCATGCTCTCGGCGTTCTTCATCGACCGACCCAAATTCGCGTTTGTGATCTCCATCGTCACGGTGATCATCGGGGCCATCGCCCTACGCAGCCTCCCGGTGGCGGAGTTTCCCGAAATCACGCCGCCGCAGGTGTCCGTCTCGACGACGTATCCCGGCGCCTCGGCGGCGGTGGTGGAGCAATCGGTCGCGGCGGTGATCGAGGAGCAAGTGAACGGCGTGGACAACATGATCTCCATGTCGTCCACCAGCTCCAATGGCGGTGGCTATGAGCTCACCGTGTCCTTCGCCGTGGGCACCGACCCCGACATCGCTGCGGTCAACGTGCAGAACCGCGTCGCCATCGCCGAGGCGCGCTTGCCGCAGGAGGTGCGTGATCAGGGCGTGGTCACGCGCAAGCAATCCTCATCGATGTTGATGATTGTGAACCTGACATCACCCGATGAGAGTCGCGACGCGTTGTTCCTCAGCAACTACGCCTCGCTGCAAATCGAGGACGTCTTGGCGCGCATCAATGGCGTGGGCTCCGTCGCGCAGTTCGGCGCTTTGGATTACGGGATGCGGGTGTGGCTCGATCCCGACCGCTTGTTTGCGCTCAACCTGACGGCGGGGGACATCCAAAACGCCATACGCCAGCAGAATGTGCTCGCGGCGGCCGGTGAGCTGGGCGCGCCGCCCTTCGATACGGCCCCGAGCTTGCAGTACACGCTGCTGGCCCAAGGCCGTCTGGATACGGTGGACGAGTTTGAGAACATCATCGTGCGCTCCAATCCCGACGGCTCGTTGGTGCGCTTGGGCGATGTGGCGCGGGTGGAGTTGGGATCGCAGGCCTATGCGTCGATTTCCAAACTGAACAACGAGGCGGCGGCCACCATCGCCGTTTACCAATCGCCCGGCGCCAACGCCTTGAGCGTCGCGGATGCGATTTATGCTGAGCTGGAGCGGCTGGAGACGCGGTTCCCAACCGGCGTAGATTACTCCATCCTCTACGACACAACCAAGGCGGTGCGCGCTTCGGTGGCTGAGGTGGTGGAGACTCTGTTCATCACCTTCATCCTCGTGGTGGCGGTGACCTTTTTATTCCTGGCTGATTGGCGTTCGACGCTGATCCCCACCTTGGCCATTCCTGTGTCGTTGATCGGCGCGTTTGCGGGCCTGTTTTTGTTCGGTTTCACCATCAACATGATCACCCTGTTCGCCATCATTTTGGTGATCGGCATTGTGGTGGACGACAGCATTGTCGTGGTGGAGAACGTCCAGCGCGTCATGGATGAGACGGGCCTGGCGCCGCCGGAGGCCACGCGCCAAGCCATGCGGGAAGTCACGGGCCCGGTGATCGCGACGACGCTGGTGCTGTTTGCGGTGTTCATTCCCGTCAGCTTCATGCCCGGCGTGACGGGGCAACTCTACCGCCAGTTTGCGGTGACCATCTGCGTGGCGGTGGGCATTTCCTCCCTCAACGCGCTCACCCTGGCGCCGGCGCTGTGTTCGGTGCTGTTGAAGCCTGGCGTGCGGCCGCGCGGCCCGCTGAAATGGTTCGCCATGGGGGTGGACAAGGCGCGTGATGGGTATGCTTGGGCGGTGCGTAAGCTCATCCGCGTGGTGGTGCTCACATTGGCGGTGTTCGTGGGCATCAGCGCACTGACGGCGTTTCTGTTCCAGAACACGCCCACCGGCTTTTTGCCTTACGAAGATCGCGGCGCGTTTTTCGTCAATGTGCAACTGCCGGACGGGGCCTCACTGGCCCGCACGGAAGCGGTGGTGGACGGCTTGGTGAATGAGATCCGCACCGTGGAGGGGGTGTCCGACGTCATTTCCGTTTCTGGTTTCAGCATTTTGGCGGGCGTGGCGTCGAACGGCGCGTTGGTGATCCCAATCCTCGAGGACTGGGATGAGCGCACGACGTTTGAGACCCGCTGGTTCATGATCCTGTTCCAGGTCAATGATTTGCTGGCGCAATCCATCGACGCTGATGCGTTCGGCTTCCCGCTGCCGCCCATTATGGGGTTGGGCGTGGCTGGCGGCGTGGAGGCCCAAATTCAGGATTTGGACGCCCGCGGTCCCCAGGAGTTGGCGTCGGCGGTCCGCAGCTTCGTGTTCGCCGCCAATCATGTGGACGCGGCAGGGCGGATGGATGGCGATGGCGGGGAGGCTTTCACCCAGGCCTTTTCCACTTACTCCGCCAATGTGCCCCAAGTGTTTTTGGATGTGGACCGCGAGCGGGCGCAGATTTTGGGCGTGGCGCTGTCGGATGTGTTCACCACGCTGCAGGCCAATCTGGGATCCTCCTACGTCAATGATTTCAATCTTTTCGGCAATGTCTACCGGGTGATCATCCAGGCTGAAGCCGCCAATCGCGACGCGTTGGAGGACATTGGCCGACTGCATGTGCGCAACTCGGAAGGCGCCATGGTGCCCATGTCGGCCTTGGTGACGACACGCCCGACCCTCGGGCCGCTCTCGATCAAGCGGTACAATCAGTTCGCGTCCGCCGCCGTCCGCGCTCAGCCGGCCGCCGGCGTGTCCACGGGCGATGCGATCACCCTCATGGAGGATTTGGCGCAAACGGCTTTGCCGCGCGGCTATGACCTGACGTGGACCGGCACGGCGCAGCAGGCCATTGAGGCTGGCGGCATGGTGGTGACGATTTTCTTGCTCGCGATCCTCTTCGCCTATCTGTTTTTGGTGGCGCAGTACGAAAGCTGGACCATTCCGATCTCGGTGATGCTGTCGGTGGTGGTGGCGCTGTTTGGCGCGCTGATTCCGTTGGGGCTGTTGCCCTTCTTGGATAACAACCTTTACGCGCAGATCGGTATGGTGATGCTGATCGGCCTCGCCAGTAAGAACGCCATTTTGATCGTGGAATTCGCCAAGACCCGACGCGAAAGCGGTTCCAGCGCGATGGAAGCCGCGGTGGACGCGGCTCGGCTGCGCTTTCGGGCCGTGATGATGACGGCGTTGTCTTTCATCCTCGGCGTGGCGCCGTTGATCTTCGCCAGCGGCGCCGGAGCGGCGAGCCGCGCCGTGGTGGGGTTCGTGGTGGTCAGCGGCATGCTGGCCGCGACCGCCATCGGGATCTTCTTCATCCCCGTGCTGTACTACGCGGTCCAACGGGCGGGCGAGCTGTTGAGCGGCGGCGGCACGCCAAAGGCCGCGCCCGCCGCTGAGGCGCCGGCGCCCGGGGAGTAACCGGAGCGCTTAATGGCGCTTATCCGTAGGCGTTGTAGGCGTGGGAGATCCCCACGCCGATTTCGCGGATCGCGGTGATCAGCGTCAGCATGGGCGCCACAATGTCCCGTTGAATTTCCGGATAGCCCCGCAACGCCTCGGTGCGGGGCGCGCCGGGTTCCTCGATGGCGTCGATCAGGGCCGCGCCGTCGCCGCCGGCTGGGAAAATTTGATCCAGCAGAGCGACAGCCTCCTCAATGCGGAGATCCAATACGAGATCGAGCAAGTCGTCACGCGTGATATCGAACCGATCGGAGAAGGTGGGCAAGCGCGCGGCGAGCAAAAACAACCGCATCAGCAGAGCGAGCCGAAAGGCTTGCAGCACCTCGATATCCGCGCGCGCTGGAGCTTGGGCGTCTTGAGCCGCCTTGATGGTGTCCAAGCGTGCGGCGATGTCGTCAAACTGCGCCACATCGCGGGCGAACTGGTTGGCGAGACGCGTGTAAGCGGTGAAGCGGTGCTGTTTCTGCAAGCGCTGCGCGATCAATCCAGCCGGCGCGCGCAGCTGCGGCTCACCGCCGCCATAGGCGCGCGCCGTCCAGAAGCTGGCGTCGAATAGGCCGGCATAGGCGCGCAGCACCGCGATGCTCGTGAGGCCACGGGCGGCGGCGGCCATCTCCAAGGCGTTGCGGGCGCGCGGGGAGCCTTTCGCCCAATCGACGCAGCGATCGGGATCCAACTCCACCGGTCGGCCGATCCCACACGCCACATTCGCCGGTGCGCCCAATTGTTGCAAAATGGCGTTATGTGGAATGGCCCGCAGCAAACGCGGGGAGGGCGACGCTTTGGCGCCGGCGCTGGCGCGTTTGACCGGACGCGAACCGGTTTTGAGCAGCATATTCGGGCCCAGGCCGGCAAGCACCGCGCCATGATCCGGATCAACGCTCAGGGCTTCCTGCCAGGATTTCAGCGCGCGGTAGAAGTCCCAGCTGAAATCCAAATCGGCGTAGAATCGGTCATTGGCCACGGGCGCGCCCAGCGATAAGCGCGTGGCCAGAATGCTCTCCAGCGAGCGCTGGGCCAGCGCTGCGGTCGCGAAGTGCATCAGCCCATCGCCGCCTTGGAAGCTGGTTTCGTGCACCAGCGCGATGCGTTCATGGGCGAAGCGGGCCGCAGTCCACGGCGTCAGCAGATGGGCGAGGCGCGCCGGCATATCGCGCGGATGGGCCCCGCGCCCCATGGATTCCCCATGGGTGTTGAAGATGACCACTTCCAAATCGCGGATGTCGCGCCGCGCGAGGGCCCGCGCGATGAGGATCTGCAAGCGTTCTGCGGCGAAGCTGGTGGGCAGTTGGCCCATATAGCGTCCGGCGTCGGAAAAGCCGATTTGCACCGACAGCCGCCCCCGCTGACGGACGTAGTCAAGATAGGCCGGCTCATCGAGCAATTGGGCGATCAGTCGGCCGCCGCCCTCCAGCCCGCGCGGGGTTTCAAACAAGGGCGAAATGTCGACCGCATCCGCCACGCCATAGCGCCGAGCCAAAAACACCGCCGCCAAAATAGTGACGGGACTTTCCAGCTCGGCGATCAAAAAGCGAATGGGGGCGTCGGCGTCGATATGCTTACGGATTTGCGCCGCCAGCATCATTTGCCGGCGCGCGGTGGCCTTTTCCAGGAAGACGGAGGCGAAGTTCACCGCCTCCACCGGCACCTGTGCGGCCAGCTCCGCAGCGCGATCCAAGGCCACACGTCCGAAGCCGCCCGCCTCGGGATCAATGTCGAAATCAGCCCGCGCGGCGTTGCGCACCTGAGCCGAGTTGACCCGCAAATGGATCTCCGCTGTGCCGAGGCCGAAGCCCGCGACTTCCGCCCGCAACAGCCAGATGGCTTGGGCGCAGGCGTCGTCGGCGGCGCTTTCCAACGCTTCGTCCAGTAGAACGCGCAGGGGCTCCGCGCTGACAAGCCGGCGCGGATCCGCGCGCGTCAACATGTTGGATGCGTTTGCTACCCTGGCCACATCGGACTGGGCCTCGCCAAATAGGCGGGCGGCGTCTTCGGCATGGCTTGCGGCGTTGGCCGCCAGCTCGGCGAACGCGGTGAGGGGCGCGGCGGCGATGGCGGGCCACCGGGTGACAATGTCCTGCGCGAGGCGTTGATAGCGCCGCAATTGCCGCGCCTTTTCATCCAAGCGAATTTGGATGGTGGCGCTCCAATGGATGTCCGTGCGGCCGTCGAGATCATAGCCGACCCAGCTGGCGACACTGATCAAGCGCGGCGTCACCGCGCGCCAGCCCATGGGATCCACGCGCCGCAGGACCCGACACACACATGCGTGCGCATCGTACAGCGCGTTCTTCAGACGCTCCACGGCGTCCTGGATGTCCTCGTGCTCGTGCAGCACCGTCAGGGCGTCGTCCGGCCCGTGGCGTCCGGTCAGGGACGCCGGGGCGTCAGGATCATCGATCAGCTTTTGCACGGCGTTCGCCAAACGGGCGCGCATCTCCCGCGCGAGGGCGAATGTCGGGTGGGCCGTGAACACGATCCCGGCGCGCGGCTTGGCGATCAGCGCCTTGAGCCGCGCGGGATCGTCGCCCGCCAAGCGGTCCAACAGAGCGTCCAGATCATGGGGTTGTGCATAGTCGCTAAGACGCCGCGCCCGCGCCGTGAGGCGCTCGTCGCACAGCTGTCGCGCCGCCTCAAACAGGGTGTCGACCGCCAGATCGCCCGTCTCCAGACGGCAGGAGAGCGACAGCGCCAAGGCGCGCACGGGTTCGCTGTCGCGCTCGGCGCCGTTGTGCGTCCCGCCGCGCAAGCGTGCACGCGCGGTTTGTAACAGCGTGGTTACCTGATCCATGGTCGGCGTCGCTGGTGTGGTCGGATGTCGATTGCGCACCCGTATCGCAAAGTCACCGCAAGCCTAGCAGTCGATTCGTGCCTGCCGCCAGCGGCGATGGCGCAGCTCCGCGAACGCGTGCCGCCATCGGGCGTTGCAGACGCGCAAGCCGCGGGCCTTGTGTTGGGGAAGGCGGAGGTGGGGAGTTGAACCGCTGCGCTTTTCGGCTGAAGCTGAAATGGGACGGCTTCTCAGCCATCGGATGATTGCGCACTTATTGCGGGCGGGTTTTGCGGAAGAGGCGGTGTATGGGTATGAGCCACGGCTGGTTGAAAATGATGGCTATCGGCGTTGCGGCGGCGATGTGCCTGGGCGCTGTGGCTTCGGCGCAGGTCCTCCCGGCCGAGACGGACTATGATCCGGCCATCCCAACCTTCGACGCGATGGTGGGCGCACCGTTGGGGGAGCACATTACGTCTTCGCGCGAGGTGATCGCGTATGCCCGCGCGCTTGAGGCCGCGGCGCCGTCGCAGGTGCAGGTGCGCTCGTATGGCCGATCGTGGGGCGGGCGTGAGCTGGTCTATGTGGTGATCGGCTCCCCGGCGAATATGGCGCGCTTGGACGACATCCAAACGAACATGCAGGCCCTAGCCGATCCGCGTGTAACGGATGCTGAGGCGGCGGAGGCGCTCATTGGCGATTTGCCCGGGATCGCGTGGCTGGCGAATTCGGTTCACGGCAACGAGTTATCGCCGTCCGACGCCGCGTTGGCGGTGGCGTACCACCTGCTGGCGGCGCGCAATGACCCCACGGTGGACGCCATACTGGAGAACGCGATCGTCATCATTGACCCCGTGCAAAATCCCGATGGCCGCGATCGGTTCGTCCACCATTATTACGACACGCTTGGGCTCGCGCCCCAGGGCAGCCCGTTGGCTGCGGAACGCGATCACCCCTGGCCCGGCGGACGGGTGAACCACTATTTGTTTGATATGAACCGCGATTGGTTCGCGCTGACCCAGCCTGGCACGCAAGCGCGTGTCGCGGCTTTCTTGGACTGGTTTCCGCTGGTGTTTGTCGACGTCCATGAGATGGGGACGGACGAGACCTTCTTTTTCGCGCCTGAGGCGGAGCCGTACAATCCCGACATCACGCAGAGCCAACGCGACGGTTTGGTGCTGATTGGGCGCAACAATGCGCGGTGGTTCGATCGGTTCGGCTTTCGTTATTTCACGCGTGAGGTCTATGACGCGCTTTACCCCGGCTACGGCGCGGCCTGGCCGTTATTTCATGGCGCCGTGGGCACGACCTATGAGCAGGGCAGTGCGCGCGGCCTTCTGGGGTGGCGCTCAGACGGCTCGGTTTTGACTTACGCGCAGACGGTGCAACACCAGTTCGTCGCCATGCTGGCGGCGGTGGAAACGGTCGCCCTCAACCGCGAACGGCTATTGGATGAGTTTTACGCCTACAGGACGACGGCGGTGCAAGAGGGGCGATCGGGGGCCGTGCGCGCCTATATCGTTCCGCCGCAAGCGGATCAGGCCACGGCGGACCGCTTGGCGCGCGTGTTGGCGCAGCAGGGCGTGGAGACACACCGCGCGGACGCCACGTTCCGGGCCTGCAATCGTGAATATGGGCCGGGCACGTATGTCATCGGCGCGGATCAGCCGGCGGGCCGACTCGCTCGCACGTTGCTGGCGACGGATCGCCCTATCGACCCGGCTTTCATGGCCGAGCAAGAACGCCGCCGCGCCAAGGGCCTGCCGGTGGAGCTGTACGATGTGACGGCCTGGTCGCTGCCGTTGATGTTCAATGTGACGGTGGAGACCTGCAATCGGCCGGTGGCGGCGGAGACTACGCCTGTCAGTGCAAGCGAGCCCACCATGGGCTCCCTGGTGAACCCTGATGCCGGCGTCGCTTTTCTGGCGCCCTGGGGCTCCAGCGCTGCGGCGCATCTCTTGGGGCGAGCGTTGCGCGCCGGCCTGCCGGTTCTCAGCAGCGATAAGGGCTTCACGCATGATGGACGGGCCTATCCTGCCGGCTCCCTTGTCTTCCTGAAATCTCACGGGCCGGAGGACCTGGCGGCGACATTGGCCCGTCTCGCCCAGGAAACGGGGGCGGAGGTGATCGGCGTCGATGATAGTTGGGTCAGCGAGGGGCCGGGTTTCGGCAGCAGCACGATGATCACGCATCGCCCATTGCGCATCGCCGTGGCGTGGGATCGCCCGACATCCGCGAATTCCGCCGGCGCGACACGGTTCATCATTGAGCAACGTTTCGGCCACCCTGTGACGCCCATTCGCACCCATCGGCTGAGCGCCCAACAGTTGGCCGCTTTTGATGTCCTGATCCTGCCCGATGGCGGTGATTACGGCGCCCATCTGGGTGCGTCGGGCGCTGATGCGCTCAAGGCGTGGGTGCAGCGCGGCGGTGTTTTGATCGGGTTGGATGGCGCCTTGCGTTATCTCAGCGATCCGGATGTGGGCTTGTCGTCGTTGAAGCGGGAGTACGCGGCGTCGGGTGACGGACAAGCGAGCGCGGAGGACGGGGCCGCGCATGCACGCGCACCTGGAACAGTGCTGGCCGACGCGGACGCTTTGCATGAGGCGCAAGCCCCGGCGCAGGCGGACCCAGACTCGGTGCCCGGCGTTTTGGCCCGGGCGGTGAGTGATCCCGATCACTGGCTAGCCGCCGGCGTGAAGCCGGAAGTTCACGCTCTGATCCGCGGCGGCGATATCTATGCGCCTTTGCCGCGCGATCAGGGCGCGACGCCTGTGCGCTTTGCAGCGGCGGACACGCTCCTGGCGTCGGGGTATCTTTGGGAGGAAAACCGAGCCCAGTTGGCGTTCAAACCGTTTGTGACGGTCGAACGCTTGGGCCGAGGCCATGTGGTGGGCTTCACCCATGATCCCACGGTGCGCGGTTATCTCGACGGCTTGCTGGTGTTGTTCGCCAACGCCGTGTTCCGCACGCCAGCCCGAACGGCGGAGATCGAGCCCATGGGCACGCGTTGAGGGCGGCCATCGACGCGCTGAACGATCGGGGCTGGGTACTGTGCGGCTGACCATTGGGCGGCGGCCGGGCTTGGGTGTGCTGCGCCTGGTCCAGGCGGTGGTGTCCCCGGCAGGATTCGAACCTGCGGCCCTCAGATTAGGAATCTGATGCTCTATCCTGCTGAGCTACGGGGACGCGCGGGGCGCTGATGTCATGGGTCGCGCCGCGTGCTGAGCGCAGCGTTCGATCAGCTCGTCAGGCTTGTCAAGCAAGCGGCGCCATGGTGCGGCTCTTTACGGGCAACGCGCCCACGCGCTGAGGGGGAGGGCTGCGGCATCACAAGGTCCCATCCGACGGATCCATTCTCATCCACCGCCGCAATGGGGCGCCGACAGGCCCTGCTGGGGATGTTGGCCCTCGGGGGACTCGGCCTGACGGCGTGTGAGGCGCCGCCATCGCGGGTCTCCCCCCGCCCGCGTATATATGCCGGGCGCATTACGAGCATCGACCGGCAGGGGGTCGCTTGGTTTCACCATGCCCATGGCGTGACGGTCACCGGCATTCGGCCGGCGGGCCTGGTGATTGAAGACACACCGCGCGCCTTGGCGGCCGTGGCGCCGCCGGCGCCCGCCTGGGTGCACATGGGGCCGGCCGATCGCTGGGGCGTGGTGGCGGGACGGCTTTGGAGCCCCCACCCGCTCGCGAGGACGTTGGAGGAGCGAGCTGTGTTGGCCGGGTGGGCGCGCTGCGAGCCTGAACCCTTTGTCCGCCCTCATGCACGCCGGTTGCTCGCGTTGGAGCGGCGCGCGCGCGGCGCCCGGCGAGGCCTGTGGGCGGATCCATCCTTTGGTGTTCGCGCCGTTCACGCGCTCGATGGGGAGGACGGGATTTTTCTCATCCTTCAAGGGCAGGTGCGGCGCGTGATTGTGTCCCACAGACGGTCGCGGGGTTGGCGTTTGGCGTTTTCGCTCCAAGAGCGTTGGGGGTTCACGGCGCGGATCACGGCTGAGGCGGTGGAGCGGATCGGGTCGGTGTGGCTGGCGGGGCTGAACGAAGCCACGGTCCGCGTGCGCGGACGTATTCGGCGCGTCGCGGGCGAGGGCGCGCACATCATCGTCACCGAGGCGGCGCAAATTGAGCGGCTGTCACCGCGTGAGGTGGACGCATGAGCGCTACGCCGTGGTGTGCGGCCCAACGGCGCGGCGCGCCACAAAGTCGCTTGACGATGGAGGCGGACGGCGTCTAAGCGCCCGGAATCAGGCCCGTCTCCGTCGGGTCGCCCACGTGGGCGGTGAGCGCCTTTTTGAGTTTTTTCAGAGCGTGATGCTCGATCTGGCGCACGCGCTCTTTGGAAATGCCGAGGCGTTTGCCCAAGGCCTCCAGCGTCACGACATCCTCGCCCAGACGCCGCTCACGGATGATGAGTAATTCGCGCGGCGACAGGCCCTGCAGCGCTGCTTGCAGCCATTGTGAGCGTGTTGCGGTGTCCAGCGACACCATGACTTGGTCATCGGGGAGCGGCTCGTCATCGGCGAGGAAGTCCTGCCACTGGGACTCCCCATCCTCCAGCACCGGCGCGTTCAAAGAGCGGTCCGATTGGGACAAGCGGGACGCCATGGTCTCCACTTCGGTCTCGGCCACATTGAGCTCTTTGGCGATGAAGGCGCGCGAGTCAGCGCTCATCACGCCGTCGCCCACATCGCTGATGCGCGCGCGCAGCCGGCGGAGATTGAAAAACAGCGACTTTTGCGCGGCCGTCGTCCCGGTGCGGACAATGGACCAGTTGCGCAGCACATAATCTTGGATGGCCGAACGGATCCACCACGCCGCATAGGTGGAGAACCGCACGCCGCGATCGGGCTCAAACCGCGCGGCCGCCTGCATGAGACCGACGCTGCCCTCCTGCACCAAATCCGTGAGGGGCAAGCCATAATGGCGAAAGCGCGAGGCCATGGAGATCACCAAACGCATATAGGCGCTGGTGAGTTTATGCAGCGCCCGCTCATCGCCCTGGGTACGCCATGCGACGGCCAGAGCGTGCTCCTCCTCCTGACCGAGCAGGGGCGCTTTCATGGCGCGTTTCACAAAGCGACGGTGGGCGCGTTGGCTGTCGGCGGTTTCGATGGAGCTCATCAGCATTCCCCAGATCGATTTTTTATAATCGTTCTACGTGGGCGCGCGTCGATTGGATGTGTTGCGACGCAAAAAAGGCGCGGCTGGCGCCGCGCCTTTTTCACTGTCCGCTGTGCAGATGGCGTTTTAGGCCGCTTTGGTCAGCGTCTTGGACAATTTCTCCAGCGCCACATCGCGCTCGACCTTCTCGACGGCGGCGACTTCGCGCACCATGCGGTCCAGCGCCGATTCATAAAGCTGGCGCTCAGAATACGACTGTTCCGGCTGATCATCACCACGGTGCAAATCGCGCACGACCTCCGCGATGGAGATGAGATCGCCGGAATTGATTTTCGCTTCATATTCCTGGGCGCGACGGCTCCACATGGTGCGCTTGATCCGCGCCTTGCCGGTCAGCGTCTTCAGGGCGTTGTCCACCAAAGCCGACGAGGCCAGCGGCCGCATGCCGGTGCTTTCGGCTTTGCCCGTGGGCACGCGCAGGGTCATTTTGTCCTGCTCAAAGGAGATGACATACACCTCCATATCAAATCCGGCGATGGTCTCGCGTTCAATCGCGGTGATGTGTCCCACGCCATGGGCCGGGTACACGACATAATCGCCGACAGAAAACGTTGTCGTCTCAGTTTTTGTTTTCGCCATTTTATCTCTCTTGCAGACGGTGCTCCCCACAACACAAGCGCGTCCGCCACCCACTATCCGAAAAAGCCGATCGCTCTTTCGTGTTTTTGATCGCCATGCGAAGACATTGCGCGCCGCCTCCCCGGAGCTGACTGATCAACTCGGCCGCCCGCAACTTGTGGACTATAGCATAATCACGCCATTAAACAAGATGGCGGTTTGCAGCGCACAATAAGGCGACCGCAAGCGAACGCTCAGGAGCCTCCGCCAGGCTTTTCGCTAAAGTACTTTTCGTACTTGCCCGTCTCATTCGCCATCGCATCCGCGTCGGCCGGCGGTTCGCCCTTTAAGGTTATATTCGGCCAGACTTTTGCAAAGCGCGCGTTAATCTCCAGCCATTTTCCGTCCGGGGTGTCTTCGGTGTCGGTAACGATGGCCTCCACCGGGCATTCGGGTTCGCACACGCCGCAATCGATGCATTCATCGGGCGCGATGACGAGCATGTTCTCGCCCTCATAGAAGCAATCGACCGGGCAGACCTCCACGCAATCCATGTATTTGCACCGCACGCACGCATCGGTGACGAGGTAGGTCATGCTCTGTGTCTCCTTGCATCTGTGGGCGACATGACGTGTTGCGCGCGCGGCGTCAATGCGAGGATGTCTGAAATCGGGACCAAGAAAGCCTCAAAGCTCCGGATCATGAAGCATAGCGTGCTTGCTTGCGTGAGAGCTGCGGCTATGCGCCGCTGCGCACGGCGTCGCGGACGGTTTGGCGTGCGAGCCGCGCGTCGCGCGGCGGCACATGGAGCAAATCAGCCAACCGCCGGACGAGGGCCTCTTCAAAGGGGCATTCATCGCGATCGGCGAAAACAATGCGCCACAGCGCGGTGATGAGCGTCTGTTTTTTCTCCAAGGGCAATTGTTTCAGCACCCGGGTGAAGCGGTGATGGTCCGTGGCGTTGCGGGCGAGGGTTTCGGCTTTCGTCGTCATCGCGGCCGCCGCGGCGTCGTCGAGATCAAACGCCTCGGTGAGGGCGCGATGCACCGCATCCGCCTCCGCCTGCGCATAGTGGCCGTCGGCGAGGGCGACTTCGATGAACAGGGCGGCTGCCGCAGTGGGCGCATCCAACACGTCAGCGCTGGGGTCTTTGTCATCGCCGAACAGTCCGGACAGGAAATCTTTCATGACGCCTCCATACCCGATGAAGTGGGGGGCGCGGCGGTTTCGACAAGCGTGTAGAGCGTGCGGGCCTCCGGCGGCGGTCCGCGGCGCACGCCGAGCGCGGCGACGCTGACGCATACGAGGCGCGCGTTCAGCGAAAAGGTGAGCACATCGCCGGGCGCCACGGCGAAACTTGGCCGCACGGGCGCCGTGCGCCGACCCGGGCGCGAGAGACGCACGCGGCCCTTGGCCACAAAATCTGTGGCGCCGGCGCGGGTCTTGAAGAAGCGTGCGCGCCACAGCCAGGCGTCGATCCGGGTGGATACGAGGCTCATGCGCTCGGATCGCCTGTGGGCCGGCGCGTCGCGTCACCGGCTGGGCGTCGACGTTTTTTGCCGCGGCGTTTGCGTGGCGCAGGGTGTGCGGGCGCGGCGTTGGTAGGGGGAGCCAGGCTGACGAGGGCCGCAAAGGGCGTGTCCGTGGGCGAGGCTTGGGGCGCGGTCGGGCGCGGCGCTGGCGCACCGGGCCGTGAGCGGCGACGGCCCGCAGCGCGCCACAACACCGGCGGCGGTGTTGTGGATGAATTGTCAGCCTCAGCGTCAGGAACCGCCGCTTCGCTGTCCGAGGGCGCTGCCGGCGCCGCATCACCTGTTTCCGACGGCTGGCGGCGCGGTGGCGCGACTTTGCGATAGCCCAGAGCCTGCATGACACTGGCGAGATCGGCATTGGTGCAGCCGAGCAGCCCTGTCATGGCCGGGGTGAGGGCGAACGCGCGCAGGCGCGGCGGCTGCGGCTTGTCACCGGCCGGCGCCGCGAGTTGGGCGGTGCGGATGTGATCGGCGAGCTTCTCCAGCGCGTCATGGCGCACCGCTAACGGCCCGCAGGCGCGATAGCCAGCCGCGGCGTAAGCGAGGGCGGGGCGGCTCTTTTGGATCGGCACAGAGGTGCGCCCCGGTGTTGGTAGAAAGGGGGCGCCGGCGGTGCGCGGCCCAGTCGCCAGGAGGAGGGCGCACAGACGCGCCGGCTTGGGTCGCACCAGGGCGGGGAAAAATACCGCATAGGCGCCAAAGCGCGCGCCAAAGGCCCGCAAAGCCCGCCGCTCCTGGGCGGAGAGGGCGTGCAGATCATCGGCGACATCCGTCCGGTCCAGCCAGCCCAAATTCTCCAACAGGCGGAACGCCAAACCCCGCGCCAGCCCGGTGAGGGCGCCCGTGTTCATTGCGTCTTCCAATGTGCGCAGCGGGCCCAAATGGCGGCTGATCAGGCTTTGCAGCCAGCTTTCCAAGCGCCGTTCAGCCCGCTGGCGGATGGGCGCCGGCGCCTGCTCGGCGCCAATGAGCGTCACGGACGGATTGAGTTCGCTCTTACCGCGGGCGAGCCGGGCGATGATGGCGGTCGCGCCCTGATGCGACCAGCGGATGGACAGATCATCTTGCAGCGTGAAGGCTTCGTCCGCCGCGCGAGCGATAGCGCCCAGGCGTCGGTCGATTTCCGGGCGTAGCGCTTTGAGCGCCGCGGCGCGCAGGGCGCGGCCTTCCAGCTCGCGCCCGCGATGATCGGGCCGGAAGGTGAGTCCTTCCAACCGGCCAACAAAATGGCCCTCCACCTCCACCTCGCCGGCTTTGGAGACATGCGCCTCCAGCACGCCTTCGGCGTTGAGACTGCGGATCAGGGCGCTGGTGCGCTTATCGACAAAACGCTGGGTGAGCCGCTCATGCAGCGCGTCGGACAAACGATCCTCCACGCCATGGGCGACGCCGCGCCAATGGGCCGCGTCCTCAAACCAGTCGGCACGGTTGGCCGCGTAGGTCCAGGTGCGAATATGCGCCAGGCGCGCCGACAGGGCGTCCACATCGCCATTGACGTTGTCCAGCTTGGCGATGGCCGCCCCCGCCCAGCTTTCCGGCAGCGCGCCGCGATCGGACAGCAAATGGCGCGCAAAGGCTTCAATCAAGCGCACATGCTGATCAATGGTGACCTTGCGGAAGTCGGGGATTTGACAGGCCGCCCACAGCCGCTTCACCGCCTCGCGCCCGCGGGCGAGGGTTTGGATCTCGTTATCATCGGCGAGGCTGCGCAGCGCCGTTTCATCGCTGGCGTCGCGCGTGGGTTTCAGCGCCGGATGCGGTGAGGGCGCGCTCAAGCTCGCTACAAGCTGCGCCACGGTATCGAACTGCAGATCGCTGGCGCGCCATTGCACTGCACGCACCGGGTCAAAGCGGTGCTCCATGATCTGGTGCGCCACATCATCGGGAAGGGGGCGCGCATCACCGGTGGTCCCGAATGTGCCATCGCGGATATGGCGTCCGGCGCGGCCGGCGATTTGCGCGATCTCATGCGGCCGCAGCGGGCGCCGGCGACGGCCGTCAAACTTCACCAGGGATGAGAACGCGACATGGTCCACATCCATGTTGAGGCCCATGCCGATGGCGTCGGTCGCCACCAAGAAATCCACATCGCCCGACTGGTACAACTCCACCTGGGCGTTGCGCGTGCGGGGGCTCAGCGCGCCGAGAACCACGGCCGCCCCGCCGCGCTGGCGACGTAGCAACTCGGCGACGGCGTAGACTTCTTGGGCGGAGAACCCCACCACCGCCGTGCGCCGCGAGAGCTTTGTCAGCTTTTTCGAGCCGGCATGGCTGAGCTCCGACATCCGCTCGCGGCGCTGGTGTGTCGCCTCCGGCGCGAGGGTGCGGATGAGACGCGTCATGGTGTCGGCGCCCATCAGCATGGTTTCGTCACGCCCGCGCGCATTCAGCATGCGGTCGGTGAAGACATGCCCGCGATCGGGATCGGCGCAGAGCTGCACCTCATCCACGCCCACAAACGCCGGCGGGCGCCCATCGGGCAGTGTGGAGGGCATCGCCTCCACGGTGCAGATGAAATAGCGCGCGCCGGGTGGCGCGATTTTCTCTTCGCCAGTGATGAGGGCGGCGGCGCCTTTGCCCTTGGCGGCGACGACGCGGTCATAGACTTCCCGCGCCAACAGGCGCAGGGGCAGGCCCATAATGCCGCTGTCACGGCCGAGCATGCGCTCAATCGCGAGGTGTGTCTTACCGGTGTTGGTGGGGCCGAGAACCGCCGTCAATGTGGCGCCGTCGGGCGCGCGACGGGCGAGAGACACGGGACTCGCGGAGGGGGTGGCGGCGCTCACAGCGTGCACCGTCCTGCGCCGATGCGGCGGGCTCCATCGAACGGCGTCGCGTGCGGCGGTGTGTTAGAGCCGCGCGGTTGGCCCGATGTGAACATCCAGCGCCTCCACCCGCACGTCCAAGCGCGGAAAGGTATTGCGGAATGTGGCCTTAATCAGGACGGGGGCGTGCACGCCCTCGGCCACCGGCGCCAGCCACATATGCACCGGTGTTTGGTAGCCCTCATCCTCCAAGTCTGAGGGGTCGTAGCCCGCGATGGGGATATAGCGCACCAAGCATTTGTGCGCCTCGCCCTCATAGGCGCTGGTTTTCACGGGCTCCACGCCCTCCGAGGAGAGGACAAGATCATAGCGCAGGCGCGAATCGAACACCGGCACCGTGCGCTCGCACGGGCTTGCGCCGCCCTCCACCGTGATCGCCAGCAACGCCGAAACGGGGTCCAGCGCCTCCAGCTTTTGTTCCGCCGTCGCGGGCGGATCGCCCAGATCACCGAAGGGCGGCTTCACATCCACCACCACATCCTCTGGCGTGTAGTCAAACGTCACCAGCCGGCGCTTTTTGTCGCCCACATCATCATGGGCGTAGGTGAAGGGGCTAAGGCCCGTGGGCTCCATCAGCCCGCCCGATGCGGCGGTGACGGTGGCGGCCTCGAAAAACCGCAACAGCCCCACCGAGCGGAAATCGGCCTGCGCCACATAGGCGCCGTCGGCGATGTCGGCGGACAGCTCCGCTTCCACCAGCCGCAAAGCAAGGGCCGAGCCGGCGTACTGCATGCGCAGCGTCTGGCCGTCCAAATCCGCGACCGCAGGGGGCTCGCCGCTGGCGGCTGTCGCCGTGAAGCCGGCCCATAAACCCAGGCACAGCCCGAGGGCGGCGCGCCGAAGCGGTGGCCGCGAGCGGATGCGCGCGCTGATCATCAAGGCATCACTCCCATAAACCATGTGCGACGGTGGCCCAGATGCGTGACAGGGGTCAACGGACGGCGCACGCTGGCGAAAAAGCCTTTCGGGTCCTTGACGGCGCGCACGCGTTGCTCTAGCCAACGCAATCTTTCAGACAGCTTACACGGCGTCAGGCCGTTCGGCACAAAGGACAAGACTTCCATGGCGCGGCGTTGTGATTTGACCGGCACTGGCGTGATGACAGGCAACAATGTCAGCCACTCCCAGCGCAAGACGCGCCGTCGCTTCTTGCCGAATTTGTGCAATGTCACCCTCATGTCTGACGCGCTTGGCCGCTCGTTCAAGCTGCGCATCACCGCCTCCGCCCTGCGTACGGTGGATCATATGGGCGGGCTCGATAAATTTTTGCTCAAGGCCTCCGATGAACAGCTGTCCATCGCCGCGCGCCGCATCAAGCGCGATTTGCACAAAAAGCTGAAAGCGGCCGCACCGGTTGAAGCGGACGCGGCGGCCTAAGCCGAAGTCCGGCCGGCTCAAACCGGGCCGCCTGCGCTGGTGCGCTCAGCGCCCGTCCCAATGGAAGGCGTAGAGCAGGGTGCGCTGCTGAGCTCGGAAATTATCGTCCGACACAATCCAAATCAGCACACCGCCTTGCGGGGCCGGCGTGACTGCGATCCCTTCAAAGTTATCCGTGGGCAATGGCCCCTGCGGTGTGAGGCGCAACAACTCCCGCGGCGCCAGCACGGGCGGCGTGGCGTCTGGGCGTGTGGTCGTACGGGCGAGGGCGTGAGACAGCTGACCGCCGGAGACGTGCCCCACGACCACGCTGTTGCCGACTGCTGGGATCCAGTGACGGTAGAGCACAAAGAGGCCGCCGTGGGGGCCGGCGTCCATGCCGGTCAGGCCAAAGCCAGGACCGGCGGTGCTGAGCGCCAAGATCGGGCCGTCGTCGACGCGCCAGGGCCCTTGAGGATTAGCGCGATCCGCGCTGGTTAGGCTCCATAGCGGGTGGGCGCCATCCAAGCTCGGACGTTCCGCCCCTGCCAGGAGCATGCCTTGCGGCAACAGGGCGAGCGCCTCCAGCCCATGATTGTCGCCAAGCAAGTCATCGGCTGTCACGGGGGTCGCGCCTGCGGCCCGTAGCGCCGCCGGGGGCGCGCTGTCCAACGCGCAGTAGGCGCTCGCGCGATGGCGCCGTTCAAAGGACACCAGAAAGCAGTCCGTTTCGCCATTCAGATTGGTCGTCAAGGCCAGGCCTTCGCTGTCGGCGTGGGATTTGCCAGCCAGCGCGCGTCCGCTTTCGTCGCCTAAGGCGCGTGCGACGCCGTGCAGCGGCGTCAGGCCGCTCTCGAACTGGAAAAGGAGAATATGGGCTTGGATGAGGGCGGCGTTGTCCGTCAGGAGGCTCAACGTCACATCGCCGCGCGCCGTGAAGGCGGAGGGGGCGATGCTGGCCTCCAGTCCTGACACGCCGCCCACATGGGGATCGCTGGACACCAACTCGCCGCCGCCCACCAGGCGCAGGGCGCCAAAGCGACGGCCGATGGCGTCGGGCGGCACATCGTCCAGGGGTGCGAGCGCCAAATCCCCGGCGTCAATCCGCGGCGCTTCATCGGCTTCTGGAACCAGATACAGCCAGCCGCCGCTCACGAGAACCGCCAAAAGCGCCACCACAAGCGCCGTCCATCCCCCGTGTTGCATGGCTGCCTCCCCCTCGTGCCGCTCGATGGCGGCGTCCCCTATGTCCGTCGGCGTACGCCGCGATACCCGCTGGCCAAGCCCGGCGTGCGTGCATCGCGGGCGGATGCGGCCACATACGCCGGGCTCGCCGTTGACGCACGAGCCGGGGCGCCATGGCCCGTGGCGGTGCTGCGCCGCGGCGCCTCATCCTCATCAAACAAAGCCGCCAATTCATGGATCACGGCGCCGGCCAGCTGGTCCACATCCGAGATGGTGCAGGCGCGCCGATACCAGCGCGTCACATCATGGCCGATGCCGATGGCGCACAGCTCCACCGCGCTGTCGCGCTCAATGCCGGCGATGGTTTCGCGCAAATGCCGATCGAGATAGCCGCCCGCATTCACCGAGAGGGTGCTGTCATCCACCGGCGCGCCGTCGGAAATCACCATGAGGATCCGCCGCTCTTCCGCGCGGGCCGCCAGACGCCGCCAAGCCCAGAGCAAGGCCTCCCCGTCAATGTTTTCCTTAAGCAGGCCTTCCTTCATCATCAGACCCAGATGCCGGCGCGCGCGGCGATAGGGCGCGTCGGCGGGCTTGTAGATGATGTGGCGCAAATCATTCAGGCGCCCCGGCGTGGCGGGGCGGCCCGCCTTCAGCCATGCCTCACGCGCGCGACCGCCTTTCCACGCTTTGGTGGTGAAGCCGAGGATCTCCACCTTAACCCCGCAGCGCTCCAATGTGCGCGCGAGAATGTCCGCGCACACCGCCGCGACCATGATCGGCCGTCCACGCATGGAGCCGGAATTGTCCAGCAGCAGCGTCACCAC
>CAZGCB010000026.1:0-27955 GCA_964524065.1 uncultured Caulobacterales bacterium | reverse complement strand
GCTCAGCTGGTAGAGCAACGCATTCGTAATGCGTGGGTCGGGGGTTCGAGTCCCTCCTGCGGCACCATTTGACGATCCAGCGTTGTCCGAGATTGTCCAGGAACAGCCGAAAACATCAGGGATTTCAAAGCCTGTGGGCTGAATGTCGGGCACGATGGTCCGGCATGATGTACTGGCATCCAGATCATTTGTTGGTATTTGTGTTGGTATCTTTCGCGAGCTGGGCGGCTGTCCGGTCTCTGATACCAACACGAGCGGCGACACAATGCCTCTGAACGACACGCAAGTGCGCGGGATCAAGCCGAATTCCGGCGTCAAAAAATATAGCGATGGCGGCGGGCTTTATCTCCATGTCACGCCCAACGGCTCAAAGCTCTGGCGGATGGCTTATCGGTTCGCCGGCAAGCAAAAGACGCTGTCCTTCGGATCCTATCCGGCGGTGACGCTGGCGGATGCGCGACGCCGCCGAGAAGAAGCGAAGGTGCAGCTCGCCGATGGCGCCGATCCGTCCGCGGTCAAGCGTAAAGCCGCGATCGCATGCCAACACGCCACCGAACACACCTTCAACACCATCGCAGATGAATTGCTGGCCATGCTTGAACGCGAGGGCCGCGCGGAAACCACCATGTCCAAAAAGCGCTGGCTGTTGGATTTTGCACGCAAGTCTTTCGGCGGCGTCCCGATCACCGGGATTTCGCTGCGTTCCACGTCGAGCCAGCATGCACATTCAAACGTACGCTGAATGAGGCGATCAGTCTTAACTCCGGCAAACCGCCGTCAAAGGCAACGCTTCGGTCCCGACTGATCGCGGTTAAGGCATTGGCGCAACGCCGACGCCATGCGCCACCCTTGCGCGACCGGCGGCGTCTTATCCATCAACGGATTTAGTCGGTGGCGGGCGAGTCGTATCATTGACTGAAGCACAATGCGCTGCTGACCTGGATGTGATCAAAACGGCCCTGAACAAGCTTAACGCCCTGATCACGAGGGATAGTGCGGCGCCGGCCTCGTCGGCTAAAGCCAGTCTTTGATCCTGTGACGGTCGGCCTTTGGCTTCTGCTCAGCCGCGGGGGGCAACGCCTTAGCGGCGTCACCGTGCGCGCGCAGATCGACGTCGGGGGTTACAGAAGTCGCCAAGCCGGTCTCAATGCGGGCGTGGGATTGAGCGGCAATAGTTATGTCCAGCCCCCTCGTTATGGGCCCCTTTTCGACAACCGCTAGAGGTTCCACGCGAGCCTCGGCTACCGCACGCCGCACGCGGCATGGCCGGACATGACACGATCGCACGCCGCGTGACTCAATCACGAACCGGCCCGGTATCACCGGGTTAGGTCATGCACCGCGGAGACGTTCAGGCCCGCCGTCGCGCGCACAAACGTTCACGAGCCCCCTTTCAGAAGCCCACGCGTCTTTGGCCAGCTCGAGTGCGACCATGCCGATGAGCGGTCAACACCCCGATCCCTGGCTTCAAAACGGGCGGACGTTGTTCCTGCCGCATGCGTTGTATGCGTTCATGCCGCTTTGGGGCGCGGCGTCATGCGATCAAAGAGTTCGAAGGCCGCCATTCCCACCCCCATCGCCGCCAGAAAAACGAGGACGGGCGCACCGCCAAAGAATAGGGCGGATATCGCGGGACCGGGACAAAGGCCCACAAGCCCCCAGCCAATGCCGAACAGCACGGCGCCAAGGGCGAGGCGCGCATCAATGGAGCGATCGCCCGGCGCCTGGAAGCGTTCGGCGAAAACAGGCTTCGGCCTCATCCAGGCGAGCCGATAGCCGAGCGCGGTCACGATGAGGGCCGTGCCCATCACAAAGGCGAGCGACGGGTCCCACTGTCCGAACAGGTCAAGAAAAGCAAGCACTTTTGCCGGGTTCACCATTTCGCTGATGGTGAGGCCAAGGCCAAAGATCAGACCGGCGACCAGCGCGGCGATATTGCGCCCCATGATCTAACCTCCGAGCACTGATTGTGCGATGGCGACCGTGGCCATGCCTGTTCCCATGAACAGGGCGACGGACGCCATTGACCGGGGCGACAGACGCGACAAACCGCAAACGCCATGGCCGCTGGTGCAGCCCGAGCCCAGCCGCGTCCCAAAGCCGACAAGCAAACCGCCCACGATGATCAGCGTCCAGTTGTCGGTGATGACAAAACGCGGCTGTGCACCTTGGGCAAACGCCCACAATGCGGGCGCCGCAATCAGTCCGATCACGAACATGATGCGCCACCCCCTGTCACCACGCTCGGCGAAGACAGAGCCGGAAAACACGCCGCTGATCCCCGCAATGCGGCCATTCAGCGCCATCAAAAGAACCGCCGCTAGCCCGATCAAGGCCCCGCCTACCGATGCACTTATGGGGGTAAAATTCTCCATGCGCGCCCTCCGCTCACTCGGTGTACAAACTTTTACTCACGCACCTGTCATCCCGGGCCAAACGCTTGAGCGCCGGGCGTGCCAGGAGGCTTAGAACGCACAAACGTCCTCGCCAATCCGGTCGCGCAAGACAGGCTCAACAGCCGCGTCATCACTGGAGACTGTTCGGCGGGCGCCGCTCGTTGCATGCAAGCGGTCCGCGCAGGCGCGCGCCCTCAGGAGCATCGGCTGATCAAGCATCGAAAGCCAGGGTAAGCTCCAACGCCGGACCGCTCCCCTTTGTGGGACCGCGACTAAGTCGCCCCCCGGGGCGAAACCGACAAATTTCACGTACTCGCCCAGGTCGGTCGTGCGTTCGAACTCGAGGCCACTTCGAGCCTGAAAGATCATCAAACCATCTTTGTAGCCCCCAACCGCGAGGAGCGTTCCCGCCTCGTTGAACGCGATCGCGCTGACAGCCGACTGAAGCTCTGCGCTCCACGCAAGTTCACCGTCACTCAATCGATAGACCAAAAGACGCCGGCCAAGAACGCCAACCGCGACGTGCGCGCCGTCAGGGCTGAATACGATGACGTCGGCTTTGCCCGCCGGTTGCTCGGACGACCAAATCTGCGCGCCGGTCACGATCGACCACGCGGAGACTTTTTGATAGCCATCGGTCACGATCGTCTCGCCATCAGGGCTTATTCGGATGACGCCCACCAACTCGGAGCTCTCAAGCTCGGCGAGGAGCTCGCCTGTCGCCACATCCCAAATGATCGACGAGCGATCATCCGAAGCGCTGACGATCCGCGTGGCGTCTGGCGTGAAGGCGAGATCGCGGATCCGCCCGCGGTGGCCGCGCAACACGGCCGTGATCGCACCGTCCGCGACCCTCCAAACGTCAATGGTATGATCCGACCGCGCCGTCGCCGCGAGCTGTCCATCGAGCGTGATCGCCAAACGCACCGCTCGGGGACCGTCGAGAGATGACGGTGATTGGGCTCTGTCCAGCACATAGGAGCCATGAGACGGCGGTGGCGTTTCAGGACGGTCCGGCTGCAGGGCCGCGACGACATCTCCTGAGTCGGTGCTGCGAATAGCCCGGGGCGCCGCAAACAGCGTTTGGTCACCGGACACGGCCGGCGGAGCGACAAGGGCCATATCGGAGCTGAACGTCTCGCTCAGAATGTCGCCCGTCTCTGCGTCCGCGATGAAATGGCCGCGCGTACGGCTGCCCGAAGGCGCCTTAGCGAACACAATATCACGCTGGGGAAAGTAGGCCTCGATAGACAGAGGGCCGCCGTTTGCATCTTCGAACGTCACAATCTTTGGCGCACCGCGCGCATCCCAAACGCGGACCGTTCCATCACGCGACGCTGACAAAACGCGCCCCCCATCTGGACTGAACGCGACGATATGGACACCATCTTCGTGCGCCTCCAAGCGTGCCAGTTCCTCGCCTGTCATCGTCAACCAAAGGCGGACCGACGCATCTCGCGAAGCGGTCGCCGCCACGGCGCCGTTTGGGCTGAACACGCCCGACGCGGTCCATCCTGTGTGCCCCACAAGCCGTACGCGTTCACGCCCGTCGCTCACATCCGAGATTCGCACGGGACCTCCGAAGGATGTGGTGAGGATCCCGCCCCCATCAGGACTGATCGCAATTGAGTCGATGTCGTTTCCGTGTTCCAGGCGCACGCGTTCGCCGCCGCTCTCGAGATTCCAAAGGCGGACCGTGTCGTCCGAGCGCGTCACCACGCCAGCATCATCGGGCGTGAAGATCACCTTGGACGCCCAGCCTTCGAGCGGCCCGAACACAGCGACCTCTTCGGCGTCGGCTATGCGGTGCACACGCGCCGTATTGTCGACAGATCCAGTCACAACCAACGCGCCGTCATGGGAGAACCGAGCGTCCAAAATCGGGCGTGTGTGGCCGCGATAAACAGCGTGTTCCTCATCGGTCTCAAGGTTCCACGCACGCACAGCGCCGCTGTCGTCCCAGCTGAGCAAAAGCGGTTGGCTCGGATGAAAACGCGCACCGTCAAACCGTTGCGCACGCGTGGAAAAACGATGGCGTTGTTCCCCGGTCTCCACGTTCCAAACACGCAGCAAAGGATCCGCGTGGGTCGTCGCGACCATCGCGCTATCGGGGCTGGAGCCGCCGTATCTGTCGCCGATTTCTCCGCCGAACTCTCGTACGACCGCGCCGGTCCGCGCATCCGCTAAGCGCACGGGTTCGTCATACGCTGAGGTTGCAATCAAGCGACCATCCGGGCTGAACACGGCTTCGCTTATCGCCCCCTCATAACCGTCGACGACGCTGATCAGCCGGTTGCGGCGCGCCGCGAACGCTAGGGCGTCATACGCCTCATCAGCCGGCGCCGTGAACAGATCGCGTTTGGTCGCCACGATCGCCAGCCGTAAAGCCGCATCATGAGCGCCGGCGCGCGATTGCTCCACCGCAGCGCGCGCCAGCGTCTGACTGCGCTCTTGCGATATAGCCCTCACTTGATCAAGGGCGAGGGCCGCCATTGCGGCCGCCGCCGCAACCACGCCGCCGCCCCACGCCGTCGCCTTTCGCCGGCGCTCGCGACGCCACAGATCGTCATAGTTCACGCCCAGCAAACCCGCCGCCAGCCGCGCCTTTAAGCGGGCGAAGGGCTGTTTGCGCACATCGAGGCCGAGAGGTTCGGCCGGCGCGTCGGTGAGCGCCCCGTTGTCATCAAGCACAAAGCGGAGCGCCGGTGGAAAACACTCCGTCATCGCATCGCCGGTGTTCGGGGCGCCATCGACAATGACCGCGAAGATGTTGCGCGCCCGGCCTGAACGCTTGAAGGCGCGGCACCTCTTCGTTCACCCACTTCGACTGCGCCGCGTGCGGCGAACAGACGACGATCAAGCTTTCGGAATCCGCGATCGCGCCCCGCAGGGCGGCGCCAAGATCCGCGGCCGCGCCCATCTCTTCATTGTCGCGGAAGAACCGGCCGAGCTTGCGGGGCTCCTTGTCGACGCCCGACGCTGTGACGCCCTTGGGCACGCGGTACGACTCCAACGCCTTATGCAGGCGCGTGGCGTGGCGTTTGTCGCGTTGGCTGTAGCTGATGAACGCGCGGTAGCGCCTGGCCGGCTCTGCCACGATCATGTCCCCCGAAACTCCTCTTTTAATTCTAGCACGCCGTCCTTGCAGCGTCAGCTCCCTGGGGCGGGCGCAGCGTCGAAGACAACACGTCCCCGCTGCTATAATTTCGGCATGGTGCAGCGCGCCGCTGAAAGGCGCTGAGCGGCGCGTAAGAGTGGATTGCTTTTGCCACCAAAGCCTTGGAAGTCGCAGCGGCGTCCCGCAAAACAGCGCCTACGTCATCGTGATGGTGAGGCGCCTGGCCCGCTGCACCCTTCCACGAAGTTTTGACCGGCGGACGTTAGCGGGCCGCGAAGCCCGCCGGGCGTTTTACCGTCAGCCGCCCGATGGTCATGGCGTCATCGCACCCGCTGTGCGGCCCTGGGCCCGCTGATGACACAGCTTTGACGTCAGCCTAACCAAGGGGCGCGTTGTCCGTCCGCTTCACCGCGATGACCGCCGAGCGCGGCAACGCGCCGCCATCGGGCCAGGCGCCGCCAGGATGCTGGATGCCGACAAACATGGTGCGCCGATCCGCGGACCAGGTGAGGCCGGTGACTTCGCAGCCCTTCGGTCCTGTGAGGAACCGCGCGATCTCTCCGCTTACAGGATCCCCCACCAGCATCTGATTGTTGCCCATGCCGGCGAAATCGCCGTCATTGCCATCATTGCCGTCGGTCTGGATCCAGACGCGGCCTTGGGTGTCAAAGGCCAAGCCGTCGGGCGAATTGAACATATTGCCCGGCGTGATGTTGGGCGAGCCGGCATAGGCGTCCTCATGCACGGTGGGATTGCCACACATGACATAGAGATCCCAGTCGAAGGTCGTGGCGCCATGATCGGCGCCATGGGGCCGCCAACGGACGATTTGACCATAACGGTTGACTTCACGCGGATTGGGGCCGTTGACCGGCGTCGGATCGCCGCCGGCATTGGGCCGCACGCCGCGATTGCGGTTGTTGGTGAGGCAGCAATAGGCCTCCACCGCATCTGGGTTCACGGAAATCCATTCGGGCCGATCCATGGTGGTGGCGCCAACCGCAGAGCCAGCCTTGCGGGCGAAAATCAGAATCTCCGCCAGCGGCATGCCGGTCGTCTCCGGCGTCAGCGGCAGCCAGGCGCCGGTTTGGTCGTCGTTGAATTGCGCCACATAGAGCACGCCATCATCCAACAGCCCCTGGGTGGACGCGCCAGGCGCATACCGGCCGTTGGAGACGAATTTGTAGAGGAACTCGCCGCGCTCATCATCGCCCATATAGACGACCACACGGGCGTCTTTGGCGAGTACGACTTCGGCGTTCTCGTGCTTGAAGCGGCCCAGGGCCGTGCGCTTGACCGGCATGGTGTCCGGATTGGCGGGATCGATCTCCACCACCCAGCCGACACGATGCGGCTCATTGGGGTTCACCGCCGTGTCAAAGCGCGGATCCCATTTGTGGTAATCATAGCCCCAGCCCTGAGGTGAAATCCCATAGCGCTGATAACCCGCCTGCAACTGCACCGGCTTTTGATCTTCGGGCGTCTCACTAGAGCCGAAATAGCCGTTGAAGTTCTCTTCGCACGTCAGATAGGTGCCCCAGGGCGTTTTGCCGGAGCCGCAATTGTTCATGGTGCCCAGCGACTGCGCGCCTGTCGGATCTGCGGCGGTCTTCAGCAAATCATGCCCCGCGGCCGGGCCCGCCAGGCGCATCGGCGTGTTGTGCGTGATGCGCCGATTGTACGGGCTGTCCGTCACCACGCGCCAGCCGGCCTCCGTTTCACGCACCTCGATCACCGACACGCCCTGCAAATTCTGAATTTTGCGGACGTCGTCCACGCTTTGCGGCGCGCCATTGGGCGATTGCGGCAGGTTCACGCCGCGATTGGCGTATTCGTGGTTGATCGCCAGCACTTGCCGGCCGTCAATGAGGAAGCTCTCCATGCCATCGGTGTTTTCGCCGAACACTTTGTCCGACGCCGCCACCGAGCCGCCGGTTTCGTGATCGAAGGCGCGCTCCACACCCTCAAACAACGGATCGCCCCAGCGCACGAGCACGTCCCAGCGATAGCCTTCCGGCACATGCACCGCGAAGTCCGTCTGGGCCGCGATGGGCGTGAAGGCGAAGCGCGCCGGCGCCCCCGTCGCGGCCGGCGTCGCGCTGGAGGAGGCCGCAGGCGTTTGCGGGCCAGCGCCAAAGTCACAGCCCGCCACCGCCGCGGCCGAGCCGAAGGTCAACACCCCGCCCAAAAAGCCGCGGCGCGAAATCGCGCGCTCCACCACACGGTCGAACGCCTGCTCATGGGGCCGTGGAAAGGTGACTTCATCCCACTCATCAGCGGACAGATTCAACTTCGCTTGACGTGTCATGGGGTCCTCTCCAACCGGCGTGTGTCACACAACCTAGACGGCCTCCTTGACAGAGCGATGAAATGCCGGCGGATTTCATCAGCCTGCGATAACAGCGGCGCCTAAGGCATTGATTTCAATCGGGGCCGTTGGGGGCGCGTTATAGGCCCAAATCGACGCGAGCGGCGGCCGGCTTTGGGCGTGCAGGACACTCCATTTGGGTCGAAGGAGGCCCCGCCATGAGCGTCGCGGTGCTGCTGATTGATCCGAAGTACCCGCACAATGTCGGCCAGATCTTGCGTGCGTGCGCCGCGTATGGCGTGCCACGCCTCGTGTTTACCGGCACACGCATGAATGAAGCGATGCGCACCCTGCGTCGTCTGCCGCGCGAGGAACGCTTGCGCGGCTACGATCGCGTGCAGCTCGAGCATGCAGCGCGGCCCTTCGAATTGTTGCGCGATCTCACGCCCGTGGCGGTGGAAGTTCGCCGCAACAGCGAAACGCTGCCACAGTTCGATCATCCCGAACATGCGCTGTACGTTTTCGGGCCTGAAGATGGCGGCATCGGCCCGGCCACTTTGGCGCAGTGCCATCGGTTTGTGGCGATCCCCAGCGCCCATTGTTTAAATTTGAGCATGGCCGTCGGGACGGTTTTGTACGATCGGCTCGCCAAGCGGGAGCCGAGCCGTCCGCTGGATATGAGCTCGGTGGACACGCCTGGCTACTTCGAGGTCCGCGACCTCTTGCCGGGACGCAGCTGACAAGACCGCTCACCGCGTCGCACGGGGGCGGCCAGCAATGGCGTGGCGCGCAAAACCGGGTATGAATCCACGCTCGCGCATTCACCCGCCGCCTTGTGCGTGCTACATCGCGGTTATGTTCGAAGATCCCAAAGACCCGCGCAAAAACCGCCCCGAAGATTGCCAAACCATGGCCGATGTCCGCTATGAGGTGGACCGCATCGATCGGCTGTTGGTGACCATTTTGGTGGAACGCCAAGGGCTCATGGATGCGGCCGCGCGCATCAAAACCGAGCGCGGCCATGTGATGGACCGCGATCGCGTCGAGGACGTGGTGCGCAAGGTGCTCGCCAGCGCCGCGGCCGAGGGCCTCAGCCCCGCGATCGCCGAACCCGTCTGGCGCGAACTGATCAAGCGCTGCACCGAGCATGAATTCGACACTTGGGACCGCACGCGCGAGCCCCAACGCTCTTAGTCGCAGGGCTCTTAGCCCCACGCCACTGTATGCACCGCGAGCCCTCGCCGGCGCCGGCGGGCTTGCGCCCTTGGCTCCTTAAGCCGCATCGCCATAGCGGCGGCGCAAGAACATCAACACGGTGTCCAGCTCTTCGGCGGCGGCGCGCGCCTCGGCGGCGAGCGCCGCCTCGTCTAGCGTTTCACGGCCTTCAAGCGCCCGGCGCGCACGCATGTCGGCCGTGCGGCACAGTTCCGCCAGCCGGAAGGCGCCCAAAGCCGACGCGGCGCCCTTGAGAGTGTGGAACGCCTGCGAGCGCTCATCCAGATCGGCGCTAAACAGCATGTGCGCGCGCAGTTTTGGCGCTTGATCGGCGAAGAGCTGCGCCACCTCGCCCTCCAAGGCGCGATCGCCCAGGGTGTACGTCGCCAAATGCTCCCAATCGACAGGCTCGCTCACACGCATCACGGCCTCCTGCACTCTGCATACCGCCATACAATCGCGCTGCGGGCGCGCCGGCCAGCAGGCTGCTGCAAACGGGCGACGGATCACCGCTCTACGACCGCTAGGCGGTCAGCGGCTGACGGCCCTGCGCCCGCCCTAGCGCCATGAACACCGACACGCGCTGCCATCCCATTAAGCCGCCCGCAAGGCCGCTGTGAGAAAACGCAAGAACCGTTGGCCTGGCGAGGGAGCGCTCCGAAAATGCGTCGATTGATTTATCATTCCACCGCCACCTTCGCCGAGGACGCCAACCCCAACACCGTCATTCGCGATATCCTGCGCGCCGCCCAACGCAACAACACGCCCATAGGCGTGACCGGGATGCTGATGTACGAAGACGGGGTCTTCATCCAATTGCTGGAAGGCCCACGCGAGGCAGTGACGCAGATCTTCCTGCAGCTCGCGAACGATCCACGCCACACCAAACTCGCCATTGATGAGTGTGCGGCGATTACTGAGCGCAGCTTTGACGGGTTCAGCCTCGGTTATATCAGTCAACAACATGGTGATTTGCGCGCCCGCCTGCTGGGTTATCTGCAACGGGCGGCGCAGCCGAAAAACCTCACAGTCGAGCACCAAAGCCAAACGGATATTCTGAACGCCATCGGTCGCGCGCGCTTGCGGGCCGAACGCCGCGCCCGGCGCGCCGAACGGATCTTGCGCGGTTAGGACCCGCTTGGGCGAGCCGCGCCGTCCAGCCGCCAGGGCTCGGCGATGAGGGCCGCAGCCACATCCGGGCGCGCGGCGTAGGCCTCGCGAAACAGGGGCGGCATGCGCGCCGGGGTTTCGCTGCTCAACGTCACGCAGACAAAGCGCATCAGGCCGCGGGCCAATTGACGGCCGTCTTGATCCAACAGCTGAAAGCCGCGATCGCTACGCAATCGCCCGTCATTGGACAGGATCCAAGTGCCCACCGACACCCGATCGCCGGCCTTGGCGGAGGCGTGGTAGGTGATCAACGTCTCGCGCACCACCATGCCGCGATCCAAACCGCGGCAGTCCGCGGCGCCGACGCCGAGGGCCTGGGAGTGCGCCCAGGCGGCATCGTTCAGCCAGCGCACATAAACCGCGTTGTTGACATGGCCGAAGCCGTCCACATCGGCGGCCGCAGCGTCGCAGACGTGGATGAAGGGGGCCGGCAAGACCCACTCCAAGGCGCTGGATGAGGCGTCCCCGCTCATGACGCCGTGATCGCGGCGGGGTGGGACGCCGTCATGGGTGTGAGGCCCGCGCCCTCCCCCCAGCCCAGGGCGAGATTGATGTTTTGCAGCGCCTGGGTCGCGGCGCCCTTCAGCAGATTATCCAACGCGCAGCTCACCACCGCCCGCGCCTCCTCCGGCACGGCGAGAAAGCCGCCCAGCACCGCGCCATCGCGCCCGGCGCCGTCGCGCGCTTCGGCTGGCGCGTCTTGCAGGGCGATCATGGGCTCCGCGCCATAGGCCGCCTCATAGAGCGCCCGCAGCGCCGGCGTCGACAGCTTGTCCGTCAGCTCGGCGTGAAGCGTCACCGTCAGGCCGCGGAAAAAGCCGGCCACATGGGGGGTGAAGTCCACATTCGCGACGCCGCCATGGCGGCGGATTTCCGCTTCATGGCCATGGCCGGCCAAAGCATAGGGCATGAGATTGTCGGCGACGCGCTGCGGGTCATTGCGCGGATTCGGCGTCGTGCCGGCGCCGGAATAGCCGGAGACGCCAAAGACGCTCGCCCGCCCGCGTATGCGCGGAGCTAGGGGCCGCAAAGCGAGCTGCGCCGCGGTGGCGTAACAGCCGGGATTGGCGATGCGCCGGGCGCCTTTGAGCGCCGCACGATGGTGCTCCGGCAGGCCATAGGCCCAGGCGGGGTCATGGCGATAATCGGCGGACAAATCAATGAGCACTGCGTCCGGCGCGGCGGCGTCGAACGCCGCCACATAGGGCGCGGCGGCGCCATTGGGCATGGCGAGCACCGCCACATCGGCGCCGGCGGCCGCGGCTTCATCGGGGTTCGGCGCAGCAACGATGAGATCGCTGTCGAGGCTCGCCGCCAGCTCACGCACCGGCCGGCCGGCGGCGGCGCGCGAGGCGGCGTAGACCAGCTCCAGCTGGGGATGCGCGCCGATCAAACGCAACAGCTCCGCGCCGGTATGGCCCCGCGCGCCGATGACGGCGATGCGTGCGCTCATGGCCGCCTCCTCCTCACGCCGCCGGCTGCAAAGTAGCGGGCCGGCGCGCCGCGCGCTCGGCCAGTTGCGCCGCGCGGTTGAGATCCTCCAAACCGCGCCAAAACACGATCCAGTCCCCCTGCCGGGCGCAGCCATCGCACTGGCGGAAGTAAAATTCGTTGATCGGGTTGTCACCCGCCGCACGCCAGACCAGCTGGGGGTGTTCGCGCACGAGCTGGGCCCACACCGCCTGGCCGAGTCCCTCGCCCCGCGCGGCCTCCAAAACCGCGTATTTGTCCAGATACGCCACATCATCCAAGCGCGTGACAAAGGCCGCGGCCCGGCGCCGCTCGGTGATGTACGCGCGGTCCAACGCCAAATCGTCCCACCAATGGGGGGCGGGCGGACGGCCGAAGGCGCCGGTCACCAGGGCCTCCATCGCGGCGCGATCGAGGGCGGATTTGTCAGTGAGGGCTTCAATGCGTTCGCCGCGGCGGATCATGGTGCCGGCGCCGCCATGGGTGAACAGCTCGGTGGCCAACAGGTCCGGCGTCGTCATGGACACCGAGGAGGTCAGCGGCAAACCCTCCAACAGGCCCGCAATCTCCTCCAGCTTGAAGCGCATGCCGCCCTGGATCCAGGGCTGGGCCATCAGTTGATTGTGATCGGTGGCGAGATTGATGGCGGAGATGATGTGCCCCTCCCCATCCCGGACGCCGCCGGATTCGGTGAGGAACACCACCTTGTAGGGCTCCAGCGCCAACACCAAAGCGCGCACGGCGGCGTCGGCGTTGATGTTGAGCATTTGCCCATCAGCGCCAAGGCCGAGGGAGGTGAGCACCGGCACGGCGCCCGCTCGGGCGGCGGACTCCACCAGATCCAGACGCGCGCCGGTGGGCCGGCCCACCAGGCCGTAGGCGCCGTCATCGAGGAGCTCAGCGTCGAACACGCCGGTGGGAATGGCGGCGGCGCGGGCGCCGGCGGTGCGAATGGCGTCCACGAGGGCGATGTTTTCCGCGATCAGCACGTCCTTGGCGACGCTGAGCACGTCCGGCGTGGTGATGCGCAGGCCGTCACGCTTTTCATCACCCAAGCCGCGGGCGGCGAGCGCGGCGTCGAGCTGCGGTCCCCCGCCATGCACCACCACGGGCGTCAGCCCCACGGTCTGCAGGAAGGCCAGCGCGTCGGCGAGGGTTTGGCGGGAGTCGCGCAAAATGGCTCCGCCGACCTTGATCACGGCGAAGCGCGACTGATCCAAGGCTGAAAAGCGCTGGAGATACTGGCGCACCTCCTTGCCGTCTTTCATGAGGCTCAACAGACGCACAATCGCGGCGTGCGTCGGCGCGCCTTCACCCGCCGATCCCATTGCGGTCTGTGCGTCGCGCCTCGGATCCATCGATCCAGCTCCTCTTTCCTCGCGCGGTCCCATGCTTAGCCATCCGACGCCATCAAAGCGGTCATCATGGCCTTCTGCACGTGCAAGCGGTTTTCCGCTTCATCAATGCCGCCAAACGCCGGGGAGTCCGCCACTTCATCGGTGAGTTTCACATTGCGGCGCATGGGCAGGCAATGGCTGACCACCGCATCATGGGTCCGCGCCATTTTGGCGGCGTCCACCATGAACCGCTCCGCCCCAAAGCGCGCCTTGGCCGCGCTTTCGGCCTCGGGGTCGCCATAGCGGGCCAGCGAGCCCCAGCTTTTGGCGTACACCACGTCCGCGCCGTCATAGGCCGCCTCGATATCGGTGGTGACCTCCAGCGTGCGGCCGTTGTGCGCCGCGCTTTCAGCGGCCGCATCCATATAGCGCGGATCGAGGCGGTAAGCCTCCTCCGGGATCAACAGGCGGACATTAAAGCCGAATTTGGCGGCGATCATCAGCGCGGAATTGGCCACGGCGGTGTTGAGCGGCTTGGGATGGGGCGCCCAGCTGAGCAGGAAGGTCTTGCCGTCGGTGTCCCCCGCGCCCTTCGCCTTGAAGCGGTCCTGCAGCATCATCATCAGCGCCAGTTCTTGGCAGGGATGGATGATGGTCTCCATGTTCACCACGGGCACGGTGGAATGGCGCGCAAAGGCGGCCAGCATGGGGTCCTCGCGCTCCACGCTCCAGTCCTGAAAGCGCGGGAAAGCGCGCACGGCGATCACGTCGAAATAGCGCGCCAGCACCTGCACCGCCTCAATAGCGTGTTCCTCCGCGACGCCGTCCATCACCACGCCCTCGCCCATCTCCATGGGCCAGGAGGAGGCGCCGGGCTCCAGCACCACGGGCTGGCCGCCCAGCTGATGCACCCCGATTTGAAACGAGGCGCGCGTGCGCAGACTTGGATTGAAGAACACGAGCGCCACGGATTTGCGCGCTAAGGCGTCGCCGAAAGGCTGGGCCCGGTAGGCGCGCGCACGCTCCAGCATGGCCTCCAGCTCGGCGCGGGACCAATCGGCGGTGGAGAGAAAGTGACGCATGGCGGAGCTCCCGCACGCAAAGGCGACTCACGCCGCCCGGCGGCGTGCGTCGTTTCCACGAAAAGGGCCGCTTAGGTCATTTGTTCATAAGGGACAAGGGTCTGATCGATTTTGCCGAAGATCGTGCGCCCTTGCGGGTCGAGCATTTCGATCTCCACCCGATCGCCATAGCTGAGATACGGCGTGGCGGCTTTGCCATGCTCCAACGCCTCGACCATGCGCAATTCCGCGATGCAGGAATAGCCGACACCGCCCTGATCCACCATGCGCGCAGGCTTGCCGTCGGGCTCGCGGTTGGACACCGCCCCGGAACCGATGAGCGCCCCGGCGCACAAATGGCGTGTGGCGCAGGCATGGGCGATGAGATTGGGAAAATCGTAGGTCATGTCCACGCCTGCATTGGGCCGGCCGAAGGTGGCCCCATTGATGCGGCTGATCAGCGGCAGATGCGCTTTGCCGCCGTCCCACGAGACGCCCAGCTCGTCCGGGGTTACGGCGCAGGGCCCGAAGGTGGTCACGGGCTTGGCGTGAAACAGGCCGTAGCCTTTCTGGATTTCCTTCTCCACGAGCCCGCGCAGCGACACATCATTCACCAGCGTCATCAGCTTGATGCGCTCGCGCGCTTGGGCGGCCGTGGTGCCCATGGGCGTGTCATCGATGATCACCGCCAGCTGCGCTTCAAAGTCCACGCCCCAGCCTTCGGTTTTCGTCATCTCGACGGGATCGCACGGCCCAAGCAGCGAATCCGATCCGCCCTGGTACAGCATCGGTGCGGCCCACAGGCTGTCCGGCACGTCCGCGCCGGCCGCTTTGCGCATCAGCGCCACATGATTGGTGTACAGCGCACCGTCGGCCCATTGGAACGCGCGCGGCAAAGGCGCGGCGCAGGCTGCGGAATCAAACGCAAAGGTCTCCACATCGCCTTCGTTGACTTGGATGGAGCGGCGGCGCACCTCCGGCTCCAGCGAATCCCATTCGTCCAACAACCCCTGCAGGGTCGGCACGATGTCGCTGGCGTCCGCAGCGCGCGTGAGATCGCGGGACACCACGATGAGCTTGCCATCGCGGCCGGACTTCAAGCTGGCGAGTTTCATGGGCGAACGGCACTCTTTTGCTATCGGTGTCGCGGCCGAGAACCGGCGGCGCCACGCCGCAGAGCGCGGCGGGAACGGGGATGCAGCCGGGGCCGCACCTTGTCACACTAAGCATAATCCGCGTGCAGCGTCACGGTGATCCGCCCCTGGCGCGAGCCGTCTGAGGGCTACGCACGTCTGACGCGATGGTCAGCCTGCGGCCCGACGCCCAGGCTCAGCGGCGCGGGCCGAACACGCGGCGTTCGCGCGGGGCGCACCCTAGCGCGAACATGACCACCGCCGCCGCGACGCCCGCGAGGGCGACAGCCAAGGCGCCCGTCTCCCCCACGGCATGGGCATGCGCCGCATAGGGCGCCAGGATCAGGCCCAGTACGAGCGCCGCGATGCGCATCACATCACGCCAGTCGCAGCCTGGCCGCGCCCGCCGCACGGCGGCGCGCCAAGGTTCCTCCCCCACCCGTCGATGTAAGCCGTGCTCGTACATGCCGCTCTCCCGCGCGCGTTCGAGCGGGATGACGCGCAAGCGGCGGGCCAAACGGGCCACCGGCGCGCCGGAGGTGGCGGCTAGGGCGGCTAAATTCGCCGGCGGCGCGGGCCGTGCGGCGGATCGTCATCGGCATTGCGCAGGCCCGCGGGCCGGGCCGCCCGCGCCAGCCAATCGCCGCTGACCAGACGCCGATGTCCCGCGATGGGACGGTTCCACACATACACCCACGCCTCGCGCGGCGGGTTCAGCAAGCGCAAACGGCGGCGCACATACAGCGACACTTGGGGGTTGGCGGGATCACACTCTTCAAACGCGTCCAGGCGCCGGCCCGCCGTCGCATCCAGCAGTCGCACCAGCTCGCCCGCCACGACGCCCTCGCCCGGCGCCAAGGCCGGATAAGCGCCCATGTCCAATAAGACCCCAGGCAAGCGGCACGGCCCCATGGGCGCCAGCGCCCGCGCAAAACCGAGGCTCGCCAGACGCCCCGCGCTCGGCCGCAGCAGACCGTAAACCGCTAATACCTCCCCCCGCCGCAAGGGCCCCGTCGCCAACACGCCATCGTGCGCGTGAAGGCCGGCGCGCGGCGCGCCGGCGCGACTGAACGACAGAGAAGGGATATCGGGCATGCCCGTCCTTTCGTGACGCGGCGGCGGCGCCGATCACCGATGCGCCTTGCAAGAACACCTGGGAGCATGGCGGTCCCGGTGCGGCCCCGGGGTTGGCGCGCAGACGCCCCTTGTCGCCGCAAGTGTGCGCGCGACTCTGCCGGATCGTCCACCGCATTGACACAATCGTGGCGCAAGGCTGTACCCGTCGGTCCGCGCCTGTTAAACGCTACATGAGGATGTGTGTGCGGCGCGGCAGCATCGCGCGAGACGGCCCCGCCGTCGCGCCGCAGGCGGCGGAGGCGCTGGCCCCAGCATGAGTACGACAGAACAAAGAGACACAGACTTGGATGTGGACGCGATGCAGCCGGTGTCCAAAGGCGGCCCGGCGGCCCGTGCCCCCAATGGCGCTGCGGGCGCGCCCGCTATGACGCCCGGCGTCGCCGCTGGTAAAGGCCCCGGCGCGAGCGCCGCGCGCCGTCCGGCCGTGCGCACGCGCACGCCATCGGCGGCCGGCGGCGGACGGCGGGCGGCCCCCGCCTCCTCCAACTGGATTTTGATGGCGGCGTTTTTTGTCGCCCTCGCCTGGTCGGCGGGCGCGGCGGCCTATGTGCTGGGTTTTTATGGCATCAGCACCGTGACCGGCGGCGGACCGGAACGTCTGCTGGGCTTCGCCTTCATTGTCATCGGACCGGCCCTCATCCTGATCACGCTTGGCGTGGTGACCAGCGAATTTCTCCGTTTGGCGTCCTTCGCCCAATCCATTGACATCGCCACCCGGCGCCTTGCGGCTCCCGTAGATCACGCCCAAGGCGATGCGCGCCGCCTGGCGGACGTCATCGCCCACGAGGTGGACCGCGTCAGCCGTTCGGCGGAAAGCGCGCTTAACCAGCTGGGCGCCATGGAAGAAGTGTTGCGCCACCACGCGGAGGGCGTGAACGGCGCCTCGGTCAACGCCCGCGAGGAGGTGGACAAGCTCATCGCCGATCTGCGTCAGCAGCGCGAGGATTTGGGCGACACCACCAAGGGCCTGCACTCTGAGGCGCAAAAGATCGCAGAAACCTTCGATCAGCAAGCCGAAATGGTCTCCGCCGCCTCGGATCTCGCGGCGGCCCATGCCGATGAAAGCCGGCAAATGCTGGAGCGCGGCGCGGAGCGTCTGCAGACCACCGCCGCCCGAGCTCAGCAATATGGGGAGAAAGCCGCCTTCGCCATCTCCGAACAAATGCGGGACATGGAAGCGTTGGTCTCAGCCCTGGACGAGCGCGCCTCGCGCCTGGAAAACCTGGCCAAGACGCAGGAAGAAAACCTGCGTGTGGTGCAAAGCACCGCCCATGATTTGAACATGGCTGGCGAGGCCGGTGCGGAGTCCATGAAGACCGCTGTGGACACGGCCCTCGATCAAGCACGACGGCTGTCGGACATGATCGAACAGGAAATGCGCGCCATCTCCAGCAA
Organism: uncultured Caulobacterales bacterium; assembly: GCA_964524065.1. Lineage (GTDB taxonomy): Bacteria > Pseudomonadota > Alphaproteobacteria > Caulobacterales > Maricaulaceae > CAZADA01. Next base: position 10,215 of record CAZGCB010000026.1, on the reverse strand, counting down.
GAGCGCGGAGGACATCGAGCGGGTGCGCGCGGCCGCCGACACCGCCCGTTTGGGCGCCGAAAACGCCGGTCGGGCCCTGGAAGCGAACGCCGCCGCCGTCTTGGAGCGGGTGGAGCAGCTGAACGATGCGTCCATGCATGTGTCGCATCAGATGGATGAGGCGCTGCAGGCGCGTATCCGCAGCATCGAAAATGTGGTGGCGACGCTGGAGCATCGCTTGGAATCGCTGCCGAGCGGCCGGGATTTTCCGCACCACGAGCCTGACCGCCGCCCCCCCATGCGCGATCATGACGCCCCCCGCCATGAGCACCATCATGACATGCCGCGGGACATCCCTCTCGGCTCGGACATGCCCTTGGGCCACGATATGGGACGCGGACCCGATGATTTCGGCGGGTTGCCGGCGCGTCGTGCGCCGCGCGGCGATCGCTATGAGGACGAGCCGGGTTGGGAGCCGCGTGGTCGCGATGGTCTGAGCGACGGCATCAGTGCGCTGCGGGACGAGCTGGGACGTGACTCCTATGGCGATGGGTATGGCGATCGCTATGGCGATGACGGGCACGGCGCGCGTGGACACACCGATGCTGGGCCCTGGCGCGATGAGGGCTATGGCCGTGAATCGGCGCCCGCCGAACCGCCCCGCGATGGCGGCGGCGAACAGGGCTGGCGCTGGAAAGATCTGCTCCGCAACATTGATGATCAGCCCGCCAATGGACGCGCCAGCGATGGCGGCGCCGGCGAGGCGGTTTTGGTGGCGTTGCGCCGGGCCGGCATTGATCCGGTGCGTGCGCTGGACGCGGACATGACCGCGCGCATTGCACGCGCGCGTCGTCGGGCCGGGGTGGGCGAAGCGCGGGCCCTCGTGCTCGACAGCGCCATGACGGAAGTGCGCCGCACGGCCGCGGCGCTGGCGGCCGATCCGACGCTGCGCGGGCGGGCCGAAGGCTTTCTCGACGATCATGCCCGTATGGTGCGCCGGGCCGTGGACCATAATGATGTGGCCGGGCTCAGCGCTTTGCTCGACACCGATCCGGGCCGGGCTTACTTGCTGATCGACGCGGCCTTGGCGGACGTTTGACGCGACGCGGCGGCGGGCGGCGCGAGCCTGACCTCGCCGGGGCGCATCTCGCCTGAGGACGCGGGCCATGAGATCGAAGCGGCTTGGGAGCGGACAAGCAAGGCCCGCGGCGGCGCGTCATGGCCGCCGACTCGGCTCACTGTCCAATCGCCTTGCGGGGCGAGGACCACGCGACCATCCTCTTCTTGGATGGTCAGTTATCTGTCATGCGATGTGACGGCGGTCATCTGCGCCTTTCATCCTGATCCTCACACGCTTGTCACCCAGCCATGCCTGTAGCGACACCCTATCTTCTGTTTTTGGGCGATGCGCGCGACGCACTGTCGATCAAAACCGCGTCAGGCGTCGTCGATTGGCGCCGCGATTGGTGCTTGGGCCAGCTGCGCCTGCCCGGCTGCCAGGCCGACGCCGGCGTGCCCGATATGACCATCGCCGAAGCCGTCTCCGCGGGGGCGCGGACCTTCGTTCTTGGCGCCGTAAACCCCGGTGGCGTTCTGGCGCAAAGCTGGATCTCCAGCCTTGTGGCGGCTTTGGAGAGCGGCTTGGACATCGCCAGCGGCTTGCATACGCGGTTGGAGGCTGTGCCGGCGATCGCCGCAGCGGCCGCCGCCCATGGCCGCCAGCTGCACAATTTGCGGCACAGCGATCGGGATTTCGCGGTGGGCACGGGGCGCAAACGCACGGGCTTGCGTTTGCTCACGGTGGGGACGGACTGCTCTGTCGGGAAAAAATACGCCAGCCTCGCCATGGAGCGGGCCATGCGCGCGGCGGGCATGGACGCGGATTTCGTCGCCACGGGCCAGACGGGCATTCTCATCGCCGGGCGCGGCGTCGCGCTGGATGCGGTGGGGGCGGACTTTATCTCTGGCGCGGCCGAATGGCTGTCGCCCGACGCCCAGGCCGACCACTGGGACGTGGTGGAAGGCCAAGGCTCGCTGTTTCATCCCGCCTTCGCCGGCGTCACCTTGGGGCTGCTGCATGGGACGCAGCCGGACGCCTTCATCGTCTGCCACGAGCCGACACGCACCACCATGCGCAACTCGCCCTATCCCATCGCCCGCATTGAGGATGTGATCACGCGCACGTTGGAGTTGGGCCGCCTCACCAACCCGGCCATCGCCCCGCTCGGCCTGGCGGTGAACACCGCCGCGCTCGAAGAAGACGCCGCCCGCACCTGCATTGACGCGCTGGCGCAGGCGCATGGCTTGCCCGCGACCGATCCCATCCGCTTTGGCTGCGCCCCATTGGTTTGCGCGCTGCAAGCCCGGCCCTGGGGGCCGCATACGCGCGCGGCGGACACGCCGACGTGAAGCCGCGCACGCTGACAGTGACGCATGAGCGCTGGCCGCTGGCGAAACCCTTCCGCATTGCGCGTGGAACCAAGACGCACGCCGATGTGGTCGTGGTGACGCTGGAGCAAAATGATGCGCGGGGGCGTGGCGAATGCGTGCCCTATGCCCGCTATGGCGAGACGATTGACAGCGTCATGGCGCAGATCGAAAGCCTGCGCCCGCTGATGGAAAGCGCGACGCTGCTGGATTTTGACTCCACCCACCCCCTCTTGATGGCGGGCTTGAAAGCGGGGGCGGCGCGTAACGCCCTTGATTGCGCGCTGTGGGATTTGGACTGCAAGCAACGCGATGTCAGCGCGAGCTGGAACCGCAATTTGCCGGAGCCGCGCCCGCGCATCACAGCCTTCACCCTGTCCATCGATGCGCCCAAGCAGATGGCGCGGGCCGCGAAGAAGGCCGTCGATCGGCCGGTGCTGAAGATGAAACTGGCTGGCGATGGTCGCGATCTGGCGCGTCTGGAGGCCGTGCACAAAGAACGCCCTGACGCGCGCTTGATCTTGGACGCCAATGAAGGCCTCGATCTGGAAGGCCTCAAGGCGCTCGCCGACGCCGCCGCGGCGCGCAACACGATCCTCATCGAGCAACCCTTGCCGGCCGATCAAGACGCGGCGCTGGAGGGGTTTGCGTCGCCGGCGCCGCTGTGCGCGGATGAAAGCCTGCACACCAGCGCGGATCTGGACACCGTCGCGCGGCGCTATCAGGCCGTGAACATCAAGCTGGATAAAGCCGGCGGCTTTGATGAAGCCGCGCGCCTCGCTCAGGCGGCTAAGGCCCGCGACATGATTGTGATGACGGGCTGCATGGTGGCGACATCGCTGGCCATGGCGCCGGCTTTTCTGATCACGCCGCTCGCTGATGTGGTCGATCTCGACGGCCCCCTCTTGCTGAAAAAAGACCGTGATGACGCCATGACCTATGAAGGCGCGCTGATGCTGCCGCCGGACCGCGCTTTGTGGGGCTGAGCGCGCCTAGGGCTGGGCGCCGCCGCGACGGCTGTCTCGCTGCAACAGGATCGCAAAGGCCAAGCCGAGGCCGGCGAACACCGCCATGACGCCATAACCCGCACTGCCGATCTGGGTGTACAGCCAGCCCGAGACAGCCGTTGAGGCCGCCAGAAACCCGCCAAAGGTCAAGCCGGAATTCAGGGCTTGGGCGGTGGCGCGCGCCTGCGGGGCCACATGGCGGGCGACGAACAACACAATGCCCATATGCGCGGCGCCATAGGTGCCAGCGTGCAAGGTTTGCAGCAGCAGCACCATAGGCCAAGGCGGCTCCAACGCCATCAATGACCAGCGGATAAGGCCCGCCGCCGCGCCCATCATCAGCAGGCCGGCGGGGCCGAACACCTCCCACCGCCGCGCCAAGAAAACGAGGAACAGAATCTCCGCCACCACGCCCCAGCCCCAGAAAAGGCCAATGGCGGTCGGGGAATAGCCCGTCGCCATCCAGGCGATGGTGGAGAAGGTATAATAGAAGCCGTGGCTGGCCTGGATGAGGCCGGATGCCGCGAAGGCCAGCAGCACAGGCCGCCGATTGAGGTAGCGCCCCACCTGCGCCAGCGACAGACGCGCATGACCGCCATCGCCTTGCCCGTCTGGGGCCGCGGCGGGGCGCGCCGGCAGAATCCGTCCGCCCCAGGCGCACCCCAAAGCCGCGGCGCACAGCCAGACAATCACCACATCGAGACTCACCGCATCCACCAGCATGCCGACCACAATGGACGCCGCCACAAAACTGGCCGAGCCGACGCTGCGCACCGCGCCATAGGAAAAGCCGCCGCGGCGCGAGGCGGCCATGGCGTTCACCTCCAAAAGCGGGGTCAGAGGCGCGGTCGCCGCGCCCGCCAAAACGGTCAATGCAAACAGCGCCGCGCCTTGGCCAACCATCAGGTGGAGCAGATACACCCCGGCGACCGACAGGGCCGCCAGTTGAAACACACGTCGTGGATCGCCCGTGCGGTCCGCCCAATAGCCGCCCAGCACCGCCCCGGCGAAGCGCGCGATCATGCCCGCGCCCATGGCGGCGCCGATGAGATCGGCGGCCATGCCGCGGTGCTCCAGCCAACGGGCCATATAGGGCATGGCCGCGCCCATCACTAAAAACGCCGCGCCATAGGCCAGCCCGTAGCCGAAGGCGGGTTGGCGCCCAACCCTGGTCGTGACGAAATCCTTCACAGACATGACGACGCCTCCCGCCTCCTGTCGTATAGGAGTTCCCATGACACATCTGCCCTTCAACGCGCCGTTGAGCGCGGCGTTTTCCGCCCTCAACGGCGCCCTCGCCATCACAGCGGGTGCGTTTGGCGCCCACGGAGTCGAAGACGCCCAGGCCAGCGAATGGCTGCGCACCGGCGCGGCTTGGCAGTCCGTGGCGGCGCTGGCGGGCTTGTTCTGCGCGTGGCGCGGGGCGCCGCTGGCGGCGTGGTTGTTTGTCGCGGGCGGGCTGTTGTTCTCGGGCGCGCTCTACGCCTTGGCTTTAGGCGCGCCGTCCATCATGGGCGCGGTGGCGCCGGTGGGCGGCGGCTCGCTCATTTTGGCGTGGCTGGCCTTGGCCTGGCGTGAGTTTCAGGATTTGCGCCGCTGAGCGTCGCCGATAAAGTAGACGCAACACCGTGGTTCAATTTGGCGCCGCCGTCGAGCCGCGCTAGCGTACGCTCTTTGCGACGCGTGCGCGTGATTTTTTGAGGATCCTTCCCCCTATGCATGACGCCGCCAGCTCGGCGCCGGCGCCCTCGACGGGATCGGAGGCGCGCGCGGGCTTTGCTTATGATGCGGGCGCCGAGCCCCTTGACGGGCCGCCGCTGCGCATCGCCTTCGCCAGCTATCGCTCCCATCCGCATGTGGGCGGCCAGGGCGTGTATGTGCGTGCTGTGACACGCGCGTTGGCCGATCTCGGGCATCAGGTGGATGTGGTGTCCGGCCCGCCCTACCCCGATCTCGATCCACGCGTGGGATTGGTGAAGCTGCCATCCTTGGACTTGTTCGCCCGCAAGCGCGCGGTCCTCGCCTTTCGGCCCAGCTTTCTCGCACGCCCGGCGGATCTGGCGGAATGGACGCTGCACAACAGCGGCGCGTTTGGGGAGATGTACGCGTTCGGCCTACGCTTTGCGGCCTGGTGGCGGGAAAACGGGGCGCGTTACGACATCATCCATGACAACCAAACCCTCGCGGGGCCCATGCGGGCGCTGACCGAGGGCGGCGCGCCAATGATCGCGACCTTGCACCATCCCATTTCGGTGGATCTGCGCTTGGCGTTGGCGGCGGAGCGACGGCTGCATTATCGCGTGCTGGTTCGGCGCTGGCACAGTTTTCTGCGCGCCCAAGCGCGCACGGCGCGGGCCTTGCCGCCCTTGCTGACCGTGTCAGACGCCGCCAAACGCCAGGCGGTGACGGACTTCCAGCACACCCCGCTGCGCATCCATGTCGCCGCCAACGGCGTTGACGACCAGATGTTCCACCCCCGCCCAGACACGCCGCGCGATCCCAATCTGATCGTGACCGCCGCCAGCGCCGATGTGCCGCTGAAGGGTCTGGCCGTGCTGATCAAGGCCATGGCCCGCTTGCGCGACAGCCATCCGCACACACAGCTGACGGTGATCGGCCGCCTGCGCGAGGGGCCGGCCAAGCGCGCACTCGACGCGGCGGGGCTCGGCGAACGCGTGGTTTTCGTGAGCGGGGTGAGCAGCGCCGACATCGCCGCGCTCTATGCGCGCGCGGCGGTGGTGGCCTGCCCCTCCCTGTTTGAAGGCTTTGGCCTGCCCGCGGCGGAAGCCATGGCCTGCGGCGCGGCGGTGGTGGCCAGCGATGGCGGCGGCCTGCCGGAGGTGGTGGGCGACGCCGGACGCATCACGCCCGCCGGCGATGATGCGGCATTGGCCAAAACCCTCGCGGAGTTGTTGGACGATCCGGCCGCCCGCCTCGCCTTAGGCGCCCGCGCGGCCGCCCGGGCGCAGAGCGCGTTCAACTGGCATGATCATGCGGCGACGGCGGTCAGCCTGTATCGCCAAGTCGTGGCGCGGACCGCGCAGGACAGCCTCGCGCGCGGATCTGACGGAACGCAGGTGGAGCGCCATCGTGCACACCATCCCGCTTGACCGCCTGCCCCTCAGTCCTGGCGTGCGCGCGTTGGACCTGGGCTGCGGCCGCGGCCGGCACGCCCACGCCTTGGGCCAAACGCCAGGCCTGTTGGTGGTGGGCGCGGATATGGACGCTGAGGATTTGGCCGCGACGGCAGGCGGCTTTGAGATGTTCGGCGCCAGCAGCGCCTGGGGCGTGACGCGCGCCGATGCGCGGCGCTTGCCCTTTGCGGACGAGGCGTTTGACATCGTGATCTGCTCAGAAGTTCTCGAACACATCATCGAATGGGAGGATGCGCTGGCGGAAATCACCCGTGTCACGCGCCGCGGCGGCGTGTTTGCGTTGTCTGTGCCGCGGGCCTGGCCCGAAGCGATTTGCTGGCGTCTGGCTCCGGAATATCCCAAGGAGCCGGGCGGGCATGTGCGCATCTTCCATGCCGGCGCGTTGCGCCGCGCGGTGGAGGCGAAGGGCTTTCGGCGCGTCTGGAGCGGCTTCGCCCACGGCCTGCACAGCCCCTATTGGTGGCTGAAATGCCTGTGGTGGTCGCGGCGCGATGATCACCCCGTGATCCGCGCCTATCAGCGGTTTTTGGAGTGGGACATCCTCAAACGCCCCCTCTTAACGCGCGCCTTGGAGGCCGTCGCGGCCCCCATCATGGGCAAAAGCGTGGTCATGCATTTTGTCCGCGATGACGAGGCAGACGCCGCCGGGATGCGCGCATGAGCGGCCTCGGCCCCCAAGCCCTCGCCGACCGCATCCGCGCACTGCAGCATCGCGACGGGCGCATTGACTGGATCGATGGCGGTCTGTGGGATCCCTGGAACCACTGCGAAGCGGCCATGGGCCTGATGGTGGCGGACGACATTCCCGCCGCGCGCCGCGCCATGGCGCATCTCAGCGATGTGCAACGGTCTGACGGCTCTTGGATCGCCGATATGGGCTGCGCCGCGCCGATGGATGCGGACAATCGCCGCATGCTGACGGACAATCCGGCGCAAGTGGTGGACACCAATTTCTGCGCCTACCCGGCGGTCGGCGCCTGGCGTTTGGCCCTGACGACCGGAGAAATTGCCGATTTACAAACCGGTGCGGCCCTCGCGGAGAGAGCGCTGCGTTTTGTCATCAGCCTCCAGCGCCGTGACGGCGCCTTTCCCTGGCGTGCGCCGGAAGGCGATGAAACGCCAGAGGATGTGGAGCCGCTCTTGGCGGGCGGAACCTCCATCCTGTTCAGCTTGCGTTGCGGCGCGCGTCTTTTGGCGGCGGCGCGGCGGCCTTCGGCGTGGATCGCGCGCGCCGCGCAGCGCCTGCGCCAAGCGCTGGACGCGCAGCCCGAAATTTTCGCCGATCGCTCCCGCTACGCCATGGACTGGTATTACCCCGTGCTGACAGGCCTCCTGCCGGTTGAGGCCGGGCGCGCGCGGCTGCACGCGCGCTGGTCGCAGTTCGTCCACCCCCATTGGGGCTGCCGCTGCGTGCGGGACGAACCTTGGGCGACGGCGGCGGAAACGGCGGAGCTGGCGCTGGCGGCGGCGGCTGTGGGGGCGCGGCGCATAGCCCGCGATCTTTTGGATGCTGTGGCGCGCCATGATGATGGCCATGGCGGGCTGTGGATGGGGCGCCAATTCGTCGAGGATCGACCGTGGCCGGAGGAGCGGCCCTCCTGGACGGCGGGCGCGGCGCTCATGGCGTGGGACGCCGTGGAACGGCGCACCTCCGCGGCGCGGCTGTTCGACGTGCAAAGCGCACCAGCCGCGAAGGCCGAACCGGCGCCCTCGGCGGCGGTCAGTCCACCCGCTTAAGCAGAACGAGGCTGCCCAGGCGCTGCTGGACGTCAAACAAGCCAGAAGCCGTCGCACGCAGAAACACCTCATGCGGCGGACGCCCGCCATCGGCCGGCCGGTGCAGCACGTCATGGATGGCAAGCACGCCACCCGGCGCCACCCAAGTAGCCCACAACTGCCAATCCGCCAGGGCCGTCTGCAGGCTGTGGCCCCCGTCGATGAATAGAAAACGCAGGGGCGTGCGCCAATGACGCGCAATGGCCGCCGAGGGGCCCACCAGCGCGATCACATGGCCCTCCAACCCCGCCCGACGCACCGCGTCGCGAAACACCGGCAACGTGTCGACGCACCCCGCCTCGGCGTCCCACACAGCCGGATCGTGATACGCTTCGCCTCGCTGATGCTCCTCAGAGCCACGATGGTGATCGAGGCTGAACAGCAGCGTTCCGGCCGCGCGGGCCGCCGCGCCAAGATAAAGGCTGGAGCGTCCGCAATAGGCGCCGATCTCCAACACAGGGCCCACGCCCGGCGCGCCGGCGACCGCGTCGCGAAGGAGCGCGCCCTCTTGTGGGCTCAAAAAACCGGGAATGGACTGGGGATCAATCATGGGAGGGCGTGTCAAAGGACGTCAGGCCTAACACCAATGCGGATTGTACGACACACGCCGAGCACCGCGCGGACGGGCCGCTTAGTCCCCATCGCTGGATTGGTCAACCTGTGTCGCGCCCGGCCCGGCGGACTTTCAGCCAATACGCGCGGAGCTAGCGTTGGCGTGCAGGGCGCCCAGGGCGTCCGCGACCTTGCCGGCATTATCCAGCTCACGCTCGAAATCGTTCAGAGCCGCGCGAATGATCGCATGGGCCTCGGCGTCCAACTCAACGCCATCGGCGGCGTCCGTGAAGACACGCAGCGCGCGCCGCGCTTCAGTGACGGCCAGCTCCATCTCGCGGACATCGGCCAGCGTCAGCCCCTCGCCCGCGGTTTGGCGCGCCAAATCGGCCGCCGCGACATTCACGCCGTGCAGCGCCTCGCGCACGTCGTCCACGTCCGTCGCCAAAACCGCCGCATCCGCCTCAGCCGCAATTTTCGATGTCAGATAAACCAAAGCGGGATCTTGGGGCGTCTCACGATCGTCACGGTTAAAGCCGAAGATGAAATCTTTCAGGCCGCCCTGCACCACCTGCATGATGTCGGGCGCCTGCGGGACGCCGCAGCCATGGATGGCGCCTTGCAACGTATCGACCGCCGCACGCAGGGAGTGCTGCTCCACATTTAAATCTTCGGCGGCGGTGCGTTTGGCTTGCAATTCAGCAGGTTCGAACGACATGGTCGCGCAGGCGGGCGTGGCGGCCACGGCCGCAACCCACGCGGCCATTTTCAGCCTTTTTCTCATTGCGCTTTCGCGACCCTCGACCAATTCTTCGCACCGCAACATCTTGCCCACTTTCAGCCCCCCGCTGATAAGTACTAACAGTCTTATAATCTGCATCAGCCCCAAATGCCACCATGACTTTACAATGTGCAGCCGCAAAATGAGCCGCGGCCTCTATCCCCGCACCGCACCCGCCCGTCATGGCCGCCTCGATGTGAGCGGCGGCCACCAAGTTTATTGGGAGGAATGCGGCGCCCATGGCGGGTTGCCCGCGGTCGCGCTGCATGGCGGTCCCGGCGCGGGAACCAATCCGGGCATGCGACGCTTTTTCCATCCCAAGCGGTGGCGGGTGACGCTGTTCGATCAACGCGGCTGCGGGCGATCAACACCGCTGGGTGCGCTGGAGCACAACACGACGCAGGATTTGATCGCCGACATTGAAGCGCTCCGCGCGGCGCGTGGGGTTGAGCGCTGGATGGTGTTTGGCGGCTCGTGGGGCTCGACCCTCGCCCTCGCCTACGCCCAGGCCCACCCGCAGCGGGTGACGGGTCTGGTG
>CAZGCB010000025.1:15519-29023 GCA_964524065.1 uncultured Caulobacterales bacterium | reverse complement strand
AGCCAGCCCGTCAGCGGGATCGCGATCATCAAGCCATAGAAGGCGTAGTGGACCGCCTCGGCGCAGATTTTCTGCCACGCCGCCATGGCCGGCGGCGCCGGCGGCGGGTTCATGATCCGCCAGGCCAGACGCCCCAGGCTCAACACCAGCACCAGAAGACCGAACGTCTTGTGCAACTGATAGACGTTGAACACGGCCACGGCTTGCTCGGGGCCAGCGGTCTTGGCGGCGGCGCTCATCCACAGGCCGCCGGCGATCTGGCCAAGAATGAGGACGGCGATGATCCAATGCAGCGCGATCGCCACGGCCGTGTAGCGGGGCGTCTGCGCGGCCACCCGCGTGTTCGCCGTTACATCAGCCATCGCCGTCTCCCCTTTTCAAACGCAAGCGGCGCCTAAGCGTCTTGCTGAACGAACTCCGCGGCGATCTCGACCTGGATCTCATCGCCGAGGGCGCCGAAGAGCGGGCTTTCCTGCAAAATGCCGAAGTCCGAGCGCTTGATCGCGCCGGCGGCGGTGAAGCCCAGCGCGCCTTTGCCTTCGACGAAGGGATGCTGCTCGAGCGCGCCGGTGAGGGTGACGTTCAGGGTCACGGGCTTGGTCACGCCGGCGAAGGTGAGGTCGCCCGTCATCGTGCCGGTGTTGTCGCCGGTCACCTCGACGGCGGTGGACGTGAACGTGATCTCGGGATGGTCGCCGGCTTTGATGAAGCCGCGCACATTGGTGTGCCATTCCTCGACGGTCTCACGCTCATTGCCCGTGAAGTCCGTGTCGACGGACGCCGCGGCGATGGTGGCGGTGACGGAGGACTTGCTCGGATCTTCGGCGTCGAAGTTGAGCGTGCCGGTCACCGTCTCGATCTGGGCGGGGTAGGGGGCCAGGCCCAGATGCTGGATTTTCCAAGTCACGGACGCGTGTCCGTCATCCATGGCGTAGACGCCCGACGGCGCGGCGACGTCTTGCGCGAGGCTCGGCGCGGCGAAGCCGGCGACGAGCGCGGCGGCGGCGAAAGAACGCAGGATCATGGGGTTCCCCTTCTTTGGTTCGCGAACTGGTCGGTCTGACGCGCAAAGCGCGGGCGATGCGACGTATCGCCGCGCAACAAGTGGGGCGCCGGACCGGGCGTGTCGACGGGCGCGTCTGCGAAGATTTATTGACGATATGGAAAAAGCGCCGGCGCAGAGCGCGACGTTCAGCCGCCATCGCGGATGAACTCGGCTTCGATCCACACCTCCACCTCATCGGACACGCCGAAATTGACATAGGCGTCGGCGCCGAAATCCGACCGCCTCAGGGTCGCGGTGGCGGAGAAGCCCACGACCCGGGCGCCCCGACGCAAGGGGTCGCGGGTCGCGCCGTTGAACGTGACGTCGAGGGTCACCGGCGCGGTGGCGCCGCGCAGGGTGAGATCGCCCTCCACGACGGCGCGGTTGTCGGCCGTGACGGTGACGCGCGTGCTCATGAAGCGGATCTGCGGGTGGTCGTCGGCGTCGAGCAGGCGGCCGTTGTTGGCGAGCTGCCGGTCGAAATCCCCAAGCCCGGTGCTGATCGAGGCGGCGTCTATGGTGGCGGTGAGCGTGCTCTCCTCCGGGGCGTCGGGGTCGAAATCGAGCGCGGCGTCGATGGTGTCGAAGCGCCCGACAAAGCGGGACAGGCCGTTGAGGTGGCCGACGCGCCAGGTGACGCTGGCGTGGGCGGGGTCGAGGCGATAGGCCCCCTCCGGCGCGGCGGCGAAGTCCGCCACCGGCGTCGGCGCGCAGCCGGCCGCAGCGAGCGCGGCGGCGGCGAAGACGAGGACCCTCAGGGCGCGCCGGGTCTGCGCCTTGGGGGCGTCGGGGCGGGGGTGCGGCATGGCGGGCTCCGTGGGCGAGGCGCCATCGTGTGCGCGAGATCGCCCCCAAACGCCAGGGCGCATTTGTCCACGGTGATTCTCGCGAGCGGTGCGCTATCATCGCTCAGTGTGTGAGTCGCGCCCCGTCGAGCGCCACGCCAGGAGGAGACGCCATGACCTATGTCGCGCCGATCCGTGACATCCGTTTTGCGCTGGACGAGATCGCCGCGCTGCATGGGTTGCGGGCCACGGGCGCCTTCGACGTTCTGTGCGATGACGTCGTGGCCGCGGTGTTGGAGGCGGCGGGCCGCTGGACCGGCGAGGCTCTCGCCCCGCTCAACCACACCGGCGACCGCGAGGGCGCGCGGCTGGAGAACGGCGTCGTCTACACCGCCTCTGGCTTCAAGGAAGCCTACGGCCAGTTCGTGGAAGGCGGCTGGCAGGGGCTGTCGTTCCGTCCCGAGCATGGCGGCGCGGGGCTGCCGCGGGCGATGGCCTTGGCGGTGATGGATATGATCCACGCCGCCAACATGGCGTTTGGGCTGTGCCCCACCCTGACGCTCGCGGCGGTCGAGGCGCTGGTCGCCCATGGCACCGAGGAGCAGCAGGCGCTCTATCTGCCGATGCTCGGCACGGGGGAGTGGACCGGCACGATGACCCTGCCCGTGCCCCATGCGGGCGCGGACGTCGGTCTGCTCAAGACGAAGGCGTGGCCGACCGGGGACGGCGCTTACCGGATCCAGGGTCAGAAGATCTGGATCACCTGGGGCGAGCACGATTGCGCGGACAATGTCATCCATCTGGTGCTCGCGCGGCTGCCGGACGCGCCGGCGGGCACCAAGGGCATCTCGCTGTTCCTGGCCCCGAAATTTCTCGTGAATGAGGATGGTTCGCTGGGTTCGCGCAATGATCTGCGCTGCATCGGGCTGGAGGGCAAATTGGGCATCCATGGCTCGCCCACCTGCGTGATGTCCTTCGGCGATGATCAGGGCGCGGTGGGATACCTGATCGGCGAACCGCATGGCGGCCTCAGCGCCATGTTCACCATGATGAACTCCGCGCGTTTGATGGTCGGCATCCAAGGCGTGGGTGTGGCGGAGCGCGCCTACCAACGGGCCTTGGCCTTCGCCAAAGACCGTTTGCAGGGACGCACGCCGGCGATCAATGGCGGCGGCGGCGAAGCCCCGGGGCGGATTCTGGATCACCCGGATGTGCGGCGCAACCTGCTCACCATGAAGGCGAAGATCGAGGCCGCACGCGCCATTTGCTACGCCACCGCGGTGGCGGCGGATGCCGCGGAGTTCGCCGAGGACGCCGATGATCGCGCCGCCGCGAAGGGGCGCGAGGAATTGCTGACGCCCATCGCCAAAGCGTGGAGCACGGATATGGCCCTGGAGGTCACCTCCACGGGGATTCAGGTGCATGGCGGGCAAGGTTTCGTGGAGGAGGTCGGCGCCGCGCAGCACTATCGCGATGCCCGCATCACGCCGATTTATGAGGGCACGAACGGGATCCAGGCCATCGATCTGGTCGGCCGGAAGCTGCCCATGGCGGGCGGCGCGCACGCGGATGCGTTCTTTGCGGATATGGATCAGACCATCGAGGCGCTGGACACATCCTCCAACGCGCAGCTGCCGCCCATCGGCGCGCGTTTGCGTGCGGCTTTGAGCGCGTTGCGGTCGGCCACCGACTGGTTGCGCGATGGGGCGACGCCGATGGAGGACCGTTTGACCGGTGCGACGGCGTATCAAGCGTTGTTTGGCGATGTGGCGGGCGGCTATTTCCTCGCTCTGGGCGCCGTGGCGGCGCAACGGCGCCTGAAAAACAACGAGGGCGACGCCGCTTTCGCACAGTCTAAAATCGATTTGGCGCGTTTTTACGCGGACGCGGTGTTGTCGGCGGCGCCGTCGCGTGTCGACGCCATCACCTTAGGGGCGGCGGCGGTGTTCGCCACCGCGCCGGAATTGCTGGAGGCTTAGCGGCGCCTCTCGATCGTGCGTGCGGATCCGCGAGCGGGGCGGGCGGGGGTGTACATCCCCCGCCCTGCGCCCTGTGGCGCGCTTGACCTGGCTTGTCCCCTCCGCCATTGGTGAATGCGGATCACAGGGGAGGACCGGGGACCATGATCCGCACACTTGCGACCATCATCACCGCTGTGTTGACCGTTGTGTTCGCCGCGGCCTTCATTGGTGAAACCGTTTTATTGTTTCTAGAATTCGGGCTTGATCTCGGCCTGACCATGGCGACCTTCGCGTCCCAGCAATTCATCTTCTTCCCCACCTTGGGCCTGGTGGCGTTGTTTTACTTTCGCCCGGCGGGGCAAGTCGCGCTGGAAACGGCGTTCAGCAAGTTTCTGCCGGCGCTGGGTGGGCTGATCATCCTCGCGGTCACCGTGGTGGGCACGTACTACATGGTGAACCTGTTCCGTGGTGATGCGTCCGAGCGGTCGTGGTGGGAAGTGTCGCGTGCGGCGCTGGAGGCCGATCACGAAACGGCGCTCGACGCCGCGCGCGTGCAGGCGGTGGAGGATGCGCGCGCCGCGTGGCGTGCGGACACCAACCCGCAGAACCGGGCGCGTTTGGACACCGCCACCGAAGCGCTGCAGGAAGTGCGCGCGCTCGTCATTAAAATCGAAGCCGCCGAAGCCGCTGAAGACGCGGACGCCCTCAGGGCGTTGCTGGCCGAGAAGGCGCGCGCGGACGGCGAGGTGCCGCGGGTGAAGTCCGTCATTGCGGCCTTCCAGCGCATGGGCCCGGCGGTCCGCGAGGGGCTGGACCTGAGCGAACATGTGGATTTGGAGCGCGCGTCCACCTCTTTGGCCGATTATCGCGGCTTGGCGCGGTTGCTGCCGGATGTCAGCGCGTATTGTCTCGTGACCGGCGATATTGAGCCTGTGGCGACCTGTCGGCGCGCGCAGTTATCGCTCCGGCGTCAAATGTCCGCCATGTATGAAGACAGCCCGTCCAATCTGGCGCAAGTGCATGAAGTGTTTTTGGCGCTGAAGACGGCGTTTTTGTTTTACGTGTTCGGCCTTGGCATCTTCATGTTGAGCAATCATGAAGAGGTGGAGGAGGTCACCGGCGATCGGGTGCGCCTGGCGTCGCGGGCCTTGCCGGTGGGCGCCGTCGCTGTTCTGTTCTGGCCGATCCTCAATCAAGCCTATGTACAGTCCATGCGCGCCATGTTCGGCTTGGATCAAAGCGGCTCGTTCGTGGAGTTTTCGCCGCTCTATGTGGCGTTTTCGGTCGTGTGGGCCGCGGCCATCATCCTCTTCTTCCTGCGGTTGACCCGGGCTGAAGCGGCGCAATGGGGCCAGGCCGGCACGGTGATCCTCACCGTGATCACGGTGCTGCAATTTGATCTGTTGGTGCGGCAGATGAATGTGTTCATCGGCGCAGGCGCTGAGCCGGCTTCACTCATCAGCGCCATTGCGTTGCTGCTGTTCTTGGCCTGGCAGGCGCGCTTGATCCTGCGTGGCGACAAACGCAAGCGCAAAGAGGCGGGCGCGACTTAAGCGCCGGCGGCAGCCTCTTCCAGAATCGGCCCTGCGCGCGATTGACGCGCGGGGCCGGTCTGGCATCTTCGTTTCTCAGGGGAATCACCGGGAGAAACGGCGATGGGGAGCAGCGGCACGGGCAGCCCGTTGAAGTTTCCGTTGGAACCCCCAGCTGTCGCGGCGGCGACGGCGATCGCGGATGATGTGCTGTGGCTGCGTTTGCCGGGCCGTGAGGGCGCGGAGATTGCGCCGGGCGCGCCCGTAAACGCTTACGCCATCGCGGAGGATCACGGCTGGCGCGTGGTGGATTGCGGCTATGCCGGGCCTGAGACGGAGCAAGCCTGGGATGCGGTGCTTAGCGGGCCGCTGGGCGCGAGGCCTGTGACCGGCGTCATCGCGCTCAGCGCCGACGCCGCCAGTGTGGGCGCGGCGGGCTGGCTGTGCGCGCGGTTCGACATCCCCCTGCAGATGAGCCGCGGGGCCTATCTGACTGCTCAGATGCGGCGCCATGAGGCCGTCACGGGCGCGCCGGAGGCGCTGGCGGCGCGGGCGGGGGCGAATGCCGGGGCGGGTCCCTGGCCGGGCCATGGCGATCCGGCCGAACTGATGGGGCCGCTTCCGCGGGCCTTTGTGCGTTTGGCGGACACGCATTCGCTGATGGTGGGGCGGCTGTCGTTGCGCATCCTGTCGGGCGGCGCCGGCGGGCCGGAAGCCACATGCCTGTGGAGCCCGGAGGCAGGCCTCTTATGGAGCGGAATCAGCGTGATGGCGGAAGGGCAGCCGCCGGCGGGCGTCATCCCGCGCGAGCCTGCCGGCGATCCCATGGGCGATTATCTGGCGGCGCTCTGGCGGATCATGGCGGTTGCGCCGGAGGATGTGACGGTGCTGCCGGCCCGCGGCGGCGTGTTCACCGGCCTGCATGCGCGTATTGAAGCGACGGCCACCGCCCATGAAGAGGCCGTCGCCCGTGTGCTGTCGGCCCTGAAGAAGGACGTGGACGCCGCGCAGATCGCCAAGAAACAGCTGGGCGGCGTGCGCCCTGGCGACCTTGCTTTGGCGTTGGCCTACCTCAATTATTTGGAGCGGCGCGGTTATGCGGCTATGGCGCACGCGCCCGGCAAGCCGGCGTCCTTCCGCGCTGTGAAGGACGCCCCGGCCCTGGAGATGTGAGGCGATTTGCGGTTTCCTCCAGCTCTGCGCCCGTCCGGGCCTGGGTCTGACGATTGACGCGGCGGGTGTGTTAATGGCTCAACAGCGCCGCGTGGCCTGACGCGGCGCCGCACCACCGGCCGCGCTGTGCGGGTTGGAGGGCGTGGTTCAGGGTCCATCTTTTGTTGTGGTTGTGTGGTGTGTGGCGCGACCATGTCTTGCAGAGATTACCGCGGTGAGAAGCCTATGAGCGACGCCAAAGACGCCGACGCCACCTCCGATCCTGGGCCCGCGCGGCGCGAAGGGATGGAGTTTTTGCGGTTCATCGCCGGCGCAGCGGCGGTCTACCTCCTGATCACCACCGTGTTTTTCCGCGTGTTTTTTATTCCTTCCAGCTCCATGGAGCCGACCTTGGAGGTGAAGGACCGCGTCATTGTGCTGAATTTCGCCTATGGCTGGAGCCGCCATTCACTGCCCTTCGGTATGGGGGGGCTGTTGCCGGAAAGCGATGGGCGTTTGCTGGGGCGTATGCCCGAGCGTGGGGATGTCGTCGTGTTTCGCCGGCCCCAGGGGGGACGCGATCATCTGATCAAGCGGGTCGTCGGTTTGCCCGGCGATACGGTCGCCATGCGGGCCGGACGGCTGTACGTGAATGATGCGCTGGTGCCGCAGGCTTTTGTGGAGCGCTATGCGTATCGCAATCACCGCGGCGGGATTGAGCGGGTGGACCGGATCATCGAGTCGCTGCCCGACGGACCGGAGCATGTCGTCTACAACAATCTTGCGGGCGCCACGCCGGCCGACACGGTCGGTCCGTTTTTCGTGCAACCGGGCCACCTGTTTGTGATGGGCGACAACCGTGATTCCTCCTCGGACAGCCGGGCGAGCGCACTGGCGGACCCCAATGCGTTGGGGCAAATTCCGCTGGAATTTTTGGTCGGCCGGGCGGTGACGGTGCTGTTCACGTTTAAGTCCTGCCGCCAGGAGCAGGATTTGTGGTGCCCCAGCGGTCGGGTTTGGCGGCCGCTATAGCGCGTCATCACCGATGGCTCCGTCGCTGCGTCGCGCCGGTCTGCGCCCCTCGGCGCGGGTCTATGCCCTTCGTCGCACTGGGCGTGGGCCGCGGGTGCGGCCATATCCCTCACCCATGACAGCACATGACAGCATGGGAGAGCGGGATGGCTGACCTCAAAGGCAAACGGATTTTGATCACCGGCGCGAGCCGCGGCATCGGCTTGGCCATCGCCAAGCGGGCGGCCCAAGATGGCGCGCGTATCGCCATCCTCGCCAAGACGGCTGAGCCGCACCCTAAGCTCGAAGGCACCATCCACACGGCCGCCGAGGAGATCCGCGCGGCTGGCGGCGAGGCGCTGCCTGTGGTCTGCGACATCCGCCATGAAGAGGCGGTGGACGCGGCCGTCGCTCAGACCGTGGAGGCCTTTGGCGGGCTCGACATTGTCGTGAACAACGCCTCGGCGATTTTTCCCATGCCGACGCTCGAAACCCCCATTAAGCGCTGGGATCTGATGCATCAGGTGAATGCGCGCGGCACGTTTTTGGTGACGCAGAAATGCTTGCCCCATCTGCTGGAGGGCGACAATCCACATATTCTGGCCATGTCGCCGCCCTTGGACATGGATCCCCGCTGGTTCGCTCCGCATGTGGCTTACACCTTGGCGAAGTACGGCATGAGCGCCTGCATTTTGGGATGGGCCGAAGAGCTGCGCGACAAAGGCGTCGCCGCCAATGCGCTGTGGCCGCGCACCGCCATCGCCACAGCGGCCGTCGAAAATGTGCTCGCCGGCGCGGAAGGCATGAAGATGTGCCGCACCGTCGATATCTTGTCCGATGCGGCGCATTTGATGCTGACCCAGCCGGCGCGGGAGTTCACCGGCCAATTCATCATTGACGACACGTTCTTGTATGAGGTGGGCGGCGTCACGGATTTCGATCAATACCGCGTCGATGCGAGCAAGCCGCTTCTGCCGGACTTTTTCGTGCCGGCGGACCGCACGCCGCCGCCGGGGGTGGAAATGGGCGATGTGTTCACGCTGATGAACCAAGGCGGGGCCCCTGCGGAGGCGTGAACGGGCTTGGGCGGCGGTGCGGATCCGCGTAAGGCTTGGGGTATGAGCACCGCCATTGTCACCCATCCCGATTGCCTCGGCCACGAAACGCCGCCGGGCCACCCTGAGCGCGTGGAGCGGCTGGAAGTCATCCTTGAGGCGCTCAAAGGCGCGCCGTTTTCTGATCTGCTGTGGGAGGAGGCGCCCCTCGCCGCGGATGAGGCCATCGCCCGCGTCCATCCGGGCCAGCACATCGCCATGGTGGAGGCGGCCGGGACGGCCGCGTCCGCCGCGGGGTGCGTGCATATTGATGCGGACACCGCTGTGTCGGACGGCTCGGTGGCCGCAGCCCGGCGGGCGGCGGGCGCGGTGGTGGCGGCGGTGGATGGCATTATGGCGGGCCGGTATGCACGCGCCTTTTGCGCCGTGCGGCCGCCGGGCCACCACGCGGAGCCGGGCCGCGCCATGGGCTTTTGCCTGTTCAACAATATTGGCGTCGGCGCGTATCATGCGCGGGCTGTTCACGGCCTTCAGCGCATCGCGGTGGTGGATTTCGATGTCCATCACGGCAATGGCACCCAAGCTCTGGCGGAGCAGGATCCAGATTTGTTTTTCGCCTCCATCCATGAAGGCGGCATCTATCCGGGCACGGGACGGGCGGAGGAGACGGGCCCGGCGGGCAACATCGTCAATGTTCCCTTGGGTCATGGTGTGGATCCGCGCGCATGGCGCGCCGCCTTCGCGCAGACGATCGTACCGGCGTTGGATGCGTTTGATCCCGACATGGTGTTCATCTCCGCGGGGTTTGACGCCCATGCGGCGGATCCGCTGGCGAACTTCACCCTGGGCGAACGTGATTTCGCCTGGGCGACGGCGCAGCTGGCGGCCGTCGCGGCGCGCCGATGCGGTGATCAGCTTGTGTCCACCTTGGAGGGCGGCTACGACCTCCCTGCGTTGGCGCGCAGCGCCGCAGCGCATGTGGAGGCGCTGTGCGGCGCGTCCGAAGGGGTGGCGGCGTCGCAAGCGGGTGCAGGCGCCATGGGGCCTGGCGACACCCGCTGAGGGATTGGATGGCGTCGCAGGCGAACCGCACGCCCCCAGAGACGTCTGATGGGACGCCCGCTGGGGTGATCATGCTCGCACGCCATGGCCGCCCGGCGCTGGAGCGCAAATCCTGGTTGTCCTGGCGCGCTTTTGAGACGTGGTGGGACGCCTACGACGCCGGCGGGCTGACGCCGGGCGAAGGGCCTGACCCGGCCTTGGTGGCCGCCGCGCACGAAGCGGACATGATCCTCGCCAGCCCGCTGCGCCGCGCCGTGGAGACGGCCGAGGCCGCCAGCGGCGGCAAACCGGTGCAGACCGATCCCGTTTTTGTGGAGGCGCGCCTGCCCCCGCCGCCATTGGTCGGCGTGCGCTTGCGGCCGGCCAGCTGGGGCGTCGTGGCGCGCATCGCCTGGTGGCTGGGCTATGCCGGCGGCCAGGAAACCAAGCCAGCGGCCGAGGCGCGCGCCCATGACGCCGCGGATCGGCTGGAGGGCGCGGCGGCGGGGGGGCGTACGGTGCTGCTCTGCGGCCATGGCTGGTTCAACCGCATGATCCGCCCCGTCTTGCTGGCGCGTGGCTGGCGTTGCGTGCGCGATGGGGGCGACGCCTATTGGGGCTTGCGCCGCTATGAACGGCCCGGGGGCTAAAGCCGAGCGCGTCGTGCGCCTCCGGCGCGACGGGGCCGATTGTTTCTGCAGCGCGAGATCTCTATGGTCAGCGCCAAAGGAGGCCCCATGCCCAAGACGTCTGATGCCGCGAGCCCGCCCGCCGAGGGCGGCGCGCCGCCGGTGGACAGCCTCAGCTTTGAAGACGCTTTGCGGCGTCTGGAAGAAATCGTGCGCCAGCTGGAAAGCGGCGATGTGGCGTTGGAACGCTCCATCGCTCTGTCGGAATACGCCGAGACGCTGCGCGCCCATTGCGAAGCCAAGCTGAAGGACGCGCAGCTGCGCGTGGAGAAAATTGTGCTGCGGCGCGATGGTCCAGCCGCCGCTGCGTTCGAGACGGAGTGATCGCCGCGCGCCGCCCAGACACGCCGCTGCGCCGGCTGCGCCGTTGAGGCTTACGTTCTGACCCGGTGTGGCCGGGATGATTGTGTCGCCGATGCGTATTCCTTGCCCCGCTGATCCCCTTGTCCGAGGACGCCCCCCCGTGTCACAGACCGCCATGGACAGTTTTCAAGAGGCCCTGGAGGACACGGCCGATCGTGTCACGGTGGCGCTGGATCGGTTGATTCCGCGCCCCGAAGGGCCTGAAGCGCCGCTGCTGTCGGCCATGCGCTATGCGGCGTTGGGCGGCGGCAAACGGCTGCGGCCCTTTTTCGTGATTCATTGCGGGCGCCTGTTTGATGTGGAGGAGCGCAGCTTGCTGCGCACCGCCGCGGCGTTGGAGTGCGTGCACGCCTATTCGCTGGTGCATGATGATTTGCCCTGCATGGATGATGATGACATGCGCCGCGGGCGGCCGACCGTTCACAAGGCCTATGATGAGGCGACGGCGGTTTTGGCGGGTGATGCGCTGCTGACGTTGTCCTTTGAAATCCTCGCCCATGAGGACACCCATCCCGACCCGCGCACGCGCTGTGTTCTGGTGGCGCGTTTGGCCAAAGCCGCCGGCGCTTTGGGCATGGCGGGCGGGCAGATGATCGATATTCTCTCCACCGCGGAGGAATTTGATGTCAGCGTCGTCACGCGCATGCAGCGCATGAAAACCGGGGCGTTGTTGCAGTTCGCCGCCGATTGCGGCGCGGTGATGGCGGGCGTGCGCAATCCGTCTTCGATGCAGGCGCTGAGCGGGTTCGCCCATGATTTGGGGCTGGCCTACCAGATTGTAGACGATGTCCTCGATGCCGAAGGCGAGGCCGAGGCGCTGGGCAAGCCGGTGCGGCGCGATGCCGAGCGCGGGACCCAGAATTTCGTCGCGATTATGGGCTTGGAGGGCGCCCGCGCGCAGGCGGATCGCCTGGGAGCGCAAGCCAAAGCGCATTTAGAGCCGTTTGGCGCGGACGCGGAGATCCTGCGTCAAGCGGTTGATTTCGTCCTCGATCGGAGGACTTAACCCTCTGGGGGAGATGTAAGGAGTTTCGTGGTGGCGGTAAAAACACCCCTGCTGGATACGGTCCAATCACCGGCGGATTTGCGGGCGCTTGCGCAAAGCGATTTGCGCGCGCTGGCGGACGAATTGCGGGTGGAGACCATTGACGCGGTGTCCGTCACAGGCGGGCATTTGGGCGCGGGGCTGGGCGTGGTCGAGCTCACCGTCGCGTTGCACTATGTGTTTGAAACCCCGGAAGACATTCTCATTTGGGATGTGGGCCACCAGTGCTACCCGCACAAAATCCTCACCGGCCGGCGCGATCGCATCCGCACCCTGCGCCAGGAGGATGGGTTGTCTGGTTTCACCAAGCGTTCCGAGAGCGCCTATGATCCGTTTGGCGCCGCCCATGCGGCGACGTCTATCTCGGCCGGTTTGGGCTTTGCTGTGTCGCGTAATCTGCAAGAGCAGCCGGGCGCGGTGGTGTGCGTCATCGGCGACGGCGCCATGTCTGCCGGCATGGCCTATGAGGCGATGAACAATGCCGGCGCCATGGACCGACCGCTGGTCGTGATCCTTAACGATAATGACATGTCCATCGCCCCGCCGGTGGGCGCGATGAGCAATTACTTGGCGAATTTGGTGTCGAGCCGCGGTTATCGCGCGCTGCGCCATATCGGCAAGAAGGTGGCCGAGAAGCTGGGTAAACCCATCTACAACACCGCCAAGAAAGCGGAGGAATTCGCGCGTGGCATGGCGATGGGCGGCACGCTGTTTGAAGAAATGGGTTTTTACTATGTTGGGCCCGTCGATGGCCATGATTTGGACGGGTTGTTGCCGGTGTTGCGCAACGCCCGCAACATCAAGGACAAGCCCGTCCTCGTCCATGTGGTGACGCAAAAGGGTAAGGGGTATGAGCCGGCCGAGAACGCGCCGGACAAGTATCACGGCGTGTCGAAATTCAATGTCGTCACCGGCCAGCAGCAGAAAAAAACCGCCAATGCGCCGTCCTACACGACGGTGTTCGCCAATCAACTGGTGAAGGAGGCGGAGGTCGATCCGAAGATTGTCGCCATTACGGCTGCCATGCCTTCGGGCACAGGGCTGAACATTTTTGGCGAGCGGTTTCCTGAACGCACCTTTGATGTGGGCATCGCCGAGCAGCATGCGGTGACCTTCGCGGCGGGTCTTGCGGCGGACGGGATGCGGCCCTTTGCGGCGATCTATTCGACCTTCCTGCAGCGCGGCTATGATTCGGTGGTGCACGACGTGGCCATTCAGGGCGTGCCGGGGCGCGTCGCTATCGATCGGGCGGGCCTGGTGGGCGCAGACGGCGCCACGCATGCGGGCGCGTTTGATGTTGGCTATCTCGGTCAGCTGCCGGGCATGACCCTGATGGCGGCCGCCGATGAGGCTGAACTGACAGCCATGGTGACCACGGCCGCCGCCTGGGATGAGGGCCCGATCGCCTTCCGCTATCCCCGCGGCAATGGCGTCGGCGTGGAGATTCCTGACGCGCCCCAGCCGCTCGCGATTGGCCGTGGCCGCATTCTGCGCGAAGGCGGTGCGGTGGCGATTCTCAGCTTTGGCGCCCGTTTGGGGGAGGCTGTGGAAGCGGCCCATCGCTTGGCCGCGCAAGGCCTGTCCACCACGGTGGCGGATGCGCGTTTCGCCAAGCCGTTGGACACGGATTTGATCGATCAGCTTGTCCGCCATCATGAAGTGGTGATCACGGTGGAAGAAGGCGCGCAGGGCGGGTTTGGCGCATTTGTGTTGCATTATCTGGCGGGGGCCGGGCGCCTGGATACCGGGGTGCGAATCCGCACGATGACCCTGCCGGATCGCTTCCAAGATCATGCTGCGCCCCAGGCCATGTATGAGGATGCGG
>CAZGCB010000025.1:0-15509 GCA_964524065.1 uncultured Caulobacterales bacterium | reverse complement strand
GGGCCTCACTGCGCGCCATATCGCGGCCGTCGCCATCGACGCGTTGGGGCGCGGGGATGTGGAGGCGCTGGGCGCGCCGCTGCGGGCATAAGCTTGGCGAGCGGCGCAGCCTTCGGGGCGACGCGGCTGGCCGGGGATCGTCAGCGCGCCGATGTGCTTCTGGTCGCGCGCGGTCTGTTCCCCAGCCGGGCCCAGGCCCGCGCCGCCATTGAGGCCGGCTTGGTCACCGCGGATGGACAGCGCGTGGCGAAGCCTAGCCTGATGCTCGCTGATACGGTCGCCTTGGAGGCGCAAGCGGCGCATCCCTGGGCCTCGCGCGCCGGGGTGAAACTGGATCATGGGCTGAGCGTGTTCGACGTCGATCCGGCGGACGCGGTGTGCCTGGATGTGGGCGCGTCCACCGGCGGGTTTGTCGATGTGCTGCTGAGCCGCGGGGCGGCGCGGGTCTACGCCGTGGATGTGGGGCGCGATCAACTGCGCGCGCATCTCGCCGCCGATCCGCGTGTCGACGATCTGTCCGGCCAGGACGCGCGGACGCTGACGCGCGCGCAGATCCCCGAAGCGCCAGGCCTCATCACCTGCGATGCGAGCTTTATTGGCCTGATGAAGGTGCTGCCGGCGGCGCTGGCCTTGGCCGCGGAGGGGGCGGCGTTGATGGCGCTGTTTAAGCCGCAATTCGAAGTGGGGCCGAAGGCTGTGGGCAAGGGCGGGATCGTCACCGATTCGCAAGCCATCGCTGCGGCTTTGGATGGGGTGAAGGCCGCGCTCGCCGCGTTGGGCTGGCCGGTGGTGGGCGAGACGCCGAGCCCGATAACGGGCGGCGACGGCAATCGGGAGTATTTGCTGTATGCCCGGCGCGCCTGACGATGAAGCCGCGACGCAGGACGCGGTGGAGCTGAGCATTGCGCGGCTCGGCGCGCGCGGTGACGGCGTCGTGGACATGGCCGATGGCGCCGTCGCTTATGTGCCCTTCGCGCTGCCCGGCGAGCGGGTGCGCGCGAGTGTCGACGCCAAGGGCCGTGGCCAGGCTGTTGAAATCCTGGAAGCGAGCCCCGATCGCATCGCGCCGGCCTGCGCGCATTTCGGCGTGTGCGGCGGCTGTGTCGCGCAGCATATGGAGGTGGGGCTTTATCGCGATTGGAAGCGGGCGCTCGTGCGCGAGGCGCTGAAGCGCGCGGGGCTGGACGCGCCGGTGGGGCGCGTTGTGGATGCGGGCGGTACAGGGCGACGCCGCGCCACTTTCCATGCGGTGCGGGCGAAGTCTGTCGGCTTCGCCTTCGGGTTTTCCCAAGCTGCGTCGCACCATGTGTTCGCGCTGGACGCGTGTCCTGTGCTGAGTCCGGCGCTGGCGGCGGCCCTGCCCCGTCTGCGTCAGCTGGCGGAGGTGTTGCTGCCCAAGGCGGGGCGGGCTGACATCCAGGCCACGGAAACGGAAAGCGGCCTTGATGTCGATGTGCGCGGCGGCGCCGCGAAGGCGGATCGCGTCAGCCTCACCAGCGATTTGGCGGTGTTGGCGGAGGCGGCTGATTGGGCGCGGGTGACGCTTGCCGGCGACACCTTGCTGCAACGGCGCGCGCCCGTCGTGCGCTTGGGCGGCGTAAGCGTCGCGCCGCCGCCTGGCGCTTTTCTGCAAGCCACGCGAGAGGGCGAGGATGTGCTGACCCGCCGCGTCATGGACATCGCCGCAGACGCGACCAAAGCGGTGGATCTTTATGCGGGCCTTGGCACGTTCGCCCTCCAGCTCGCCCGTCAGGCTGAAACGCGTGCTTTTGAGGGCGCGGCCGCCAGCGTCGCGGCGCTGAAGCGGGCGGCGGATGCTGCGCCGGCCGCCGGCATGGGGTTGAAACCGCTTTTGGCGCAGCGGCGCGATCTAACCCGCTCTCCTGTGACGGGGCGGGAGCTTGGCCGTCCGGATATCATCGTGCTGGACCCGCCGCGGGCGGGCGCCGGCCCGCAAGCAGCGGAAATCGTAAAATCCGGCGCGGCGTGCGTGGCGTATGTGTCTTGCAACCCGACCAGCTTCGCCCGCGATGCGCGTACGCTGGTGGACGGTGGGTTTCGACTGGAAAGCGTCCTGCCGGTGGACCAGTTTAAGTGGAGCGCGCATCTCGAATTGGTGGGAGAGTTTCGCCGATGAACACTGCGTCCCCCTTGGCTGAAGCCACGTCTCAGCCTGGCGAGGAAAAAACGGGCCCGTCCGGCGCTTTGCAGCGGCTCAACCCGGCTCTGTTGCGGCGGGCCGGCTATGTCGCGTCGCAAACCGCCCGCGTCGGGTGGTACGCCGCCCATTACGCCGCCTTGCTGCGCATGACGCCGGAGGTGACCACGCCCGGCGCGCCCCCCCACCGCGCGGCGGCCGCCCCGCCTGATCCGGTGCGCACGCGTCAGGCCTTCTTTCGCTTGTTTGAGCAGGATCTCGCCAATATCGAGGCGGGGCTTTATCCCGCGCCGCGCGATGTGTCTGTGTCGCCGCGCAAACTGATGGGGCTGCTGCGTGACAGTCGCCGCTTTTTTGCTGATGCGCCGGATGTGGCGCGCCGCCGGCAGGAGGAGGCGCGGGTGGAGGTGCGCGACAGCGCCGATGTGGATCGCGACGCGTATCCCCCGTATTTCCTACAGAATTTCCACTATCAGACCGATGGTTGGCTCAGCCGCGAGTCCGCGCGTTTGTATGATACGCAGGTGGAGGTGCTGTTCACTGGCGCGGCGGACGCCATGCGGCGTCGCGCTTTGGCGGAAGTGGCGCGCGCCTTTCAGGGACGTGATCAGCGCGGCTTGTCCTTGCTGGATGTCGCGTGCGGCACCGGGCGGTTCTTGGAGCAAACCCTTGATGCGTTTCCGCGGCTGCAGGTGACCGGACTGGATTTGTCGCCGGCCTATGTCGAGGAGGCGCGCGGACGGCTGAAGCGCTGGCGAAACGCCCGCATTGTCGAAGCGAATGCGGAGGCGATACTGCTCGAAAGCGCATCATTCGACGCCGTTTCGTGCATTTACCTCTTCCATGAGCTGCCGCCCAAGGTGCGTCCGCGGGTGGCGGCCGAGATGGCGCGCGTCGTGAAGCCGGGGGGCGTGGTGGTGTTGGCGGACAGCATCCAAGCTGGCGACGATCCCAATCTCGATTTGATGCTGGAGCAGTTCCCGCGTCTGTTTCACGAGCCCTATTACGCGCATTATTCTCGCGATGATTTGGATGTGCCTTTCACCAATGCAGGGCTCCATTTGGACACTGAGACACAAGGTTTTTTGACGAAAGTGAAGGTGTTCCGTCGGCCGGAGGCGTCTTAGCTCTGCGTTGGCGATGCTCTACCGCGTCACAGCGGGGATGATGGCGTCGCGCAACAAGGCGTTCAGTGCGCTGATATACGCGCCCGATCGCGCGGGCCGGTTGGCGTCTGAGGTGATGACCACCGTCAGCTGCAATGCGGGCACGATGTAAAGCATCTGCCCGCCAAAACCGCGGGCGTAGGCCATGGGGTGTCCGCCTGCTTGGCTGAGGAACCAGCCATAGCCATAATCATCGCCGCTAAAGGGCGAGCGGGTGCGCACGGTCCAGGATTGGGCGAGCCAGTCGGCGCTCAGGATCCGCGTTCCATCCCAGAGCCCGTCATTGCGGATCATCTCCCCAAAGCGCAACAACGCCAGCGGTGACAGCGCCATTTCATTGCCGCCGAGATAGTGCCCTTGCGGATCGCGCGTCCAGGGCGGGGCCGCCACACCCAGCGGATCGGCGATCCAGTCGCGCATCATGGAGAGCAGGCTGAGGCCGCTGAGGCGGCTGAGCGCCACGCCCAGCAAATGATAACTGCCGGTGGAGTAGAGCATCCGCGCGCCGGGCTCGGCCACAAAGGGGCGGTTGAGGGCGTAGGCCACCCAGTCATCGCTGGCGACCCAGCGGCCATAATTGGGGCCCGACATGCGCTCCAGCCCCGCTTGCATGGTGAGCAAATCGGCGATGGTGATGCGCCGCACGCGCGGGTCAGCGCCGGGCGCGATTTTGTCCGCCAAAATGTCCGCCACTGGCGTGTCGACAGTGTCGAACAGGCCCCGATCCCAGGCGCAGCCGGCCAAAGTCGCCACCAGGGTCTTGGAGATGGATTTCACATTGACCGGTTGGTCCAGCGGCGGACCCCGGAACGCCTCGGCGGCTGCGATGTCCCCGCCTTTGGCGATGACAAGGCTGTGCAGCTGATCCAGCCCGTCAGCACGGCGCAGGGCGCGCGCCAATCCGGCGCTATCGAAAGCCGCTGCGCCCGTCTCGGTCTGTGCCCGCGCGGCGTGCGGCGTCAAAGCGAGGGTGGGCAGCGCGCCCAACACCGCCCGGCGGGAGGGAGGGGAACTTTGCCAGGCCAGTCGGTTCGAACGCGCATCCATCCCCCCTAAATGGGGCGTGTGTGTCGCGATCCAATCTGGGGGCCTCACGCGCGCGTCGGCGTTTACGCCTACCCGCACTGGGCCCGGTGCAGCAGGAAATGATCGGCCAAGGTGTGCGCCATCATGGCTTCGGCCACCGGCGCGCCGCGAATGCCGACGCACGGATCATGGCGGCCTTTGGTGATCGCCACCACCTCTTCGCCGTGCGTTGTCACCGTGTCGCGGGGGGGCAGGATGGAGGAGGTGGGCTTGATGGCGATGCGGGCCACCACAGGCTGGCCCGTGGAGATGCCGCCCAGCACCCCGCCGGCATGATTGCTGGTGAAGAGGGGCTCCCCGTCCGCGCCCATGCGCATGGGATCGCCGGCCGCGCGCCCGTCCATGGCCGCAAGGGCGAAGCCGTCCCCGATCTCCACACCCTTCACGGCGTTTATGGACATCAGCGCGCCCGCCAGATCGCTGTCGAGCTTGGCGTAAACCGGCGCACCCCAGCCGGCGGGGACGCCCTCAGCCACCACTTCGATCACAGCGCCGAGGGAGGAGCCGGCCTTGCGAGCCTCGTCCAACAGCGCTTCCCAGCGTTTGGCGGCGGCGGGGTCGGGGCACCAAAACGGATTGCGCGCGGTTTCGCTCCAATCCCAGGCGTCACGGTCAATGGCGTCCGCGCCGATTTGCACCAGGGCGGCGCGGATGTGGACGCCCTCGCCCAGGATGTGCCGCGCAATGGCGCCGGCGGCGACGCGCGCGGCGGTTTCGCGCGCTGAGGAGCGCCCGCCGCCGCGATAATCACGCACGCCATACTTCACATCATAGGTGTAGTCGGCATGGCCCGGCCGATAGAGATCGCGGATATCGTGATAATCGCGCGAGCGTTGGTCCGTGTTTTCGATCATCAGGCTGATGGATGTGCCCGTGGTCACCGGCCCGCCATGGCTTTCGCGGATGCGCTCATCCTCAAACACGCCGGAGAGAATGCGGACTTGGTCGGCCTCGCGGCGCTGGGTCACAAAGCGATTGCCGCCAGGCTTGCGCTTGTCGAGCCAGGGCTGAATCAGCGCCTCATCCAGGCGCAGGCCGGGCGGACAGCCATCCACCACGCAGCCCAAAGCGGGGCCGTGGGACTCGCCCCAACTGGTCACGCGCAGGATTCGGCCATAGGTGTTCCAAGACATGGGTGCATCCTTAGGCGTGCGTGCGATCCCTGTCGATGCGTGAGCGCGCGCCAATGTGTGTGAACGGAGATTTGGTCATGGCTTCTGACATTATTCCGCCGAGCCCGAGCCCGCAGGAGCACCAAGACAGCGCGCCGGCGGCGGATGAGGCGGATTTCGCCAGTGAAGACCCGGTTGCCCTGTTTGAACACTGGTTCGCGGAGGCCAAGGCGAAGGAGCCGCGTGATCCCCACGCCATGGCGCTGGCCACCGCCGATGCTGACGGCGCGCCGGATGTGCGCATGGTGCTGTTGAAGGGGCTCGATGAGGACCGCGCGGCGGCGGGCTTTGTATTTTACACCAATACGGAAAGCCAAAAGGGCGGCCAGCTCGCGGCCAATCCGCAGGCGGCGCTGTGCTTTTACTGGAAATCGCTGGTGCGTCAGGTGCGCGTGCGCGGGCCGATCACGCCGGTGAGCGCGGAGGAGGCGGACGCCTATTTCGCCAGCCGCGCGCGCGACAGCCGCATTGGCGCCTGGGCGTCGGAGCAGTCGCGGCCAATGGAGGGGCGCCTGGCGTTGGAGAAGCGCGTGGCGCAGTTTGCGCTGAAATATGGCGTGGGGGAGGTGCCGCGGCCGCCGCATTGGAGCGGCTATCGCCTGAACGCTCGAAAGATCGAGTTTTGGCGCGAGCGGCCCTTCCGTTTGCATGATCGGTTTGTGTTTGATCGCGAAGGACCTGGCGCGCCCTGGCGCAAAACACGGCTGTTTCCATAGTGGCGATATAGTTGCGCGCTGGCCGCACGGTGAGATTGCACCGTAATTCTTGTGGCTTTCTGGGTCATTCGGCCCCAGATTAATTTTGGGGCGCGGCATGGATGTGGGACCGCCATGCTTGGACAAATGCAGGACTGGCCGCTGACTCTGGACAAAGTTCTGGATCATGCGCGGGTGAATTCTGGCGACAGGGCGGTGGTGACGCGGGTGGCGGAAGGGCCGCTGGCGCGCTCCACCTATGCGGGGGTGCACCACCGGGCGCGCTTGTTGGCGTCCGCCTTGCGGCGTCAGTTTAGCCTCCGGCTTGGCGAGCGGGTGGCTGTCATGGGCTGGAGCACCCTGCGCCATTATGAAACCTGCTGGGCGGTGGCGGGGGTGGGGGCGGTGTTTCACCCGCTCAACCCGCAGCTCACGCACGCGCAACTCGCCGCCATCTTGGCCCAGTCCAAGCCGGCCATCTTGATGGTCGGGCTGAGTTTCGTGCCGCTGGTCGAACGTATCCGCGAGGCGTTGGAGGGCGTGCGGGCTGTCATGATCCTCGCCGATGAAGAGCATATGCCCGACACGGTGCTGGCTGAGGCGCTGTCATATGAAACGGTGTTGGAGCAGGGCGACAGCCGGATCGTGTGGGGCGGGTTTGATGAAAACACCGCCGCAGCGTTGATCCACACGGCCGGTGTGGCGGGCGCGCCCCGCGGCGTGTTGCACAGCCACCGCGCTATTGTGCTCAACGCCATGGCCGCCGTGAGCCCCAACGCGCTTAACCTCAGCGCCGATGACACACTCATGGCGATGGCGCCTTTGTTCCACGCGTTGGGGTGGGGCGCGCCGGCGATGGCGCCGCTGGCGGGCGCGAAATTGGTGCTGCCGGGCGCGCGCTTGGATGGGGAGAGTGTGTGCACGCTGATGGAAGGCGAAGGGGTCACCATCGCCGTGGGCACGCCAGGCCAATGGCGGGCTGTGATCGCGCAGATGGATCGGGCGGGGCGGGTTTTCGGCCCGCTGAAGCGCGCGGTCTCGGTGGGCGCGCCCCTGTCGGATGTCTTGGTGCGCGCGCTGGAGGACACCTATAAAATTCAGGTGATCAACGCCTTTGGCGCTGCGGATTTTGGGCCCATCGCCGCGGTGTCGCGTCCCGATGAGGAGGCGCGCGCTTTGCCCCGCCATGAGCAGATCGCGCGGCGTGTGGAGCCAGGGCGGGCCCTGTTCACCGCTGAATTCGCGGTGGTGGATGCCGGCGGTGAACCGGCGCGCCGCGACGGCGCAACGGTCGGTGATTTAAAAGTACGCGGGGCGAGTGCGGCGCGGGCCTATTATGGCGATGAGCTTGGCGCCGGCGCCGTGGATGAAGCGGGCTGGCTCAACACGGGCGATGTCGCCGCCATGGACAGCGAGGGCGTGGTGACGCTCGTGGATCGGGCCAAGGACTTGATTGGGCCCCCGCGGTCCGCTGTCTCCTCGATCGCGCTGGAAAACGCCGCTGAAGCCCATCCGCGGGTCAGCGAAGCGGCCGCCATCGGGGCGCCGGATGCGCAGGGGCGCGTGCGGCCGGTGGTGTTTGTCACGCTGGTGTCCGCGGAGGGTTCAGACCCCGCCGAAATCCGCGATTTCATCGCCGCGCGCGTGCGCGGCGATCACGCGCCGGCTGATGTCGTGTTCGTCGATAAATTGCCGCGCACCGCCACCGGTTCGGTCGACAAAGCCGCCCTGCGTGAAGGCTGGCGTGCGGCGCGCAGCGTGCCGGCGAAACCGAGCGCCTGAGGAAACCGAGCGGCTGAGGCCGGTGAAACGGTCATCTCCTGGGCCGACGTTAGGGCGAGATCGATGCCTTACGCAAACGTGCTGTTAAGGCGGTAGTCGGAGTCCAAGCCCGGCTCGCCATCACATTGGGCGCGGCCGTCCTTCACCAGGTGCAGCATATGCGCCAGCACGGAATGGGCCGCAGCGGGATAAAGCCGCTTGTCCACATCGGCGTACATCACCGGGATCATCTCTTTGATCCGTGATTGGCCGGAGCGCAAACGTTCGATGATTTGGCTCTCGCGGGCGCGGCGGTGGGCGATATAGGCCTCGATGAAGGCGCGCGGTTCGGTCACCGCTGGGCCGTGGGTGGGCCACAGGGTGGTGAAATCGCGATCCCGCACCTTCTCCAGGGAATGCAGATAGTCGCGCATGTCCCCGTCCGGCGGGCTGATGACGCTGGTGGACCAAGCCATCACATGATCACCGCAGAACAGCGTGTTCTCCTCGCGCAGGGCGTAACACATATGGTTGGAGGTGTGGCCGGGGGTGTGAATGGCCTCCACGGTCCAATCCGGGCCGGAGAACACATCGCCGTCGCGAATCTCCACATCCGGCTTGAAGCTGAGATCATCGCCGGCTTCCATGCGCACTTCACCCCCTTCGGGCTCGCGCATTTGCACGCCATAGCCATAAACCGGACAGCCATGCCGCTCCGCCAGCGGGCGGGCCATGGGCGAATGGTCCAGATGGTGATGGGTGACGAAGATGTGTGTGACGCGCTCGCCCTCCAGCGCGCGCGCCAGCGCGGCCTGATGGTTTGGCGTGGTCGGACCTGGGTCGATCACCGCGACCTCGCCGGAGCCGATGATGTACACTCCGGTGCCGGTGAAGGTGAACGGGCCGGGATTGTCCGCGATAACGCGGCGGATCCGGGGCGAAAGCCGGTCGACGGCTCCATATTCGAAGGTGAGGTCACGCTGGAAGGGAATGGTTACTGACATGATTAAGGTCGCCGTCTTCTGTCGGAGCTGGTCAAAAACGATCGGTGGCTTGGCTGTGCAGGCCATGCACGTTCATGGGATTGCGTCGGTTTTGCGGCCAACAAGGCCGTGGGTTTCAGAGGCCGTATCCGGCGTGAACGCGTGGCGCAGGGCATCGCCCAACCGCACAGCCGCACGCAGCTGATCGCCGAGCGACAATGCGGTGGGCGGACCCATATCCGTCTTGTTCACATCCACGACGTACAGCCGCCCATCACGACGATCGCGCAACACGTCGAGCCCGCCCCAATCCAGGTGCATGGCGGCGCAAAAGGCTTTCAGCTTGGCGCGCTCCGCCTCGCTGAGCACATCAGCCGGATCGATCAACCGCACCTGCGCATTGGCGTTGGCGAAGCGGGTGGCCAGCGGGCGACGCTTGATGAAGGCGACGGGAATGTCGCCCAGCAATGTCGGGCAGCGAATGTCCTCCACGAGGCCATCGGGGGCGACATTGTCCACCACGCGTGCGTAGCTGCGTCCCTCCAGCGGCTCGACGGGGCACTGCACGATGCGCCCGTCATGCACGCCATTGGCTTCGGATTTTTCGACCGCCGGGCCCTGATGGGTGCGCGGGTCCACCGTGAGCGGGTAGCCGAACACCTGTTCAAACACCGCCGCGACGCGGCTCTTGCTGACATCCGTGCAATGAAAATTCAGCCGCGTGGCGCCGGAGCGGATCGGCACATGCGGCGTTTCGCCCGTGGTTTGATCTTCGAAGTAGAAGACTGCGTCGGCGTCTTCAGGGGCCGTGAAGCGCGCCCCGGCGGCGCGGGCGGCGGCCCACAGCAAGTACCAGGCGGAAGGGGGCGAGGGCGCAAAACTGAGCCGCAGCGGCGGTTGTGTCGTGCTGCGCCACGCGCGCACGGGTTGGAGGGCGGCGTAAAACCGCATCCAAGCCAGCGTTTCTTTGATGATGGGCCAGGTGAACGGCACCACGGCGCCCGTGTCACGGACGCGCAGATGGGTCAGACGCCACTCAAATTCCGTATGCCAGAACGCGCGCGCCACGTGCGTGCTCCCTTCGCCCACAAACCTGACTGGTGCATGGCGTACGTTGCACAGTCCCCCCGCGGGGCCCCGTCGACAGCCGCCATGCGCCGCCTCTGCATACGTGAAGCGAGCGCGCCCGTAAGCCAAATAACGCGTGATCACGCTTCAGACAGTAGCCGGGCGCCATGGGCGTGCGGGTGTGCGGCTGGATTGACATAGCATAAAGCGCCGTGAAACCGTCTGCCCGTCATAAAGCCTCGGGCTTGCGCGGGCGGAGTTCATGATCAGTTACATTGCGCGGCGTTTGGCGGTCGCCATACCCACGCTTTTCATCATTGTGACCATCGCGTTCTTTATGATGCGCGCGGCTCCGGGCAATCCGTTCGACACCGAGCGGCCTATGCCGCCGGAAATCCGTGAGCGGGTTCTGGCCGCTTATGATTTGGACAAGCCGCTCGTCCAGCAATATTTCGGCTATATCGGCGATTTGCTGCGCGGCGATTTGGGGCCGTCGCTGAAGTATCGCGATAAGACCGTGGCTGAAATCATCGCCCAGGGCGCGCCGGTCAGCTTCGTGGTGGGCCTCTCTTCATTGATACTGGCGATGTTTGTCGGCGGGGCGCTGGGGATCGCGGCGGCGTTGCGCCAGAATGAGGCCGGCGATTTCGCGGTCATGGGCGTCGCCTTGATCGGCATCAGCGTGCCGCCCTTTGTGGTGGGTCCCTTATTGCAGCTGGTGATCGGGGTTCAACTGGAGTGGTTGCCCACCGGGGGGCTGGAGCGTGGGCGCATCACACTGGAACGCCTGATCTTGCCGGTGATCACCTTGGCGCTTCCGCAAATCGCCATCATGGCGCGGCTGATGCGCGCCAGCATGATTGAGGTGATCCGCTCCAATTATATCCGCACCGCCCGCGCTAAGGGGCTACCGGAGCGGCGGGTGTTGTTGGTGCACGCTCTTCGGGCCGCCTTGGGGCCGCTGGTGAGTTATCTCGGCCCAGCTTCAGCGGCGCTGGTGACTGGCTCGCTGGTGATCGAGCAGGTGTTCTCCTTGCCCGGTATCGGACGCGAATTCGTCATTGGCGCGCTGCAGCGGGACTACACGTTGGTGATGGGCGTGGTGATCCTCTACGCCTCCATCATTATCGTGATGAATCTCATCGCCGATGTGGCGTTGTCCGTTCTCGATCCCAAAGTGCGTCTGAGCTGAGCGTCCCATGATCGATTTGCCTTTCACCCAACAGAACCGTGCCGCGCTGGCCGAGGCCGCCGCCGAGCAGGTCAACGGGCATGGGCGCTCGCTGTGGGAGGATGCGCGCCGGCGCTTATTCGCCAATCCGGCGGCCGTGGCGAGCATGATCGTTTTAGCGGTGTTGCTGGTGCTCGCCCTCACATCGGTGGGCGCGGCGAGCCTGGCGCAAAGCCTGCGCGGCGCGGAGGCGGCGCCGGCTTGGCCCCACCATTATGAAACCGTCTACAAAGACCGCGTCGGTTTGGGGCCAACCTTTGAGAACATGCATATCTTCGGCACCGACGCCAGCGGCCGCGATCTCTTCGCGCGCACGATGGCGGGGTTTTTGGTGTCGTTGTCAGTGGGCGTGGTGGCGACGTTGGTGAGCTTCGTCATCGGCGTCAGCTGGGGGGCCACGGCGGGGTATGCTGGCGGGCGCGTTGATCAAATCATGATGCGCACTGTCGATGTGATTTATTCGCTGCCTTACGTGTTTTTGGTCATCTTGCTGTTGGCGGTGACGCAGGAACTCACCACCGGCCGGCCGTTCTTGAAGCTGCTGATCATGTTCGCCGCCATTGGCGGGGTGGAGTGGCTCACCATGTCGCGCATCGTGCGCGCCCAGACACTTTCATTGCGCCAGCGGGAATTCGTGGAGGCGGCGCGCGCGGCGGGGGCGGGGCCGGCGCAGATTATCCGCCGGCACATCGTGCCCAATGTTCTCGGGCCCGTGGTGGTCTACATGACGCTGACCATCCCTGTGGTGATTTTGGCGGAGAGTTTTCTCAGCTTTATCGGCTTGGGGGTGCAGGAACCGCTCACCTCCCTCGGCAGTTTGATCAAGACGGGGTCGGAGGATTTGGAGACGCTGCCTTGGACGTTGCTGTTTCCCGCCGCGACGATGATGATCACGTTATTGTGCTTTAACTTTATCGGTGATGGCTTGCGTGACGCCATCGATCCCAAAGACCGTTAAGCCTTGCGTCAGCTTGTGAGATAGGAGTGTACACCGTGGACAGGATGGGGCCTTTGAAGACGTGGCTGCGGGCAGCGGCGATGGCGACGGTGCTGGGCGCCGTGGCGGCCTGTGGCGGGGGCGGCGATGATGCGGCGGTCTCCACCTTGTATCGCGGCAATGGCGCCGAGCCTATTTCGCTGGATCCCCACAAGGCCCAAGGCACTTGGGAGAACAACGTTATCGGCGACATGTTCATCGGGCTCTTCACCGAGGACATGGCGGGTGAGGCCATTCCCGGCATGGCGGATCGTTGGTCCGTGAGCGACGATGGTTTGACGTGGACCTTCACCCTGCGCGACGCCGTGTGGTCGGATGGTGTTCCGGTCACGGCCGGTGATTTTGTGTTCGGGATGCGACGTATCCTGACGCCGGAGACGCTGTCGCAGTACGCCACGCTGCTCTATTTGATTGTGGGCGCCGAGGCCATCAATAAGGGTCAAGCGGAGCCGGACACCCTTGGTGTGGCGGCCCTCGACGACAAAACCCTGCAGATTAAACTGGAGTACCCGGCCCCCTATCTGCCCGGTCTGTTGACGCACTACACCACCTTCCCGTTGCCGGCGCATGTGGTGCGCGAGCACGGTGATGCTTGGATCCGGCCTGAAAACGTTGAGGTTAACGGCCCCTACAAATTGGTCGAATGGCGCAGCAACGACTACATCGCTGTGGAGAAAAACGCGCTTTTCTTTGACGCCGCCAATGTGTGCTTTGACGAAGTGTTGTTTTATCCAACCAATGATTCCTCGGCCGCGGAACGTCGGGTGCGCAGTGGGGAACTCGACCTGAATATGGATTTCCCGGGCCAGAAAATTGAATTTCTGCGCGAGGAAATGCCAGGATATGTCAAGGTTGCGCCGGGCTTGCTCACCACATATTTGGCGTTCAACACTACGGTAGCGCCGTTCGATGATGTGCGCGTGCGCCAGGCCTTGTCCATGGCTGTGGACGCCCAATTCATCGTCACCGAAATCCTGAAATCGGGGGAAGTGCCCGCGCGCGCCTTCGTGCCGCCGTCCACCGCCAATTATAGCCATGAGGCTGAGATCCCCTGGGCGGACGTGCCGTTTGAGGCGCGCTTAGAGCAGGCGCGTACGCTGCTGATCGAGGCGGGCTTTGGCCCTGAAAACCCGCTGCGCTTTGTCTACAGGCACCGCAATACCGGCGATAATCCGCGCGCTGCGCCGATCATGCAGGATAGCTGGCGGCGCATCGGCCCTTGGGTGGAAGCTGAGCTGATGTCCACCGAAACGCAGATTCACTATGATAATATGCGGACGGGCGACTTCGTCGTGGCCGATGCCGGCTGGCTGGCGGATTACAACGACGCTCAGAATTTCCTCTATCTGGGCAAGACCGATGCGGGCGCCATGAATTATTCGCGTTGGTCCAACGCCGAATATGACGCGCTCATGGACGCCTCCAATCGCGAGTTGGACGCCGAGCGTCGCTCCCAGCTGATGACCGAAGCGGAGAATATTCTGCTGCGCGAGGCGCCCTTCGCTCCACTGTGGCATGGGGTGACGAAGGCCCTGGTGTCGCCGTCCATCACCGGCTGGCGGCAAAACGCCGTGGATCTCAACCGCTCGCGCTATTTGTGCCGGGCGGAGCCGGACGCCGCCGACGCTGACGGATAGGCGCGCGCGGCGCTACAATGCGGGCAGTGGCATGAGCGAGCCGGACGTTGATGGCGCGTTAGGCGCGGTCGTCGAGGGCGCCACAGTCGCTTCTGCTGCGGACGAGGCGCGCAAACGCCACGGGGTTTTGCGCTCCTTGCAGCCTCATGTTTGGGCGGCGCAAGGACGCTGCCCCAATTGCGGCGGACCGGGTGACGGCGCCTATTGCCCCGACTGCGGTCAGTCCCAAAGCGAAGTGCATAAGCCCATAGCCAATCTCATCTGGGACGCCATGGGCGGGCTGTTTGCGTTGGATGGGCGGTTTTGGCGCACGGCGCCGCCATTGGTGTTTCAGCCTGGCCGTATCACCGCGCTTTATCTTTCTGGCGCGCGCGCCACGTTCGTTCAACCGTTCCGGCTGTTCTTGTTTGCAACGATCGCCGTTTTCTTGGTCGCGAGCGCTCTCACCGGGGATGGCCGTGATCTGGTTGCCACAAGCGCCGTGAGCGCGCCGTCCACGGGGGCGGATGCGGGAGGGGAGGCCGCGGCGGCGAGCGGCGGTCCGCGGACGGAGGAACCGACGACCGAAAATAGTCCGGGCGTTCAGGTTGAGGTTGTCACGCCCAGTGAATTCTATCGCAATCTGGGAGACGGCAACCACGATGGGCGTGCCGATACGGCTGAGCGCGACGGCCTCAAGTGCGCCATTCGCGCTTTTTTAGTGCCCGAACAGGAGGCCTCGCCTCATTGTGTGGCGCTCGAGAGTCGCGAGGATCGGTCAGTCAACGTGCAGTTGGGGGGCGCTGTCGCCCCCGGCCCCTTGGCCTTGCGCATGCGCCTTGCGGATAACCTAAACTTGGCTGTGGACCGGCCTGACGCGTACATCGCGGCGCTGAAACGTTGGGCGCCGCGGATCATGCTGGCCATGTTTCCCGTTTATGCCCTGCTGTTAGCGCTCATGTATTTTTGGCGGCGCGATTTGCTGTTCTATGACCATGTGGTGTTTTCGCTGCATTTTCACACGGCGCTGTTTATATTGATGATGGTGACTTACGTGGTGTCTTTGGTGCTTGGGTCATGGTCACTGGCGCTATTTTTCGTTTGGGGGCATGTCATTTTATATAAAATGCAAAGGCAGGCGTATGGCGCCAGCCCAACTTTGGCTGTCATGCGCATTATATTTTTGAATCTGCTTTACACGATCGTGTTGGCTTGCGCGACAGCCCTGCTGATGGTTTTCGGGGTTGTTTTTATCTGAGTTTGATTGCGGCGCGCCTTGGGAAAACCGCGCGGCCGTTATTGGTCGGAGTAGCTGGATTTGAACCAACGACCCCCGCCTCCCGAAGACGGTGCTCTACCAGGCTGAGCTATACTCCGATGGGGCGTGTGTATATCGACGCCCTGGCGCGGATGCAATGCGGCGTGCGCCGCCGCGCGACGCTGCAGGTTCTGCGTCTCGCTTTCGCGGGCGTTCAGGGCATTGCCTTTACCGAATGCCTCCTATACTCACAGCGCTCGGTGCGCGTTGGGGCGTCGCCAAGTGGTAAGGCATCGGTTTTTGGTACCGACATTCCCA
>CAZGCB010000024.1:19390-29237 GCA_964524065.1 uncultured Caulobacterales bacterium | reverse complement strand
AGCACTACGTTGACATCGTAGGGGTCACTGGTTCGATCCCAGTA
This sequence comes from uncultured Caulobacterales bacterium, assembly GCA_964524065.1. GTDB lineage: Bacteria > Pseudomonadota > Alphaproteobacteria > Caulobacterales > Maricaulaceae > CAZADA01. The sequence goes on along the minus strand of CAZGCB010000024.1, from coordinate 29,193 downwards.
CCGCCCACCATATTAGTCAGTGATTTAAAGCTGAAACCATCCTCCCATAGCCCCTGCGCGTTTCCAGCTACGCAAAGGCGGGTTCGCACAACCTTGCTCGTAACAGCGCGAGCGCTTACCTACGGCGCGCGTGGGCTTTCAGCCCCTCACTCAACGATGGCGAGTGTGCAATGCACCGCGCGAGCGCACGCAATGTGCGCGCTTTTGTCGCGGGTTTTGCTTGCCGTTGCCGCGAGGATGGGCCATCAACCGGCGACGGGGCCGGTCGTTCACCGCCGCGAGGGGAGTGCGTGAGTATGGTGTTCGCGGTGCTGTCGCCATTTGTGTTGGGGGTGTTGGCTCCAGCGGCGCGACGGTTGGCCGGCCCTTTGTGCGGATGGCTGATCGCCCTCTTGCCTGCGGCTCTGTGCCTTTATTTCAGCCAGTTCATCACCCCGGTGGCGGCCGGCGAGGCGGTGCGGTTCTCCACCCCTTGGATAGCCTCCGCTGGCATCAATCTGTCGTTTTACATCGATGGTCTGAGCCTGATGTTCGCCCTTTTGATCACGGGCATTGGCGCTTTCATTGTGCTCTATGCCGCGGCGTATCTTAAAGGGCACCGGGATCTCGGCCGTTTTTTGATGTTCATCCTGCTGTTCATGGGCTCCATGTTGGGTCTGGTGCTGGCGGACAACATCATCACGCTGTTCGTGTTTTGGGAGCTGACATCGGTCACCTCCTTCCTCCTCATTGGGTTCAATCACAAAAGCCCGCGCTCGCGGCGGGCCGCTCTCCAAGCCCTGGCGGTGACCGGCGGCGGCGGCCTCGCTTTGCTGGCTGGGCTGTTGCTGATGGCGCAGGCGGGCGGCTCCCTCGAATTGTCCCAGCTGCTGAGCGATGGCGATCTGCTGCGTGAACACCCCAGCTATCTGGCCATCCTGATTTTGATCCTCGCGGGCGCTTTTACGAAATCAGCTCAAGCGCCATTCAATTTCTGGCTGCCCAACGCCATGGAAGCCCCCACGCCGGTGTCGGCCTATCTGCACTCCGCCACGATGGTGAAGGCCGGCGTGTATCTGCTGGCTCGCGTCAATCCGGGGCTTGGCGGCACGGAGGTGTGGCAAAGCACGCTGGTGGTGTTTGGCGTTGTGACCTTCCTGATTGGCGCGGTGTTGGCGCTGCGCAACACCGACTTGAAACTCATGCTCGCGCAAACCACTGTGGCGAGCCTTGGGCTGTTGGTGTTTCTCATTGGGCTGGGCTCGGACATCGCCATCCAAGCGGCGATGGCGTATCTGCTCGCCCACTCTCTGTTTAAAGGGGCCCTGTTCATGGTCGCCGGCGGCATTGACCATGCCACCGGCACACGCGAGGTGACGCGCCTATCCGGCCTCGCCCACCCCATGCCGCTGACCGCGTTCGCCGCCCTCTTGGCGGCGCTGTCCATGGCGGGCCTGCCGCCCTTTTTCGGTTTCATCGCCAAGGAGTTCGCCTATAAGGCGACGGTGGACGGGCTGTGGGCCATGGCGGTCACCGGTGCGGCTGTGGTTGGCAACGCCCTGCTTTTTGCGGTCGCCTTTCGTGTTGGACTGAAGCCCTTTATCGGCCGGCGCGGTGAAACCCCCAAGGCGCCGCATGAGGGGACGCCCTCCCTGTGGCTCGGCCCCATCGTCTTGGCGGTCCTCGGCCTTTTGGCGGGACCGTGGAATACATTGACCGAGCAGCTGTTTATCGGGCCCGCGGCGTCCGCCGTGGATGGCGCCGCCATGGCCGTGGATTTGTATCTCTGGGGCGGCTGGGGCCTGCCTGTGGCGCTCAGCGCGGCGACGGTGGCGTTGGGCCTATTCCTCTTTTGGCGCGCCGGCGTGTTACAACGCGCGCTGGATGCCGTGTTCCGCAGATTGTGGGGTCCGGATCAGGGCTATGACCAGTTCATGGATGCGCTGGTGGGGCTGGCGCGCGGCGTGACCGGCCTGCTGCAGACCGGATCGTTGCGGCGTTATCTGCTGATCAGCTTTGTGGTGGTGACGGCGGCTCTGCTTGCCCCCATCGCTCTGCTGGAAGATGTGGGCGGCCCACTCGTTGTGCCTGAAACGGACTTTTATGTGTGGGGCGTGATGGCGCTCACGATACTGGGCGGCCTCGCGATCGCTGTGACGCGATCGCGGCTGCTCGCTATTCTCTCTATGGGGGTGCTGGGCCTGGCGGTGGCCTTCATCTTTTTGCTGTTCGGCGCGCCGGACCTCGCCTTCACCCAGCTCATGGTGGAGACCTTGTCCGTGGTGATCTTGGCGCTGGTCATCGCCCGCCTGCCGGTGCACGGCAAAGATTGGCGCGGTTGGCCGCGCGCTCTGCGCGATGGCGGCATCGCCATCATCTTCGGCGCGGCGATCACCACGTTGCTTTTGTCGGTCACGCGCGGCCCGCTGGATCTCACACTCAGCGCATATTTCAGCGAAAAGAGCTACCCGGAAGCGTTTGGGCGCAACATCGTCAATGTCATCCTCGTCGATTTCCGCGCCTTGGACACGTTGGGTGAAATCGCTGTCGTGGTCATCGCGGGGGTGGCGGTGCTGGCGCTTCTGGCGCCGGTGCTGGGCCGTACCGCCAAGGGCCGGGGGGATGCGTCGTGAACTCGCTCATTCTGCGCACCGCCACGCCCTTCCTCGTCGGCCTGACGGTTTTGTTCTCCATTTACGTGTTGTTGCGGGGCCATAACGAGCCAGGCGGCGGCTTCATAGGCGGCCTGATCGGCGCATCGGCTTTTGCGACCTACGCCATCGCCGAGGGTGTGGGCGCCGCACGACGCGCGTTGGTGATGCACCCCATCGCCATCGCCGGCAGCGGCTTGTTTATCGCCGCACTCAGCGGAGCCATGTCCCTGCTCTTCGCGGACGCGTTCTTAACAGGCCAATGGTGGTTCCCCGCATTCAATCCGGATCTCAAATACATCTCCACCGTCGTTCTGTTCGACATCGGCGTGTATTTGGTCGTCGTCGGCGCGATCGTCGCCATCATTTGCGGCCTCGAGGAGTGTGAATAGTATGGAGGGCGCACTGGCCGTCGTGGTGGGCGTGTTGTTCGCCGTCAGCGTATATTTGCTGTTGTCCGGATCGTTGATCCGTTTGGTGCTCGGCATTTTTGTGTTCGGTAACGCCACGCATTTGTTGATTTTCGTGGCTGGACGCCTGACACGTGAGGAGCCGCCGCTCATCCCCGAGGGGGCCTATCTGCCCGATCCCGGCATCGCCAATCCGCTGCCGCAAGCGCTGATCCTCACCGCCATCGTCATCAGCTTCTCGCTGTTCGCCTTCCTACTCGTGCTGACCTATCGCGCCTATCAAACGCTCGGCACGGTGGACACTGACGCTATGCGCGACGCCGAGCCGCAGCGCCCCCGTCCGACACGGCGAGGCCGCGATGTTTGAGCGTCTCGCCGCCGCTGATCTGACGGCCTGGCTCGTCGTTTGGCCATTGCTCATCCCTCTGGCGGCCTCCGCCCTCGCCACGGCGGCATGGGGTAAGGCGCGTCTACAAACCAGCATCGGCGTCGCTGGGCTGCTCGCTCAACTTGTCGCGTCCGTCGCCCTGTTCGCCCATGTCTGGACGAACGGCGTTCTAGCCATGTCCATGGGCGGCTGGCCGGCCCCGTTCGGCATCGCCTTAGCGGCGGACACGCTGGGCGCCGGCCTCACAGTGGTGGCGACGCTGGTGGCGCTCGTCATCGTGCTTTACAGCCTCGCCGACACCACGGCCGAGCATCGCCGCGCTGGCTTCTTCCCGCTGGTGTTGGCGTTGATGCTGGGGGTGGCGGGCGCCTTTCTCACCAGCGACATTTTCAATCTCTATGTTTGGTTTGAGGTGACGCTGATCTCCTCCTTCGGTCTGCTGGTGCTGGGCGGCAAGCGCGAGCAGATTGACGGCGCGGTGAAATACGCCGTGCTGAATTTGCTGGCGACGACGTTTTTGCTCATCGCCATCGGCTTGCTCTACGGCATGACCGGCACACTCAACATGGCCGATTTGGCCGGACGCGTGGCGAACCTCGAGAACGGCGCCGCGATGGAGACCATTGCACTCTTGCTGTTGGTGTCGCTGGGTATGAAGGCGGCGTTGTTTCCGCTCTATTTCTGGCTGCCAGCCGCTTACCACACGCCGCTGCCCACCGTGTCGGCGGTGTTTGCGGCGCTGCTCACCAAGGTCGGCGTCTACGCCCTCATCCGCGTGTTCCTAACGGTGTTTCCCGAAGGCGGGGAGTTGGCGCGCGAGGCGATGGTGTGGGCCGCCATCGCGACCATGATCCTGGGCGCGCTGGGGGCTTTGGCGGAGCCGGACATTCGCCGGCTGGTGTCCTACACCGTGATCAGCGGCGTCGGCGTCATGATCGCCGGGCTCGCTCTGGGCACGCAGACCGCCCTGCTCGGCGCGCTGCTTTACGTGGTCCACTCCATCATCATTTCGGCCGCGTTGTTCATGGCCGCGGGACTGGCGGCGCGCGCTGGCGGGACGGTGGACATCGACTCCTTGGCGGGGCTTTATAAGCGGGCGCCATTTTTGGCCGTGACTTTCTTGCTGGTGGGCCTATCGCTGGCGGGCGTGCCGCCTTTGGCGGGCTTCTGGCCCAAGGTCTATCTCGTGCAGGCGGGGCTGGAGGCTGGCGCGCCGGCCATCGTCACAGCCATTTTGGTGTCTGGCTTCCTCACGCTGTTGGTGGTGGGCCGCACCTTCGCTTTGGTGTTTTGGCGCGACGCCCCCGCCGGCGCCGGTGTCGTCACCGTCAAACCGCAACCTGTGCTGAACGGCGCCGTCGCGGCCTTGGCTCTGTTGACCGCCGGGGTCGGCCTCTACTCGGCGCCTGTGGTGGACGCGGCAAGCCGCGCGGCCAGCGAACTTTTGGCCCCGGCGCCCTATATTGACGCCGTGCTTGGCGCCGGGGGCGCAACGCCATGAACCTCTTCCTGCTGAACCTCATTCTCGCGCTGGTGTGGGCCGCCGTCACCGCGAGCTTCGCACCCGGCAATCTCGCCTTCGGCTTTGTCCTCGGCTTCATCGCGCTCTGGCTGGTGCGCCATCGCTTTGAAGCGCGTAATTGGAACCGTCCCGCGCGTATCGTGCAGCTAATCTGGTTGTTTTTGGCGGAGCTTTTTCTCTCCGCCTTTCGTGTGGCGCGCGACACCATCAGCCCGCGCATGGGCTTTCGCCCGGCCATCATCGCGGTGCCGCTGGACGTGGATAAAGACGTGGACATCATGCTGCTGGCCAATCTGATCAGCCTGACGCCCGGCACGCTCAGCGTCGATGTCTCCGCCGATCGCACCACGCTGTATGTCCACGCCATGAACGTCACCGACCCCGAGGCGCTGCGGCGTGAGATCAAAGACGGTTTTGAACGGCGGATCCGGGAGGCGCTGGACTAAAGCCATGCAAGACTTTGGCGAACAATTCCTCAGCTGGTCCGTCACCATCGCCATCGGGGCGATGCTGATCTCGTTCCTGCTCACCGTGTTCCGTTTGGTGCGGGGGCCCACCTTCGCCGATCGAGCCGTGGCGTTGGACATGCTGGCGCTGTTGGGCATCGGCTTTATCGGCGTCATCGCCGTTGCGACGGAAGAATGGGCGTATCTCGATGTCGCGATCGCCCTGGCCCTTGTGGGCTTCCTCGCGACCGTGGCGTTCGCGCGCTACATCTACCGTAACGCGCGACAGCGCTCGCAAAACGGCGATCCGAGTAACGCAACGCCAGAGCCTATGAGCCCCGCCCCAACGCCGGGAGAGACGTCATGATCGAGTTTATCGGCGGTGTGATTATCCTCATCGGCGCGCTGTTCTCCCTCGTCGCCGGCATTGGCCTCGCGCGCCTGCCCGATCTGTATGTGCGGATGCACGCCGCCACTAAGGCGGGAACCCTCGGCGCCGGCTTGGTGCTCGCCGCCATCGCCCTGGAAGCGCAGTCCCTGGAGGTGGCCACACGGGCCATCGCCGGCCTCATTTTCCTGTTTTTCACCGCGCCCATCGCCGCACATCTTTTGGGGCGCGCGGGCTATTTGGCGGGTGTGCCATTGTGGTCCAAGAGCGGCCTGGATGAGCTGTCGGGCAAGTATGATCCACAAACACTGGAGTTAAAGGGCGCGGAGCCGGCGACAAAGAACACGACCACGCCTTCAACGCCCTAAAGCACGCTGCATGGCGCCAGCCTCACGGGGGCTTACCTCACAGGCGCCGCACACTCGCCGGTGCACCAGGCACAACCCGCGGCGTCGGCGCCCCCTCTCACACGACACGCTGGCGCGACATTCTCGGATGCGCATCGACCGTCAAGAGCTGTGTCAGCGTGGCTCACCGCCACACTCAAGACAATATGCCGCGGCTTTCTACAACCGCAATCATTGGACCGTCAAACACGAGCGGTGCGATGATGGAGCGGTGTTTGCACGTCTACAGCGATGCCCGTTGGCCGCGCCATGGGGCATCGTGCCGTTGCTGGCGTGCGATCTGGGGCCAAAGCCGGGCAATATGGCGATATAAATCGGGGGGTAGCATGTGCGATTAGTGACGAAACCAAGGCCATCACACGTCTTTTCTGTGAGAAGCGGCGGATCGCCTGGCTGCTCAGTGTCAGCGTCTCGGCGCTCGCGGCCGCGTGTGGCGGCGGCGGCGGAAGCGACACCGCCAATAACGCGCCGGTGCTCACGACGCCCGCCTCGCAGAGCCTGGCTGAGAATCAACCCTTCACCGGCCAGGCCACGGCCACGGATGCCGATGGAGATACGCTGACGTTCGGTTTGAGCGCCAGCGCTGACACTGCACAGTTCACCATCGACCCAATAAGCGGCGTGGTGGCGGCGATCGCCCCGTTTGATTTTGAAGCGCCTTTAGACGCGAACGGCGACAACCTCTACGAAGTAGGCGTCACGGTTTCCGACGGACGCACAACCGTCTCCGATACGTTCACCATCCAAGTCACGGACGTGAACGAAGCGCCGGCGTTTGTCGCCAACACGAGCCCATCGGTGGCGGAAAATGACCGCGCTCCAATTGCTCTGTTGGCCGCGGACCCCGAGGGCGCTCCCCTTGTTTACACGGTCACCGGCGGCCCCGACCGTGATTGGTTCACACTCGACCCAGCGACCGGCGATCTGACGCCCACAGTGCGCTTCAACCACGAACACCCCGTCTCCAGCGACGGCGACAACACCTATGAGATCGATGTGGCGGTGTCGGACGGCGTTTTCGACACACCCGCCTCAATCGACGTGACTGTTGTGAATGTCGAAGAAGCCATGGAGACCCACGGCGGCCTGGCTCTTGTCAGCCCAACGGGATCGACGGCGCCGTTGATGTCCAATTTTGGCGCCAAGACCGTGGCTTTGGGCGATCTGGACGGCCAAGGCGTGGCGGAACTGTTGATCGTGGCGCCGACAGCCTCTGATGGCGCAGAGGCGCTTCCCGGCGCGATCTATCTCGCATTCGGCGAAGACTTAGAACGCGCTCCCGCACTGGCGAACTCCGTTTTCGCGGCCGACGCCGTTGAAGGTCTCACCATTGTGTACTCAGGGCCGGTCAGCGCCGATCCCGCCGCCACCGTTTCAGCCGCGCCCTTAGGCGATCTTGATGGCGACAATATCGCTGATTTTGCTGTTCATTTCGGCGCCGCCGAGGTGTTGGTCGTTGTGAAGGGCAGCGCTGTCCTTGAGGCGTTTGACGCAGGCTTGGCGACGCTGGACGCCGCTGACAGCGACGCCACCGTCTTCAGCATGAACGTGGCCGATCTCAGCCTTGGGACGGACGCCTTTTTGGCCGCGCACGCGGTGGGCGATTATGATGGCGACGGGCGGCACGATCTGGTGATCAGCGCCCCGGCCATGCTGTCGGACGTCGGCGTCGCCCAAGGCTCCACCTACATCCTTTTTGGCGACGAGCTGCTCAACGGCGTTGGCCTGAACGACGTTTTGCGTATCCGCGGCTCCAACACTTGGGTGCAGCAAAGCAGCACTTCAGCGGCCAATCTGGGGGATGTCGACGGCGACGGCGCCGACGATTTGGGTCTCGGCGCCATCGCGCTCACGTCCAACAATCCCGACACCGCTTACATCGTTCCCGGCTCCGTTTTGACGGCGCAGCGCAGCGGCGACCGCGAAATCGTGCTGTATGACGACAGTGACTTTGGCCTAGCTTACTTCATTGATGTGGCGGATGCCGGCGCGCAATTCGGCTCAGGCTTAGCGGCGTTGGGTGACGTCAATGGCGATGGCGCGGACGATTTCTTCGTCGGCGCCCGATACCTTGACCGCACCGGGGCCGAGCTACGGGCCGGCGGCGGCTTTGTGGTGTTTGGTGTTCCCGGCGCGACGCCTCAGGGACCGACGGGCAACATTTTTGGCCTGTCCAACGCCATTCGCGTCGTCGGTTTGCTGGCCGACGAAAACTGGGGCGCCAGCGTGGCGCCGGCAGGCGATGTTGATGGCGATGGGCGCCTCGATCTGTTGATCCAAGCCCCGGGCGCGGACCGTTACGGCCTCAGCGATGTGGGCGAAACGCTTCTGGTGTATGCGACCGCATTTCAATCCGGATCCGTCGTCGATCTGGCGACGGTGGTCGATGACGGTGAGGCTGTACGCATTATCGGCTTGGATCCCGAGGACGGCATAGAGGCCAAGCTCGAGGCGAGCGCCGTGGGCGAGTTCTTTGGTCCCGAGGGCGGCAACCTCTCATCCCTTGGCGATGTCGATGGAGATGGCTATGGCGATTTTGTCATCGGCGCGCCGTATGCGGACGGGCAAAGCGGCGTCTCGGATGCCGGCGAAGTCTATATCCTCTCCGGCGCAAGCCTGAACGCACAGCGAGCCGATGGCGGCGGGTTGTTTGATTTGACCGATGTGGCCCCAGTCCTGCAATCAACCGAGCCGGCGGAACCGACACCCAACGCGGCGCCCGTGCCACTTTCTGGCCCAGCCCCGGCGCCAGTACCCGCTCCGGATGCGCCCGCGCCGACACCGGGGCCTGTCATTGTGCCGGGCCCAGGTGGTGCGCCGCCGGAAACCGGCGTGGCGACGGTGAGCGTCACCGTACGCGCGTCTTACGATGTGCATTTGGATGCCGGCATCAACGATCCAGGCGTGCCGATCGGATCGAACAACTCCTTGTTTTCCCCGCAGCCGCTGCCAGCGCGCTCAGGCCCGAACGCCGCTTTGGTGGTCAAAGGGTTTGTGACGTATTGGGGATATGGCAAGGAGGGCGGTAATTTCGCAGGGTTCTGGGACGACTTTGATTATTATGCCTTTACGGCTTCGGCCGGAGAGACGGTCGCCCTCGATTTTGCACCTGAGCCAAACCATCCCTTGGGCGACCTCGATTTACTTCTCTATTCCTCCGATGGCCTATTCATCGCGAGTTCTTTTAGTTCCAACAGCACGAGCGAACTGCTGACCATTCCCGCTGACGGCGATTATGTGGTGGCCGTTGTCAATGGCGGCGGTGAGGACGTGGGTCTGCTCTACACGTTAACGGTGTCGCCGGAGCCCGTGGCTGTAACAGCGCTGCGCACGTCGCGAGCGGTCGCGTACGCGCAAACGATGCAAGCCGGGGCGATCACCGTGGAGCGTGCGCCCGTGACCAACGTCGGGCGTGATCTTATCGCGTCAAACCGTGGACCGGCCCGCGGCTCGCAAGCCGCCCAAGCCCGCGGATACGGTTTGCTGCTGGACAATGTCGATTTCGCAACGGCCGATCTGCGTGTGACCTCCGCGGAGATCGCAGCAGGTCATTCGGCCGCCGCGGCCGGCCGCCGGCCCCCCCCGGGTGGGGGGCCCCGGCAATTGGGGGGC
>CAZGCB010000024.1:0-19380 GCA_964524065.1 uncultured Caulobacterales bacterium | reverse complement strand
GGTCTTCGGGCGGTGCGTGCGGGTTTTGGGGTGGGCGGCTTTGCGGGGGGGGGTGGGGGCCGCGGCAGCCCCCTGGATGGCGTCACCGGCAATGTGGAGGCGCTGGAAACGGTGTTGCGCATCAAGCGCTACAATCGCCTTGAGGGGCAGGACAGCTTCGGCGTGCTTCATGGGGCCGTCTTGCATGGTGAGCCCGCATCACCGCTCGCCTTCCGGAATGCTCCGCAGGCCGCCAGCCATGGCGCACGCATCAACGCGCCCGGCGACACCGACCCGGTTCCCGCCACCGACACACAATGGAACCTCTATAGTGTGGGATGGAACGAGGCGACCGCCGTGGTCGATCTCAGCTCTCTCCCCTCACCCATGGTCGCCATTTTGGACAGCGGATTTTTCACGGCTCACCCGGAACTCAGCACCTTGGTCGATCAACGCGATTTCGTGCCCGCTTTTGAGTTCAGCACCTTTTTCGGCACCCCGGACGAAGACGGGTATGATGATGACGCCGAAGAAGTCGCGGACCCCGCTTACCCGTTCGAGGGTTGCCACGGCTTCCATGGCACCCACGTGGCGACAACCGTAGGCGCATCGCAGGGCAATGGCGGCATGGTAGGCGTGTACCCCGGCGTTGATATGATGGGCATCCGCCTGGGGCGCAGCTTGGCGCCGACATGCCGGAGCATCTTTGCATACACGGACGCATTGCTCTATGCCGCCGGCTTACCGAACGCCGCCGCCGTAACGCCCGATCGCAAAGCTGATGTGGTCAACATGTCATTCGGCGGCTCCGGATTCAGCGCCTACATACAAGATGTGATCGATCAGGTCGTTGATGCCGGCCTTATCTTAGTGGCGTCCGCCGGCAATTCAGGGTTTTCAGGGGCCAGCTACCCGGCAAGTTATGATGGCGTCTTCTCTGTATCCGCTACCAACATTTTTGATAGTATCGCCACTTACAGCACTTATGGACCTTTTGTCGACATTGCGGCGCCGGGAGGCGAAGCCTTCTATGACTCCAATGATGACGGTGTTCTGGATGGAATTTATGCCGGCATCGCCGTCCCGAACATCGATCTAAGCGGGTTTGACGCCTCCTTTGCGCCCTACAACGGAACCTCCATGGCCGCCCCGCATGTCGCCGGCGGCTTCGCGATTATGCGGGCGATCGCGCCAGACATGCCGGCCGACGTCATCGACGCCTATCTGCGCGACGGCCGTTTGACGGACGATATTGGTGCGTCAGGACGTGATGATTTCTACGGTCACGGCCTGATGTCATTGCCGAAAATGGTCGCGGCCGCGCAACTTTACGCCGACACAGGCTTTGTTCCAGGTGTCCCCGCGGACGTCTTGGTGACCCCAAACACGTTGGCATTCGGGGAAGGAGCCGCCGCGCGGACGCTGTTTGCATCGGAGGATGGTGACTATGGCGACATCGCCATTCGCCAAGTGTCTTCCACAAACACAGCCGTCGATGGCGAGCAATGGCTGGGCCTTGCAGTCGGGGACGTTGGTGAAAACGGCTTCGGCGCCTACCGCTTTGTGGTGGATCGCTCCAACCTTTCCCCCGGCCCTCATTCCGGCAGCGTGGAATTTGTGTTGGACAATGGTGAGACGAAATCGATTGCAGTCTCAACGGCGCGGGGCACAGACCTCACCACCGTTGAAACATCGCCCTTCTGGGTCATGCTGCTGAAGTCCGAAGACAATACGCTGACCCTCGTTCAGTATCAGACCTTTGCCGAGCTTGGCGTGGACGGCGTGATAGTGGATTTCGAAAACGTTGCGGCGGGCGATTACCTGATCGCCGTAGGCACCGACATGGATTACGATGGTGAGATCTGTGATGGCGGTGAGATCTGCACTGTCTATCCCGGTCCTTTCCAGGATTTGACGGCCGTGCGTGTCGACGACGTCAGCATGTCGATGGCTGTGACCGCCCACCTTGATGACATTCGCGGCGCACTGCCGCTCAACGAGCCGATCCCGGTGACCGCCAGCGGTGTCATGACGATGGATCAACGGATGGAAGCCCCCCGAACCACGTTCTCAACGCCATCGCTGAAGTAGCCGAGGGGGGGCTGCGCCTTGCTGAGACGCAGCCCCCCGATCACCACACGCCGCCAGCTTCGTCCGTCTACGCGCGAGCCAACGCCGCAACGCGTGATCAGACGTTTCCCCGCCAAGGCGTTGCGGTCACCGCGTTGAGGCTCGCTCTGTCCAAGATCAGATCCGCCGCAGCCCGTGTCCGCGGCGTTCGCCACTGGGCTCGCACCAATAAGGCGCGCATGCGCTTCTCTCAGCCCCCAATAATCCGTTCTGGCGAACACCGTTTCCGAGCGATCTCGCTCCCCTTTTTCCATCGAAACCGGCCCGTTTCTCTCACGCAAACCGAGCCTGTTTCCCCAACACAAGCCAACCGCCTAAAAGTCGTTCCAGAAATCGAGGCTTTTGCGCGCCCCGCGTCATTGTGTGATCATCGGCCGAGCACAAACAGTCTCAGTCCGTTTGTTCTGGTGCGCGCATTAGAGGGCCCATGGTGAAGCCTACAAAGCTGTTGAGACAAATCCACTATTGGCTATCTCTGGCTGTGATGGTCCCGCTCGGTGTGATGATCGCCGCAGGCCTTGTTCTGATGCTCAAAAAGGACGTGGACTGGATTCAGCCCCCCACGGTATCCGGCGCAGCGCCGCGCGCCGTCCCCCGTCACGATCTGGCCAGCCTGTTTGCGATCGCGCAGGGCGTCGAAGAATTGCGTCTTGAGGCATGGACCGATCTGTCGCGCGTTGATGTGAAACCCGGTAAGGGCGTGATTAAATTCGTCGCTGCGAACAACTGGGAAGTCCAAATCGACACCCATACGGGCGATGTCCTGCAGGTGGCCTTCCGACGCTCAGACATCATCGAACAGATTCACGATGGGTCTTTTTTCGGGCGCGAGATCAAACTTTTCGTGTTCCTCCCGACGGGCGTGCTGCTTCTGATCATGTGGGGGACAGGGGGGTACTTGTTCGTCTTACCGCAGCTGCGCACTTGGCAAAAAGCGCGCAAACGCCGCCAGGGACCGGCCCCGGCTGAATAGGACCCGATGGGGCCTGCGACGTTCGTCGCCACTTGACGGCGCGGCGACAGAGTTCTGCAATCGCAACACAGAACGCCATCGCGACGGGGGGATGACCACATGCGCCATATTTTTGCTTTCGCCCTAGCTCTCTCGACATCGGTGGCGGCGTGCGCGCAGGAGCGTGCAGCAGACGCAGTCGATGACGGGCCCATGTCTGCGGCGACGTTTACGGGCTTGGAGATGCGCAACATTGGCCCGGCGTTCATGTCTGGGCGCATCGCCGACATCGCGCTGGATCCGTCCAACCCCTCGACATGGTACGTCGCGGTGGGATCGGGCGGCGTGTGGAAGACGGCTAACGCCGGGACAACGTGGACGCCGATCTTCGACGATCAATCGTCGTATTCCATCGGGGACGTGACCGTCGATCCGTCTAATCCTTCCATCATCTGGGTGGGGACCGGCGAGAATGTGGGCGGGCGTCATGTCGGGTATGGCGACGGTGTGTATCGTTCGCGCGATGGCGGACAGACCTGGGAGAATCTTGGGCTCATCGGATCTGAGCGCATTTCGAAAATCCTCATCCACCCCGATGATTCCAACACCGTCTGGGTCGCCGCCCAGGGCCCATTATGGTCGCCAGGCGGCGATCGCGGCTTGTTCAAAACGACCGATGGCGGTGAAAACTGGACGAATGTGCTATCGGCTGGCGTATGGACCGGCGTTACGGACTTCGTTCTCGATCCGCGCGATCCCGACCGGATATACGCCGCGACTTGGCAACGTCATCGTACGGTGGCCGCCTATGTTGGCGGCGGACCGGAGACAGGCCTCCACGTCTCCGAGGATGGCGGCGAAACCTGGCGCGAAGTCACCCAAGGCCTGCCCGATGGGAATATGGGCAAGATCGGCCTGGGCATCTCCGCCGACAATCCTGACGTCGTCTATGCGGCCATCGAAACCAATCGCCGCGAAGGCGGCGTGTGGGTCTCCACGGACCGCGGCGAAACGTGGGAGAAGCGCAGCGATGCGGTCGGCGGCGGCACCGGGCCGCATTATTATCAAGAAATCTATGTCAGCCCGCACGACGTCGACCGGGTTTATCTGGCGAGCAATTACACCCAGGTGTCGTCTGACGGTGCGCGCACCTTTGAGAGCATTAATCTGGAGGCGAAGCACGTCGACGATCACGCACTCGTCTTTCGTGATGACGATCCCGACTATGTGTTGATCGGGTCGGATGGAGGCCTTTACGAAAGTTATGATCGCGGCGACCACTGGCGTTTCATCGATAACTTGCCGGTGACCCAGTTCTACAAAGTCGCCGTCGATGACGCGGAACCGTTCTACACGGTCTATGGCGGCACCCAGGACAACAACACCCAAGGCGGCCCCTCCCGCACCGACAACGTTCACGGCATCCGCAACGCCGATTGGTACATCACGTTGGGCGGCGACGGCCATCAGCCGGCGACCGAGCCCGGCAATCCCGACATCATGTATTCCCAATGGCAGCAGGGAAATTTGAACCGCATCGACCGCACCACCGGCGAAAGCATCTACATCAAGCCCCAGGCCCAACCTGGCGAGCCGCCGGAGCGGTGGAACTGGGATGCGCCGGTCGTGGTGAGCAGCTTTTCGCCCACACGCTTGTACCATGCCTCTCAGCGTGTCTGGCGCTCCGAGGACCGCGGCGACACCTGGGCGCCGGTTTCCGGGGACCTCACCCGCAATGAAGACCGTATGCAGACGCCGCATATGGGCCGACGATGGTCATGGGACGCCGGGTGGGACATCTTTGCGATGTCCAAATTCAACACCATCACCTCATTGTCGGAGTCGCCGCTGGATGAGAACCTTCTCTATGTCGGGACGGATGACGGCCTGATCCAAGTCACGACCGATGGCGGCGAGACCTGGCGCTCCATCGACGTCTCCAACCTGCCAGGCGTGCCGGAGCGCGCCTTTGTCAATGACATTAAGGCCGACCTGCATGATGTGAACACGGTCTATGTGGCGTTGGACAACCACAAAGAAGGCGATTTCGCGCCCTATCTCTTCAAGAGCACCAACCAAGGACGCACCTGGACCTCCATGGGCGAGGACTTGCCGGAGCGTCATCTGGTCTGGCGCATCGTGCAAGACCACATAGACCCGGATTTGTTCTTCTTAGGCACAGAGTTCGGCGTGTTCTTCAGCGTCGACGCCGGCGACAACTGGGTCGAGTTGGAGGGCGGCATGCCCACCATCTCCATCCGCGATCTCGCCATCCAAAAGCGCGAGGACGACTTGGTCGCCGCGTCTTTCGGCCGCGGCTTCTTCATCTTGGATGATTATTCCGCGCTGCGCGCTATCGACGCCGAGGCGCTGGAGGAAGACGCGCTCTTGTTTGCGCCAGGCCGCCGCGCTTGGTGGTACATTGAGCGGGAGGTTCTTGATAGCACCCGTCGCGGCTCCCAGGGCGATGGCTATTTTGTCGCCGACAATCCCCCCTTCGGTGCGGTTTTCACCTACTATCTGCGCGAAGACATTCAGTCCTTGGAGGACCGACGCCAGGAGCGTGAGGAGCCCTTGCTCGAAGAGTGGGCGGATACTCCTTTTCCAGGCTTTGACGCCATTCAGGACGAACTGCGCGAGGATGGGCCTCACATTTGGCTCACCGTGCGCGATAGCGACGGCGCCGTCGTGCGGCGCCTTAAAGGCCCGACAGAGAAGGGCTTCCATCGCATCGCGTGGGATTTGAGGCATCCGGCTCCGGACGCCGTTGTCGCCTCCCCCGCCCCGCTTGCGCCTTGGCAAAGCCCGCCGCAGGGCTTCCTCGCCATGCCGGGTGAGTACACGGTGTCGTTGTCCCAAAGGGTGCGTGGCGTCACGACGGAATTGGCGCCGCCGCAACCGTTCACGGTCACAGCAATGCGCACTGGCGCTCTTGAGGGCGCGACGCCGGCCGCGGTCACCGCGTTTTGGGACCGCGTCGCGTCCTTGCGCCGCGCTGTCACAGCCGCCGAGGCGTCTTGGGCTGAGTTGGATGTGATGACGGGCCTCTTGGCCGCAGCCATCGCCGAGACTCAGTCCGCGCCAACGCAGCTGGACGACCAATGGCAGGTGATCCGCACCGAACTTCATGAGATTGACGAGCGGATGAACGGGAATCTGGGGCGTCGGAAGATCGGTGAACTCCTGCGTACGTCCGTCCGCGATCGGATGGAGTTCGTCTGGTACGGCGTCGCCTGGTCCACTTACGGCCCCACGCCGGCCCATGAGGAGCAATTGGGCTACGCCGAAGAGGAGTTCGCGGGCTTGCGCGATCGGCTCAATACGTTGCGTGAGGAGACCATTCCACAACTGCAAGCGGCGATTATCGCGGCATCCGGCCCCCACACACCGGGCGCGCCGGTGCCCTAGCAAAGTGCGGGTCTTCGCAACCGCCTCTCGCCCCAAAACGGCTGGAGAGCGGGCGCTGAAGGCGCCACACGCTTTGCCCGCTCTCAGGCGATGCACCGTCGTGCGCGCCGGCGTGGTTTGACGGTACAAGGGTCAAGGCCTATACCGACGGCGGGTTGAGACGCCCGCCGCTCGCTGGGGTGGTTCCCACGGTGAAGATCTCCGCGTCGTTTGGACGCGAACGCGACGTGCATGACCTCTATTTGTTGGTCGAACGGCAATGCGAGCACCGTTGTTAAGACCGCAGATTGAGAGGCATGGCGTCATCATGACCCCCAAAATCCTAACGCGTGGTCAGGCGAAAGCACGCGCTCAGCGCCTGCGTGCGGAACTGGCGGCGAAGAACCAATTCATCAGTCATTCCGCCGCTCTTGAGCGTGTCGCCAAGGAACGCGGCTATGCTGATTGGAACACCTTGTCGGCTGACCTGCCGGACCGCGGGCACGTGCCGTTGCACGTGGGCGATCGTGTCGAAGGGCACTATCTCAAGCGTCCGTTTCAAGGCGATGTTCTCGCGGTGAGGACGCTGAACGACGGTGATGCGTTCGCCGTGACTGTCCGGTTCGACGCCCCGGTCGATGTGGTCGTTTTCGACAGTTTCTCGGCATTCCGGCAGCAGGTCAGTGCGGTGCTGTCGGCATCCGGCGTGTCTCTAGCAAAAACCGGTGATGGCGTTCCCCACCTCGTCCTCGCACCGACATCAACAGCGATGGTTTGACGGGCAGGCCCACGCGACGGCGATCGCCTGCGGCGAGCCGCCTGCGCTTGAATGCTGCAGCCTACAGCAGAGCGCCGCGTCCGCTGCTGTAGGCTGCACAACACGTATCATGAGGTCCGGCCCGAAGCGGACGGTCCTGTTTGCTCCTCGATAGTCCACGGCCCTTCCAGGGCTGCCGCCTTATGCACGGGCACGCACCTCAGGGTTCAAAAAGGCGCAGAACGATTTCCAAAGATTGCTCTATGCACCCCGAAACGATCGGCATCTCGTTGGTGGAGCGAACTTCATACCGACTTCCAAGACAGCCGCCGCTTGAACACAGCAAGGGAGCGTTCACGCTCACCGTCCAAGAGCCGTTCGCGCCCATCGGGGTGCGTTGCGCGGAGACCGTATCATCAATCAGCCTCTCAATATCAATGCGTTCAGGCTTTGGACCATCGCCCGTAATGGTCACGCCACGAATACCGCAGCCGCGGGGCACTTGCACCCGTTGGCGCGTACGCCATTCGCATTGCCGACGTTGCTGGTTGAGGGTCGCGCGCTGACCTGGATTGATGCGACCGGGGTTGATCTCATCAAAGCCCGATGGCGTCATCACGACCGGCGCTGTTTCTTCGAGATCGCACGCCAACGCGCCGGATCCCATCATGAGCGAAGCCGCCATTGCAGCAAGAGTTACGGCGCCGAGCTTCTGCATCATTTTCGCCTCCCCAGTATGGTTAACGCTTCCGTGAGCAGACCCCGATGTCGCAACAGTGTCAATGGATCATCGATGGATGTTGGCGGCCGTCATTGCCCGGTCGAGTCCTAATAAGCGAACAAGGCCGGTATGGATTGCTGTTATGCGGGTTATGTCCTGAACCGCTGACAGGCGCTGCCAATGCTTGCACCTTATACAAGGCGTGACGGTCTAAACCTGAACGTATTCGCCGGCTCCACGACACACGGCTCAGATCGATCCTGATCGTCATATCAGACAATCACCGATGGCGGGTGACGGACACTTCGAACCGGCGCCCAGCCTTCTCGCACCGCAGTCACGCATCGCCGGACTCGGCGCGACCCCAGGCGATCGTATCGACGACCCCGTAACACCGCGGATCAGCGCATCGCTGGCGCGGGGTCGTCGCCGCTATGCAACCACCGGTACGCAGTGATGGCGAACCATCTGTGACCAGCCCTTCTTTGTCGCGGCGTCAGCCCCCCAGATAAAGCCATCCCCCTCGGGCCACATTCCGAAACGGGCTTTGCCCGCCGGCATCTCGGCTTCGAAGCCGATCGCGCCTTCACCCATATCCGAGACATCCGCGAGCACGCCGCTTGATGTTCCACCATCGGATGTGAAGGACCAAAAGCTTGGCGCGCCGGATCGGTTGAGCCCATAAAGCGCCACTTCGCGATAGGTTTTCGCGCCCTCGCCAATGTCCCAGTCCGCCGTCAGTTCGATGAACTTCCCGTCCAGGATTTTACGGTAGGTCCGTAGGCACACCACATGTCCCATTGGGGTTTCGGGGACCTCCGCTCGCCAGATCCCCAGAAGCGGCGTCATAAAGCCCATCTTGCCGCGCCCTTTGCCCCATCCCTTCATGTGTCGCCCTCCGTGTTGAGCCTCGCCGCCCGCACGATCGGCTGGTGGCGCCACTTTCCTCATTTTAGTCGTCCAGATCATCGCCGGTTTGGTAAATCTGGGCGACGGGGCCGGGTTTGTTGTCCTGGTCAATCTGCGGAAAGAGCACGCCGCGAAGCACATTGCCTTCATCATAGTCGGCTTGTCCGCCGCCAATCGTCTGTCCCTCAAAACCCTCAGTCTGGATGGGGATGTGGTTGTACTCCACCAAACGCCCATCGCGGCGGTTTAACGCCGCGCTCGCAAGGTCGTCGAATTGAAAGACGCTTGTCCCATCGTGCAGGAGTCCGTTGCGCTCTGGCGACGCGAGGAGGAACACCTCGCCCATCACCTCGACCAAGCTCGACCCATCATAGCGCGCGGCGCCGAGCGCTTCAGCGTCCGCCTTGGTGATTAAGTCGCCGACATAGCGCCAGGTGCCGCCAAAATCGTCAGACGCCAAAAGGAAAATTCGGTCCACGCCATCGGGAAACAGCCCAGACAGACTGAGATAGAGAACACCATCTGTATAAAGAACACCGGGCTCTGTGATGACGATGATGTCCGACAAGGACGGGTCGAGATCGGCGATGCTGATGCGGGTGGTGAAGGGCGCGAAGGGCGTGAACGCCGTCCCGAGCAAGGCCTCCTCTGCGCTCCACGGGCCCGCGGGATCGTCGGCGGTCGCCAGCGAGATCCAGCCATAGGCGACTTGGCGTTCGGCCTCCGTCCACAAATAGCGGTGTGTGAAAAGCTTCCAGGAGGAGGTCGGGTCGTCCGGCGTATGGACGAGTGCGGGCACTTCATAGGCCCAAGCGCCCTGCAAAACCGAGCCGTCAGGCTCGGTAATCGACGCCGCCACCGATACATTGGCGCGGGTCACAAGGCGCCAGCTCTGCCCGCCATCATCGGTCCGCGCGATATTGGTGTGATGAAACGGGCCGATCGGCGCCGCATCGCCCTCAACATCGGTGTAAGCCAGCCAGCCCGTCAGCGAGCCCTTCGGATATTCCAGGCTCGGATCAAAATAGTCCGCACCCACATCCTCGCCGTCAATGATGAGGCGCTCATAGCTCACGGCGGCGGGCGGCGGGCTGGGCTCGGGTTGCGGCGATGGCGGGGCGGAGTTTCCACCGCACGAGGCGATCAGCAAGGTCGCGGCGATTGGTGCTTGACGAAAAACGGTCATCGCGGACACTCGGTTCCAGTTTACATCGGGTTACGATGTATAATTACCTCGACACCCGAGGTAAAGTCAATCGGGAGGCGCGGAGTGAGCGAGGTTTGGCTGCGACAGATGCGACGCGGTTTTGCGGAGCTCTGCATCTTGGTCGTCCTCAATCGTGATGAGAGCTATGGCTACGAGATACTGGCGTCCTTGCGTCGGCTCGATGCGCTCGCCTTCTCGGAAAGCACGCTCTACCCGACGCTGGCGAAGATGATGGCGGCGGGGCTTTTGACCATGCGCGAGGGCCCATCGGACCGTGGGAAGTCCCGGCGCTATTACCGCTTGACGCACCAAGGCCGTGGGCGTCTCCAGGATCTCGTCGGGCAATGGGAGGTGCTGCGGGGCGGCATTGACGGGCTCATCGCCGAGCATGGAGGCGGTCAGGATGGATAAGACGACGCAGATCGTAGAAACCTATTTGGATGGTGTCGGCGCTGTTCTGTCGGCCAACGGGCGCCCGCGTGAGGAAGTCGCCAACACGATCGCGGTCTTGCGCGAGCATATCGATGAGAGCCTGTCCGCCGGGGTCGCCGCCGACGCCGTCATTGCCGGATTGGATGCGCCAGAGGCTTATGCGCCGGACGTTTTGGCCCCCGCAGCGCCGCGAGCGCGCGGCATCCGCTTCGATATGGCGGGCTTAGCCCTAGGGGCGGCGATGTTCGTGACCGGCTTTATACTGGTGCCCAACATCGCCCCCGGGTTGAGAGGGAGCCTGGCGCACCCGCTCATCGTGTTAAGCGCTGTCGTGCTGCTGTGCTCAGGAATCGCCTATCGCCGCTCCAAGCCCGGCCTCATCTCAATGATGATGGGGATCGCAATCTTGGCGCTGATCGCCGCCACATCATTGGCCACATGACGTCGCGCCGGCTCACGGCCGCTCAGCGCTCACCCGTCATACGCGGGCGCCAAAGCCGTCCCTGCCACACGCGACAACGCGAAATTTCAAACTGAGACACGCGCCGGCGCCAGGCGTCCGTGCCGTCCATCGTTTTTTGTACTGAGACCGGCCCCATGCTGAGCGGGGTCGGACGCAGCCTGCACCCGTCGCCGGGCTCCACGACCACGATAACGATGCGTCTTCGGTCCCCTCATAAGACGTCAAAACGACAAGACGTCTGGAGGCGCCGTAACCACGTGACCCGGAAGACGCCGAGAAGGTATCGCAATCGCAGGGGACGATAAGGCCGCCGGACGACGCAAAGCGAAACGCCGTAAGCGTGTGGATGCGGCGTCGCAACCAGGCGCTGGAGGACGGAACGAGCCTAAGCCGTCCGTGGAGACCAGACTTTTGTCGGCTTCGACATTTGTCTATCGCCGCCAAAGGGAGCGGGGATGCCACAACGGACAGCGCAGGCACTGTGTCAAAGGTCCGTGATGATCGCGGCTGGGCGGCGGCCGGCGTCATCGAGCCGCGCCACGGCGCGCAGCGATGGCGCGACGCTTAGGCTCGTGTTTCGGGGCACAGCCGCCGCAGGGAGAGCGGCGTGAGGGGACGTCCCACGCGCACACATTCTGGAGGAGACTGAGGGGATGGTTGTCAAAAACCAATCGGCGCGACGGTCACGTTTGCTGGCTGGCGCGGCGTGGGCCGTCACGCTCGTCGCGGGCGGCGCGGCGCACGCGCAAACGACCGACACGCAGACCGAGGAACAAGACATCATTACGGTGACCGGGTCGCGGACCATCACGGACGGTTTCTCGGCGCCCTCGCCGCTCACGGTGATCGGCGCGGAGCAATATGATTTGCGCGGCGGCTCGGATGTCGCGGTGATCTTGAACGAACTGCCGGCGTTCACGTCCTCCATCACGCCAGAGGCCACGGGCATCAACCTGATTAATGGCGGCGCCAACGTCATCGAATTGCGCGGCCTGGGCGCTCAGCGGGCGCTGACCCTTGTGAATGGGCGCCGCTTCGTGTTCGGCGCCAGTCGTGATTTGGCCGTGGACTTGAACGCGCTTCCCACGGCGCTGATCGATCGGGTTGAGGTGGTGACCGGCGGCGCCTCGGCTGTGTACGGCTCGGATGCCGTGTCGGGCGTCGTCAACATCATCTATGACGAGGACTATGAGGGCGTGAGGGCCACCGCGCAGTACGGGGTGTCCAGCCGTGAAGACGCCGAGCAGCTGTTGTTGTCGCTCGCCGCGGGCACGACCTTCGCTAAGGGACGTGGGCATGTGTCGCTAGGGCTGGACTATGTCGACAGCGAGGGCACCTTCGAACGCGATCGTGATTTTTCCTCCCGCGGCACGACATTGATCCCCAACAGTGCGGATACGGGCCCGAATGATGGGATCCCAGCGCAAATCGTCGCCGACAATGTGCGCCTGTTCGTGGCGAGCCCAGAAGGGGTTCCGTTCACAACGGGCGGCGGGTTGTTCATTGATCCCAGCACCGGCTTGCCCGCTCAGTTCTCCCCGACGGGAGCGCTGCAGCCTTTCAATCCCGGGGCTGTCGTCGGCACGGGCGTGACCGGGCAGTCCATTGGCGGGGACGGGGTGTCGGCAACGTTTGAGGATTTCCTGCCGCAGATCGTGCCGGTGGAGCGGTTTTCCGCCACCGGAACGGCGCGGTTTGACCTCTCCGATCGTCTCACAGCGTTCGCCGAGGCCACCTTCAGTCAGTCGGAGGCGGAGCAACTCCAAGGGTCTTACTTCGACGTACCGGGCGACGCGCTCATTCCCCTTAACAGTCCGGCTGTGCCGCCGGCTTTGGCGGGCGCGCTGTTCGCGGCGGGGGAGCAAGCCTTTGTGTTCGGCCGCGTCTACACCGATCTGCCCCCGATCCGTCAGACCATGGATCGGCAGATTTACCGTGTCGCCGGCGGCTTTGAGGGCGAGCTGGGCGACTCTTGGCGCTGGAACGCCTATGCGCAGTTCGGCACGACGGAATCAGAGGCGGTGTATCCCACCAATCGGATCACCTCCAATTTCCTAGCCGCCATTGGCGCGATTAGCCCCGTTACGTTGACGCCTTTATTCCCGTGCACCGGCGAGTGTGTGCCGTTGAACATTTTCGGCTCAGGCCAAGCCTCACAGGAGGCGATCGACTACGTCTTCGACCGGACGGTGGTTGAGGACGCCACGCTTGAGCAGACCGTATTGGCCGCGGACATTGCTGGCGATCTGATGCAGCTGCCCGCCGGGCCGCTGAAAGTGGCGGCCGGCATTGAGTATCGCGAGGAGAGCATCGACACGGAGGTCGATGAGCGGGTCACCGCGGGGGACACCTTCCTCAACCCCTTCTTCCCGATTAACGGCGAGCTCGATGTCACGGAAGTCTTCGGTGAAGCCAACATTCCGCTGATCGCCGGCGCACCGCTGGCGGAGGATCTCAGCGTCAACGTCGCAGCCCGTTATACGGACTACTCCACGGTGGGCGGCGTGACGACGTGGAAGCTCGGCTCAAGCTGGGCGCCCACCGACGCTGTGCGCCTGCGCGGCAGCGTGTCCCAAGATATCCGCGCGCCCAACTTGCGCGAGTTGTTCCAATCGGGCGGCGGCGGCGTCCTGTTCGTTGATGATCCGTGTCAAACGCCTCTGGCCGGCTCCAATGAACAGGTCAATTGCGACGCCGCGGGCATTCCGCCGAATGTGCCCGCAGGCCTCGGCTTCAACTTCTCCAACATCATTGGCAACCCGGACCTGTCGGAAGAAACCGCCGACACGTACACCATCGGCGTTGTCTTCCAGCCGACCGCCGTGCCGGGCCTGTCGGTGTCCCTGGACTGGTTTGACATCGAGATCCAAGACGCGATCGCGGCCGTGGATTCCCAAGACATCATCGATCAGTGTTTTGGCTCTGCAGCGTTCCCCAACGCCTTCTGCGGTCAGATTGAACGCAGTCCGCTCACCGGCGAAATCGTTTCAGTGACGAGCGAGTTCCAGAACCTTGACACCTTGGAGACGCGGGGTCTGGACGTTGAGGTGGTGTATGACACGCCGCTCAGCCGCTTGGGCTTGCCGGACACATCTGGCGATTTGCGTTTGCGCTGGATTGCGACCTTCCTCGATGAGCTTGTCGAAACACCCGGCGGGACGGGAACCACGCCCATCGACCGCACCGGCGAGGTCGGCAATGCGGAGGTCCGCTGGAACCTGGACGCCACCTACCGCAACGGGGCGTTCCACGGCTTCTCCCAGATCCGGTACATTGGCGAATCCGCCATCGACAACACACTGACCGTCGAGGACAGCGCGTTGCGCGAGGTGGGCGCCGAAGTTTACTGGAACTTGGCTGGCGGCGTCAGTTTCGATGCCCGCGGTCGGGCGTTTGATCTGACCCTCGGCGTCAATAACGTGACGGACAACGAGCCGCCTTTTGTGCCGACATCCGACCCGTTCTTTACCGATGCATCGGTCTATGATGTTCGGGGACGGTACTACTTCGTCCGTCTTTCGGCACAGCTGTAAGCGTTGATTGAGTCCAAAAGGAGCGTCGCGATGCGCGTGGTGGGCATTGTGTTGGCGAGCGCCGCGGCGCTCCTGGTTGTTGCCGTGGGCGCGGCATGGATTGTCGCGCCGCGTATGAACGACCGACAAGTCGAAGGGCAGGCGTCGCTGGCGGTTCTCGATGCGCCTGTCACGGTGCGCCGCGATGATCGCGGCGTGCCCTACATCTATGCCGAGAGCCTGGCCGACGCCCTGCGGGCGCAGGGCTTTGTGGTTGGCCAAGATCGTCTGTTTCAAATCGAGTTGGCGAAGCGCGCAGCCCAAGGCCGCTTAGCGGAAATCTTTGGTCCCGGCCCCGATGATGTGGTGCTGAACCGTGATCGCCAAGCGCGGATCATCGGGTTTCACCGCATCGCAACACGTCATGCCGCGATCTTAGCGCCGCAGCCGCGGGCGATCTTTGACGCCTATCTGGAGGGGCTGAACGCCTACATCGCTGATTACACCCACGAGCATCCGCGCGAGCTGGCCCTGGCGGGCGTCACGCCTGAGCCTTGGACCCTCGCCGACGCTTTGGCGTTTTTGTATTTAAGTTCCTGGGGTAATTCCGGAAACTTTGATTCTGAACTCATCGCGCAGCGCATTCTCGAACGGCTGGGGCCCGAAGCGCTTGCCGCGATCGCGCCGCTGGCGATCAACCCTGACGACCCGCCCTTGGAGGCCAGTCAGAACACCGCGCATGAGCGGCGGCGTTGGGCGACCCTGGATTTGGGGCTGGATGCCCCACTCTGGCGTGGTGAGGCGTCATGGAGCCGCCTGGGCCTTGGCGGCAGCAACAACTGGGCGATCAGCGGCGTGAAAGCGGCGCAGGACGCGGCCATCGTCACCAATGATCCGCACTTGGATGTGCGCGACCTGCCGGGCTTTTGGCATCCTGTCGGCCTGATTACCCCGCAACAGCGTATGGTCGGCGTGAGCGCCGGCCTACCGGGCATTCTCGTTGGCCGCAACGACCATATCGCGTTCGGCGTGACCAACGCCTATGCCGATGTGATCGACCTCTATATCGAGACGCCGGATCCAGCCGATCCCACACGATATTTGGAGGGCGACATCTCGCTGGCGTTCACACGGCTGGAGGAGGTGATCCGCATTGCCGATGACACTGCGCCCGAGGGCGTGCGCGAAGAACGGCTCGAAATCCGCTTCACACGCCGCGGCCCGGTGATCAGCGATCACGGGATGCAGGCGGGCGCCAACGCCGTGCTCTCCCTGCGGTGGGCGGCAGCAGAATTTCTGGCGCCGCAATTGGGCATTGAGCGTTTGATCATGGCCGACTCCGTGGCCGACGCGTTGGACGCCGTGAGCGACATCCGGTCGATTTCGCTGAACTTTGTTGTGGGTGATGTGGACGGACGTGTGGCGCGTCGCGCCAGCGGCGCCGCGCCCGTGCGGCTCGCTGGAGACGGCATGGCGCCCTTCCCCGCCGGCGACGGGGGCGACAACTGGGCCGGCTTAATTCCAGGCGATGAGATGCCGACGGAGTTGGAGCCGCCGCGTGGCTGGACGGGAACCGCCAACCACATGACAGCACCACGGGATTTCGCTTACCCCTATGCGACATCGGTGTCGCCGTCCTATCGCTATCGCCGCATGCAACAGCTCTTCAGCGCGCCGCAGGTGAGCGCGCAAGACGCCTGGGCGGCGCACCATGATGACTTCAACCTGTTCGCGCAGGAAATCGCACCCATCCTCGCCTCCGCCTTGCGCGAAACGCCGGACGCGGACATCGCCGCCCTCGGCGACACCTTGGCGCAGTGGGACTATCATGACCGCATCGATGCGGTGGCGCCGACCGTGTTTCAAGAGATGATCCGTCAACTCGCCCGACTGACCTATGAGGACGAGCTTGGACCGGACCTGACCGCCGATATGCTGCGCAGCTGGTACTTCTGGCATGAGCGGTTCCGCGCCATGCTAATCGCCGGGGCTTCCCCATGGTTCGATGATGGTCGCACCGGATCGCTGGAAGATTTGCCGACGCTCATTCGCCGCGCCGGGCAAGAGACACGAGCCGCCCTGACGGCGCGCTATGGGGCTCAACCCGAGGATTGGATGTGGGGCGCGGTGCATCGGGTGCGCTTCCGCGGCCCCCTGCGGCTTGACGGCCCCGCTGGGCGCCTCACGGGCAACCGCGATATCGCCATGCCGGGCTCAGGCGAAACGCTGCAGCGGGCGCTGTTCCCCTTCCACCGCCCATTCGATCCGTACTGGGCGGCTTCGCTGCGCATGACGGCGGACCTGAACGACCCCGACAAAATCCGCGCCGTCATGCCGGGGGGCGTTGTGGGCCGGACATTCCATGCTCAGCTGTCGGATCAAATCGATGACTGGCTTGATCCGAACGCGCAGACCTATTGGTGGTTTAGCGACGCCGCGATCGAAACGAACACACGGACGGTTCTGACCCTGCGGCCGGATTTGTGAGGACGCCGTGGGCGGACTGAGATCTCCGGACGGGCCCGCGTCACCGCATGATGAGGTTTCCATCCCGGCCACGCGCCATACGGGGCAGCCCGGCGCACAAGAACGGAAGCGACGCGAAAGCCATCCAGATTTGATAGGCGCTGTTCCAAGCAAGACGCGCCTTCGGCTCAGCACCGAACCTGATCACATCGTATTCGCACATGGTCATTAGGATCCCATGACGTATCTCTTATCCGACACCGACCTTTCGCTGGACACCATCAACGCCCAAAGCGCCAACACCCTGCCTGGCCATTTGGGGATCACCATCGCAGCGATCACGCGCTCCGGAGCTCAAGGCTATTTCGACATAGCGCCCCACCACATGGCGCCGAACGGGTTCCTGCACGCCGGTTCGATCGTGTCGTTCGCCGACAGCATGTGCGGCATGGCGTGCCTGGCCAGCTTGCCGGCCACAACGGCCGGCTTCACCACCATCGAACTCAAATCAAACTTCTTCGCCACCGCCACGGAAGGGCGTGTGCTGGGCGTCGCCAGTCCCGTGCATCTGGGCGGCACGACCCAAGTTTGGGATTGCGAGGTGACACGGGACTCCGACGATCGGCGCATAGCCGTGTTTCGGTGCACGCAGATGGTGTTGAAGCGACGTTGACGCGCTGAGGGCGGCCTAGCGCCGCCCTCTCTCGCCAATGCGTTCAAGCGATGCCGAGCGGCTTGGCTCCAAGTCGCTCAGCCTCTGTTAGTCGCTCAGTTCACGCACAATGCCCGGCGTCTTCGCCGGCGCGCCTTTCTTGCGGTCGGGATGATCGCGCTCACGAAACCGGCGCAGCCCCTCCTCAGTGTCAGGATGGAAAAAGGAGCGGTGGAAGCACTCGGCCTCGATCCGCAGGCCTTCATCAATCGGCCGGCCGAACCCACGAACCGCCGCTTCTTTGTCGGTGCGGATCGCGCCCTGCGGCAGGGTGGCGATGAACTCCGCCAGTTCGACCGCGCGCGCGAGCCCTTGGCCTTTGGGCACGATTTCGTTCACCAAACCAATACGATAGGCCTCGTCTGCACTGATCACTTTGCCGGTGAGCATCAGTTCCATCGCCCGGCCCATGCCGACAATACGCGGCAGGCGTTGGGTGCCGCCATCGGCCAGACCAATATTCCAGCGCCGACAGGTGACGCCGAAGGAGGCATGCTCTTCGGCGATGCGCATATCGGCATAACACGCCCATTCCAGGCCGCCGGCATAGGCGACGCCATTCACGGCCGCGATGATGGGCTTGTAGATGTCCGTCCAGCGGCTCGGCCCCAGCACGCCCGGCTGCTCGCCGCGCTCATGGGAGGCCAGCACGGAGGCGCTGGTTTTCTCGAAGGCGGCGCCTGTCGGGCTGAGATTGACGCCGCCCGTGAGGTCGCCGCCGGCGCAAAACGCCCGCTCTCCGGCGCCGGTGATCACCGCGACCAGCGCGTCCTCATCATCACGAAAGGCGTCCCAGGCATGCACCAGCTCATGGTGTGTGTTGAGGCCCACGCAGTTCATCACCTCCGGGCGGTTGAACTGAATGATCCTCACCGGCCCACGCGTTTCGACGCTGATTTCTTTGTACTCCATAGCCACCTCCCTGTTTTGTTTTAAAGTTTTGCGTCATCTGGCAGGCGCACCATGCCCGCCAACAAGACCCACAGCTTCGCCATCAGGTCTGTCCGATCCGGCTGTGGGGATGCGTGAAGCGCGCGATGGAGCGCTTGCTGAAAGCCGCCAATGATCAGGCCGATGGCGACATCGGGATCGATTGCAGCGGTGATGATCCCGCGCTCCTGCGCCCTTGCAAGATTGCGTGCGCCCTCGCTCATGAGGCGGTCCAAATGCTCCCGCTCCATGTCGATCACTTCAGGCTCGCGGCCCATGCGGCCCACCAGAAGGGGCGCGAGGGGGTGGTCATAATAATAGTCGATGAGGCGCGAGAACCGCTCCCGCTCAACGCGCACCCAGCTCGCCAGATCCGCTCCGCTTGGACCCATCATCAGCGTACGCAGGGGCTCATAGAAGCGCTCGACCACCGCCGCCACCAAACCCGTCTTGGAGCCAAAATGGTGATAGGCGAGGCCAACAGAGGCGTTGGCGCGCTTGGCGACGGCCGTCATCTCGAGTCGCCCTCCATGGGCGATCAGCTCCGCCTCAGCCGCCATCAGCAATCGTTCGGGGGCGCCGCCTGACATCACGCCATCCTGAATTCGGTTCAGTATTGAATTGAATTCAATTCATAAACTGGCCTTTGTCAAGGACGCACCGGTGTGCGCCCTACGGTGAGGGGGGCTCACGTCGCGCCGGCGCGGCGAAACATGCAGGCCTGAAAGGGGCAGGTCGCTGATGGTATGAGAGATGCGACCGCCAAGGTTGACCGGTCCCCTTTGAACGCAGCCATTCTGAGTGAAAGAATGGTGTGTTTGAA
>CAZGCB010000023.1:0-30148 GCA_964524065.1 uncultured Caulobacterales bacterium | reverse complement strand
CTCGACACCTGGTTTTCTTCCGCGCTGTGGCCGTTTTCAACGCTGGGATGGCCGGCCGAAACTGAAGAACTGGCGGACTTCTACCCCACCTCCGTGCTGGTGACGGCCCATGACATTATCTTCTTTTGGGTCGCCCGCATGATGATGCAGGGTATCCACTTCCAAAAACAAATCCCCTTCCATGATGTCTACATCCACGCTTTGGTGCGCGATGAGAAGGGGCAGAAAATGTCGAAATCCAAGGGGAATGTCATCGATCCCTTGGAGTTGGCCGACGAATATGGCGCCGATGCCTTGCGGTTTACTTTGGCCGCGCTCGCAGCCCAGGGTCGCGACATTCGCATGTCCAAGCAGCGGGTGGAGGGCTATCGCAATTTCGGCACCAAGGTCTGGAACGCCGCGCGCCTCCTCGAAATGCGTGGCGCTGTCAGGGATCCAGCCTGGGATCCGGCCTCGGCGACTTTGACGGTCAATCGCTGGATTATAGCGGAAGTCGCCCGCACGGCTGACGCGGTCAGCGAGCATTTGCACGCTTATCGTTTCAATGAAGCGGCGGGCGCGGTCTATCGCTTTGCTTGGAACATTTTCTGCGATTGGTATTTGGAGCTGATCAAGCCAATCCTCGAAGGCGAGGACACGGAAGCTCTGGCGGAAACCCGCGCCTGCGCAGCCTGGACTTTGGATCAATTGCTCAAAGTCCTACATCCTTTCAGCCCCTTCATCACGGAGGCGTTGTGGGGCCAAACCGCCGGCGAGACACCGCGAGAGGGCTTGCTGACCGCGACCCACTGGCCGAAGCCCATAGAAACCGGCGTGGATGAAGAGGCTGTCGCCGAGATGGATTGGCTGATCCGACTGGTGACCGAGATCCGCTCCGTCCGGGCCGAGATGAACGTGCCGGCGGCTGCGAAGCTTCCTTTGCGAGTCTTTGGAGCCGATGCGCAAACCCGTACACGCCTAAAGACTCATCACGACGCGCTCTGCCGTTTGGCCCAGCTACAGGACGCCAAGCTTGGTCGTAAGGAGCCGCCCGGCGCCATTCAAACGGTTGTGGACGGTGCGCGTCTCGTCCTGCCCATTGGCGACGTGATGGATTTGGACGAGGAACGTAAGCGGCTGAGCAAAGAAATCGCCAAGAACGCCAATGAAATCGATCGGCTGGTGAAAAAACTGAACAATCCCAAATTTTTGGAGCGGGCGCCAGCGTATGTCGTTGCGGAACAACGCGACAAGCAGCAGAGCTATGAGCAGCAGAAGCAAAAGCTCGAAGCTGCGCTCGCCCGGCTCACCGCGATGGAGCTGAGCTAGGCCGGCTTACCCATAGCCGCAATCGCGGGCCTCGCTTGACCGCGCATAGCGCCGGCGCGGAGCGCAACCGCCTCGTCACAGTGCGATGCCTGAAGGCGGTGCGTCAGCGCGCTTCTGGCGACGCGGACCGCCCGACATGCCAGCAATTACGCGGCGCGCACGTAAGTGGGGTCTTGCGCCACTTCGGTCATGGGCTCGGCCAGAGCGCTGGTGTCCGGCGTCGGCGCGTTTTCATTATCCGCGTTCGCGGCGCCCTCATGCGGGGCCGGGCGAGCGAAGATGCAAGCCGCGTTGAGGGCAGGAAATAGGGCGTGGCGGGTCATGACGTCTCTCCGAACGATTTTGTGTAATATTTGCTGAGTCGCAAAGGCGAGGACCAGCAAACAAACGCTACGCACGCGGTCTTAACGTGGGGTTGTTGTCGCTCCGACCGCTCTGCAGCCAAGGCGGAAGCAAAACCCTGTGGGGTGTGAAGATTGTGCTCGCAGACTCACCCAGATCTCAAGGCGTCTCGGCGCCGCAGGCAGGTGAAACGGCGTCACGTGTTCTGAACGGGTCGTCGCAATTGGTGATCAGGCCGCGCAGGTCCGTCCATGTTTGGTGGGCGGCAGGATGGATGCGTTCAAACTGTGGTGGACGTGACGTCAAAACGCGCGGTGATCGGCACATGGTCGGAGGGTTTGTCCATGGCGCGGGCGTCGCGATGAATCATAACGTCCGACAGCTGGTCAGCCGCTTGGGGGCTGAGCATCAGATGGTCGATGCGCACGCCGTGATCTTTAGGCCACGCGCCACCTTGATAATCCCAAAACGTGTATTGATGCGCGCGCCCGTCCTGCAAAGCATAGGCGTCGTAAAAACCGGCCCAAGCGAGCGCCTGGTAGGCGGCGCGGCTTTGCGGTTGGAGTAACGCATCATCGGCCCAGGCGGCTGGGTCATGCACGTCGACATCGCGCGGAATGACGTTGTAATCGCCCGCAAGAATGAGTGTTTCCTCTAAGCGCGCCAAGTCTTGAGCATGGGCGATTAAGCGCCGGAACCAACGCAGTTTGTAGTCGAACTTTTCAGATGGTACAGGGTTTCCATTAGGTAAATAGATCGAAGCGACCCGAAACGTCTGGCCCGGAACGTTGATGACGGCCTCCAAATAGCGGGCTTGCTGATCCTCAGGCTCACCGGGGAGCCCGCGCCGGATATCCTCCAAAGGATAGCGTGATAATATCGCCACGCCATTATAGCTCTTCTGGCCCAAGACTGCGCAAGTATAGCCCATATCTTCCAAGGCGGCGTAGGGGAACTTCTCCTCCACACATTTGATTTCCTGCAAGCAGGCCACATCCGGCTGCGCCTGCGTCAGCCATTGCACAATGGTGGGCAGACGCGCCCCAATCGAGTTAACGTTCCAAGACGCCACAAGCATGAAGGGGCTCCGGTCTAGGGCGCAGGTGCGTCCGAGGGGGCGAAAGGGGGACACAAATGACGATGGCGCGCATGGTGGCGGGGCTCTGGGCCATGGTGCTCACGATAGCCTGCGGGTTTCTGTTTGTCCCGTTGAGCTTTGCGGCGGCGGCGTTGAGCGGATTGGCGCCAGGCGTTGAGCCGATCGCCGATCAGCTTGTCCGCTGGGTGGTGACGACGGCCCCGATCACCCTGGTTTTGGCGGTGGTTTTGACGTGGTCCAGCTATGGCTGGCGCTTTGCACCGGCTGGGTATGTGGGTGCGTTTGCGGCTTTCGGTCACATGGCGGGCGCAGGGGCGGGCCTGATGTGGCTTGTCGGCTGAAGCGCGAAAATGATGGCGCGCCGCGACGGCCGCCCCGCCTCGGCAGGGATGTGGGCCAAACGCGGCTTTAAGCCCGCGGTTATGCGGGCCACCCGCGCTCGCGTCCCATTAGTAGGGAATACGGCCGGGTGCGGGACGTTCATCAGCCAAATCATCCGACCGCATGCCATTGCGCCGACCGCGACGTTCCTGCTCGCGCAACAACGCGTCCAGTTCCGCCGCTGGATCACGCAAGGGCGGGGGCGGCCGGCGCAGTGTGCGGCCGTTGCGTTCAATGGCGGAAATGTCGGGATCCGATCGGCGTTCAGACGGGCGCATGGTGAGCGGATCGCTTGCTGGCGGGGCCTCAGGGGCGCCGTAGCGGGCGCGCCCGTTCATGCTGGCACGGTCCACATCCAAACGCGCGGCGTCCGCGGTCGGAGCCGAGCGCTCCGACGCGGCGTCCGCAGTCCTATCCCGCATGTCCCGATCGGGGCGCTGGCGATCGGCGCCGTGCAGCGCGTCATCGGCCTCGCCGCCATAGCGCCGCTCTAAGCGATCGCGGACGGGGGCGGGGCGCGCAGCTCGACGCTCGGAGGCTCTGTCGTTGGCGCGGCGCTCATGATCCGCCATGCGGTCATACCCCGCGCGCGGCGGTAGATCGCGGCGCAGATCATCACCGCGCTGCGGATCAAACTCGCCTTGATCCACAAAGGGCTGCATCCGCTCCTCGGTGCGCGCGGCGGCTTGGGCGGCCCGCGCGCCGTCCGCGGAGCGCGCGATGGCGTCGAGCGTAGCCCGCAGTGTGGCGATTTCACTGGTCATGTCCGCAAGCCACAAGAACACGAAGCCTGGAAAAGCCACGACCAAAGCCCCCACCGCCAGGGCGATGTGAACCAGAACCGTGGCGCCGGGGGCGATAAAGCCCGATTGCACCAGATAATTGGATGCGAACAAGGCCGTGGCGAAGACCAGCGCGATCACGCTGACGCCGAGCGCGGCGAATACAAAGCTGCTGCCCTTACGACTCATCACCCACCCCGGAGTTCGCCATGCCGTCCACGCCCTCTGCTTGGGCCGGTGTGACATGATCACCACAAATCACAAGAATACGATGCCCGTTTCGCCGCCAGGCGTCCATACCGCACTGCAAAAAGTGATCCAAATCAGGCGCACGGCCGGCGTCCCTTACCGTTTTCACTGCAAAAAACGGCAAGAGCGTAAGGAGAGGGGGTAATTATGGCGGCCCGGAGGCGGCAAACCGCACAGCGTTTAGGGGCAGCGCGTCGGGGTGAGGGGGGGCGGCGTGGACGACGACGCGCAAAGGCGACGCCGCTATCACACGGAGAAGCTGACGCCGCAGCCGCAAGCGCTGACGGCGTTGGGGTTGCGCACTTGGAATGAGGCGCCGATCAGCGCATCCACATAGTCGATCTGCGAGCCGGCCAAGAGCGGCAGGGACGCCGCGTCAATGACCACGCCGGCGCCATCGCGGGAAATCACGATGTCATCGCCCTGTAAATCATCTGCGAAGTCAAAGGCGTAGGAAAAGCCTGAGCAGCCGCCGCCCAGCACGCCCACGCGCAAGTAACGCCGGCCATGCTCGCTGGTGATGCGTTTAATCTGCGCAGCAGCCGCCTCGCTAAGGCTCACCGCCGCATTCTCGCCATGGCTGTCAGTCTGGGTCATCGCCGGGGCTCCTCGCCGCGTCTGGTGCGCGGTGGTCAAATCGCCTTACACGTCATTCGCGTGTTAGGAGGAAAATATGGTGTCCGCCCCGTCCGCGCAAACCGTCGCGCGTGAAATTCCGCGATCTGGCGTCGCTCAGCCAGGCGCGCCCTGGCGCGCGCCGTACGCCAGCGATCCCAGCCAGAGCCGCGGGCGCCGCCATCGGGAAGCCGAAAGCGCCTCGCGTTCCGTGTTTCAGCGCGATCGCGATCGCATCATTCACAGCACGGCCTTTCGGCGTCTAAAACATAAAACGCAAGTGTTTGTGGCCCATGAGGGCGACCACTTTCGCACGCGCCTCACCCACACCATTGAGGTGGCGCAAATCGCCCGCGCCATGGCGCGCCGGCTGGGCCTTGACGAAGATTTGGCTGAAGCGCTGGCGCTGGCTCATGATTTGGGACATCCGCCGTTTGGCCATGCCGGCGAAGCGGCGTTGGCCGGGGCCATGCAGGCCTATGGCGGCTTTGATCACAACGCCCACACCCTGCGTTTGGTGACCAAGCTTGAGGCCCGCTATGCGGAGTTTGACGGCCTCAACCTCACCTGGGAGGCGCTGGAGGGCATCGTTAAACACAATGGCCCGTTGTTGCGCGTTGGTGAGGCCGGCGCGGATTTGCCATGGGCTCTGCGCGCGTACGAGCATTGGGAGGGGCTGGAGCTGGCCACCCACGCCGGCCCCGAAGCGCAGATTGCGGCGCTGGCCGATGACATCGCTTACAACAATCATGATCTGGATGACGGGCTGCGCGCCGGCCTGTTCCCGATCGAGGCGATTTTGGATCTGCCGGTGGTGGGCGATGTGTTCGCGAGCGTGCGCGAGCGTTATCCCGGTTTGGAGAGCGGGCGGCTCATTCATGAAGCGGTGCGGCGTCTCATCAGCCGGATGGTGGAGGATTGCGTCACCGAAACCACGCGGCGCATCCAGGCGCTGGACCCGCCCGACGCCCAAGCGATCCGCGCGGCTGCCGAGCCGGTGGCGGCGTTTTCCGACGCAAGCTTGAGCGCTGAGCGGCCGCTGCGCGCCTTCTTGTTTGAAAATATGTACCGCCACTCGCGGGTGAACCGCAAAATGCGCAGCGCCCAGCGCATCATCACCCAGTTGTTCGAGGCGTTTGTGAGCGATCCGTCTTTGCTGCCGACGGAATGGCGCGCGCGGGCCGCTTCGCCTGATACCGCGCCCACCGCCCGCTTGGTGAGCGACTACATCGCCGGCATGACGGACCGTTTCGCCTTGGAAGAGCATCGCCGTTTGTTCACGCTTGACCCGCTTTGGTAGCCCGCGCCAGCCGCCGCCTTTGCAGATGAGGAGCCCAGCTATGGACCCATCGCCGCGCTTTTCCGCCGCCGAAGCTCTGTTCGCTCACGAGGCGCACCCCGCCGCGGCCGCCGAGGCCCACACAGGTCGCGGGCGCTTGGTGTTGGGCGTATCCATGGCGGTGCTGGCCGCGGTCTCCGCCGTGGTGTGGAGCGCCTATCATCAGGGCGTCCGGGTGGGCGGACGCGAAGGCGCGCCGGTCATCCAGGCCGCAGAGGGGCACTTTAAAACGACGCCGCTGGATCCCGGCGGCGCGCAGACGCCGCATCTGGAGGCGCGCGTGTTCGACCGGTTGGAGCGCGGCGCTCCACCCCGGGCCACCGCCACCGATCGCGCCGCAGGCTTGGCGCCCGAAGCGCAAGCCGCCGGCCCCGAGGATGCTGGGCAAAGCCCGATGCCTTCCGACGGGCGTGCGGCCATCGGGGCCGATGCGCCGGCCACTCTCGACGATCCGCAGGCCGCCGTGACCGCGCCGCCGATGCCCGCGCCGCGCTCCTTGCGCCCCGATCGCGCCGAGGGGCTCGCCCCCGCCGCCACGGCGCTGGGGCCCTATGCGGTGCAGCTGGGCTCGTTCCGCTCCCGCCGCGGGGCGGAGTTGGCCTGGGAGATGCTGCTGCGTGAAGCCGGTGATTTGTTCACCGACCGGCAGCACGCCCTGGAGGAGACGGATTTGGGCGAACGCGGCGTCTATCACCGCGTGTATGTGCTGGATTTCGACAGCGCGCCGCGGGCCGCTGCGTTTTGCGCCGAAGTCACGGCCCGCGGCCATGGCTGCTTGGTGACGCGCCGGTGAGCGCGCGCGCCGTGATACTCGGCTGCGCCGGTCCGGCCTTGAGCGCGCAGGAGGCGGCGTTTTTCCGCGATGTCGATCCATGGGGCTTTATTCTCTTCGCGCGCAACGTGGAGACGCCGGCGCAAGTTTCCGCGTTGACGGCTGCGCTGCGCGATTGTGTGGGGCGCGATACGCCGATTTTGATCGACCAAGAGGGCGGGCGGGTTCAACGACTCGGCCCCCCCCACTGGCGCGCGGCGCCGCCGGCGGCGATGTTTGGCGCGCGCTATCGTCGCGCTCGCGAGGCCGCACTGCGCGCCACGCGGATCAATCATGGCTTGATCGCTGCGGATCTGCGGCGTTGTGGCATCGACGTGTGCTGTGCGCCCGTTCTCGATCTGCCGGCGGGGGATGCCGACCCAATCATCGGCGATCGGGCTTTCTCCAGCGTTCCGGCGGAAGTGGCGGCCTTGGGGCGCGCGGCGCTGATCGGCCTGCAAGAGGGCGGGGTGGCTGGCGTCATCAAGCATATTCCCGGCCATGGCCGGGCGACGGTGGACAGCCATCTGGCGCTGCCGCGGGTGGAGGCGTCGCGCACGGCGCTGGAGGCGCATGATTTCGCGCCCTTTTACGCGCTGGCCAACACGGCCATGGCGATGACCGCGCATGTGATTTTCACCGCCTACGACGCCGAGCGTCCTGCGACCTTGTCGCGCACCGTGATCCGCGACGTCATCCGGGGCTATATCGGCTTTGACGGCCTCTTGATGACCGATGATCTGTCGATGAAGGCGCTCAGCGGGCCCATGGGCGCCCGGGCCCGCCACGCCCTGGAGGCCGGGTGCGATATGCTGCTCCATTGCAATGGGGATATGACTGAGATGCGCGCCATCGCGGCGGAGGCGCCGGCCTTGGCCGGTGACGCTCTGCGGCGTGCTCAGACGGCCGAGCGGGTCCGCGCGCCGTCCGCCACTATGGACGCGCCCGCCGCCGAAGCGGAATTGGCGCGGCTTATGGACGCTGGCGCGGTCTAACGTCGCGCCGCGCGCCTCGGCTCCTCTATAATATGCGACAAGATCGCGGTGGTATGCCGAGCGATCGCAGCGTGTGCTAGCGCTGGGCGGGGGGCGTTGCCACATGCCCCCCAAGGCGCGTACTTTCGAGATTGATGATGTGGAGGATTCCGTGAGCCCCAGTCTGTGGCAAATTGGTTTGGTGGTGTTGCTCATCGCTGTTTTGTTCGGCGGGCGCGGCAAGATTTCAGCTGTGATGGGCGACTTGGCGAAAGGCATCACCAGCTTCCGCAAAGGCTTGAAGGATGGCGACGAGGCGGCGCCCAAAGCGGTGGGCGATGCGGGCCAAACCATCGATGCCGCCGCCGAGCCGGCCAAGGATAAGGCGCAGAGCTAATCAGCTCGGCGCTGTCACACGGCGAAGGCAGGTCCCATGTTGCCGCAATTCGGCTTTGCAGAGTTGTTGCTGCTGGCGGTGCTGGCGCTGGTGGTTGTGGGCCCGCGTGAGCTGCCGCTGATGCTGCGCCGTGTCGGTGATGTGGTGCGTCAAGCACGCCAGATGGGCCGCGAATTCCAGCGCAGCTTTGACGAAATCGGCCGCGAGACGGAACTCAGCGAGCTGCGTCGGGAGATCCAGTCGCTAAAGCGGCTCGAGCCGCTGGATGATGTGCGCAAGCCCTTAGACGATTTGCGCGATGAGGCGCGCGGCTTGGAGAACGATTGGCGCCATGGCGGCGATGCGCCGGCCTCCGCCACGTCTGCGTCTGCGTCAGCGTCAGCGACCCCGGCCCCGGCTCTACAAAGCGCTCCAGCCCAGACAGCCGCGGCGGGGCAGGCGGACGCGCCGGCCCAACACACGGCGCCGTCCGCCTTGGCGGCGGCCTCGCCAGACGCGCCATCCCCGGCGA
Organism: uncultured Caulobacterales bacterium; assembly: GCA_964524065.1. Lineage (GTDB taxonomy): Bacteria > Pseudomonadota > Alphaproteobacteria > Caulobacterales > Maricaulaceae > CAZADA01. Next base: position 21,340 of record CAZGCB010000023.1, on the reverse strand, counting down.
CGCCTAGCGTTGCGGAGCCGGCCAACAAGGCGGCTGAGCCAAGCCCGTTGGATGACGCGTCCGATGGATCTATCCCGCGGGAGCGCGCTTAGTGGGCGTGTTTGGCGCACCCGCGCCGTCAACGCCCGAAGATGAAGAGGCCGCGCTGGAGGACAGCCGTGCGCCGCTGCTCGATCATCTGCTCGAATTGCGGATGCGGCTCATCATTGCGCTGATCGCCATCGGGCTGGGCTTTGTGGTCTGCTTTTTCTTTGCGCAGTGGATCTACAATGTCCTCTTGGCGCCGTTTCAGCGCGCCGCCGCCATGGCCGAGGGCGGGGACATCGAAAACTTACGACTCATCTTCACCTCGCCCCTGGAGTTCTTCTTCGCGAAGTTACGGCTTGGTTTATTCGGCGGCATCATCGTCGCCTTTCCAGTCGTGGCCTATCAGTTATATGCCTTCATCGCCCCAGGTCTGTACCGCAATGAGAAATATGCCTTTTTGCCGTATTTGATTGCGGCCCCGGTTCTGTTCGCCCTGGGTGGAGCGCTGGTATATTATTTTATCCTACCTTTGGTGCTGCAATTCGCCCTCAACCAGCAGCAAATGGGCGGGCAGGGCGTACTGGCCATTGAGCTGCTGCCGCGGGTGGCGGATTATCTCAGCCTGGTGACGACGCTGATCCTCGCCTTTGGATTCGCTTTCCAAATGCCGGTGGCGCTGACCTTGGCGGCGCGCGCGGGGCTAATCACCTCCCAGACGCTGATCAAATACTGGCGCTATGCGGTGGTGGGGATTTTCCTCGTCGCCGCCTTCCTCACGCCGCCCGATCCCATGTCGCAGATTGGTTTGGGCGCGGCGGTGCTGGCGCTGTATGGCCTGTCCATCGTCGCCGTGCGCCTGATGGAGCGCCGCTGGGAGGACGAGGACACCGAAGACGAAGCCTCCGCGTAGGCGCCGCCCTTGCGCTGAGGTGGACCTGGCGCATCCTGGCGCGGTATGCAGCGGCACGCTTCGTTCTCCAGCGGTGATCCCCATGCATGACATCAAGCTCATCCGCCATGATCCGGCGGCTTTTGACGCGGCTTTGGCCAAACGCGGCGTGGCGGACGCTCCTTCGTCCCGCATTTTGGCGCTGGACGAGCAGTTGCGGGCGGCCGTGACCGCCAAGCAGGACGCCGAAACCGCGCGCAACGCCGCCTCCAAGCAAATCGGTAAAGCCAAAGCCCAAAAGGACGAAGCGAAGGCGCAAGAGCTGATGGCCGAGGTCGCCCAACACAAAGCGACCATGGAGGCGCAAGACGAGGTCGAGCGCGATGCCCGCGAGGCGCTGACCAGCATTCTCGAGGCGCTGCCCAATCTCGCTTTGGAGGATGTGCCGGTGGGCGCGGATGAGGCCGCCAATGTGGAGGTGGCCGCCCGCCGTTGGGGTACGCCGACCGAACTTGGCTTTGAGCCCAGGGATCATGTCGATTTGGGCGAGAGCCTCGGCCTGATGGATTTTGAGACCGCCGTCGCCATGTCCGGCAGCCGGTTTGTGTTGTTGTCAGGCCAGTTGGCGCGGCTGGAGCGAGCCTTGGCGGCCTTTATGCTCGACCTCCACGTCAATGAGCATGGCTATACCGAGGTCAGCCCGCCTTATCTGGTGCGCGGCGACGCCCTGTATGGCACGGGCCAACTGCCCAAGTTTGAGGAAGACCTCTACAAAACCAATGGTGATCATTATTTGATCCCCACCGCCGAAGTGCCGCTCACCAACATCGTTGCGGGGCAGATCCTGGCCGAGGATGATGCGCCGCGCCGCTATGTGGCGCATACGCCGTGCTTCCGCTCGGAGGCCGGCAGCGCGGGGCGCGACACCCGCGGCATGATCCGCTTGCACCAATTCGACAAGGTGGAGCTGGTGTCCATCACCACGCCGCAGGAGTCCGATGCGGAGCTGGAGCGCATGACAGATTGCGCGCAGGAGGTGCTCAAGCGCTTGGAATTGCCGCATAAAGTGCTCACGCTCTCCACCGGCGATATGGGGTTCGCGGCGCGCAAAACCTATGATTTGGAGGTCTGGATCCCCAGCCAAGGCGTCTATCGCGAGATTTCCAGTTGCTCCACCTGTGGCGATTTCCAGGCCCGACGCATGGATGCGAAGTATCGACCGGCCTCCGCCGACGGGAAGAAGACCAAGCCGGAATTCCTCCACACCCTCAATGGTTCTGGCGTGGCGGTGGGCCGCTGCTTGGTGGCGCTGATGGAGAATTTCCAACAAGCGGATGGGAGCATCGCCATTCCCGACGCCCTGCGCAGCTATGTGGGCGGGCTGGAACGCATCGGCGCGGCGGGGGAAACCGCCCCGGCCTGACAGCCATGATTTTGACTCGGCGTACGCGCCGAATGCAGCCATGTATGCAGCAGCGCTGAGCGGAGTGGAACGACGTTTTCCGCGGTCACTCAGCGCGCCCCGAGCCTTGTCTGAGGAGCCTCGCCATGATCCCCGCCAATCCGCGAATTTTACTCACCAATGATGATGGCGTGGAGGCTTCGGGATTGAAAATCCTGGAGGCGATGGCCGAGGAGCTCAGCGAGGACATCTGGGTGTCTGCGCCTGCATCGGAGCAGTCGGGCGCCTCGCGCAAGCTGACGCTGACGGAGCCCATCATGACCCGCAAGCTGGGGCCGCAGCGCTTTTCGGTGGCGGGCACGCCTTCGGATGCGTGTTTTCTCGGCCTGCATGATTTGGTGGAAGGCCAAATTCCTGACCTTGTGCTGTCCGGCGTCAATCGCGGGCAGAATTTGGCGGACGATGTCACGGTCTCCGGCACCATCGCCGCGGCGCTGCAAGCCATGAAAATGGGCGTGCCGGCCATCGCGCTGTCGCAGACGCTCACCAACTACACCCATCCGGGCGAAACGCCCTTTGAGGTGGCCGCTGTGCATGGCCCGGCGGTGCTGAAGCGCTTGATGGCCGCCGGCTGGCCGAAGGATGTGGTGCTGAATGTGAACTTCCCCGCCTGTGCGCCGGATGAGGTGAAGGGCGTGCACGTCACCCGCCATGGCGAGCGCGATCAATGGCATATGCATGCGGAAAAACGCCGGGATTTGCGCGGGCGCACCTATTACTGGCTCGGCTTTGAGGGCGGGCTGTCCTCCACCGATCATGGCGATGACCTTTACGCCATCTACAACAACTACATCTCCGTGACGCCTTTGCGGCTGGAGCTGACGGCCGAGGATGTGCGCGAAACGCTGGAGGCGGCGCTCACCACGCCGGCTTCGGCGTAAGTGTGATGTCCGTGCGCCGGCGCGGCGGGGGTTGGGGTGTCGGCGTTGTGACGCTGGCGCTGTGGGGCGCGGGGTGCGCGATGGGCGCTGGCGCGCCCGGCGGCCCGTCCCGCATGGAAGCGGTGGAGGCTGGACGGGGCCTCAGCCCTGCGGCGCAGCGGCTCGCCGAGCGCCCCGACCGGATCCGGGTGCGCGCCGGCGACACGCTGTTCGCGCTGACCGAACGCTATCAAGTGAGCCTGCGCGCGGTGATCGAGGCGAATGATCTGCCGGCGCCCTTTACGCTGATGGCGGGCCAAAGCCTGCGCTTGCCGCCGCCCAACACCTATCGTGTCCAGCGCGGCGACACCCTGCAGATGGTCGCCTATGCACATCGGGTGGACCCGCGCTCCTTGGCCCTGATGAACGGCCTGCCCCGGGATATCCGGCTGCGTTCCGGCGATGTGTTGGTGCTGCCCGCCTTGGCGCGCGATTGGCGTCAAGACAGTGTGCAGGCCCCGCAGGCCGTGACGCACGCTGCGCCCAGCGGGCCTGAAACCCTCTCCGGGCCAAGCCGGCCGCGGGCGGCGGCGCCGGCATTTGTATGGCCGTTGGAGGAGATCGGCGCGCTGGCTCCCCGAGCCGAGACGCCGCGCGCTCTGAGCGCGGCGCTCACCATTGCGGCGCAGGCCGGCGAGCCGGTGCGGGCGGTGCGTGACGGCGTTGTGGTGTATGCCGGCGACGGCCTTCGCGGTTATGGGAATCTGCTGTTGATTCAACATGATGATGATTGGGTCAGCGCCTATGGTCACGCGCGCGCATTGTGGGTCGGTGAGGGCGAGCGGGTGCGGCGTGGGGACTTGGTGGCGGAGGTCGGCCAAACCGGGCTGGCTCCCCGCGCGCAGCTGCATTTCGAGTTACGCCGCGGCGGCCGGCCCGTGGATCCGCTGCAAATCCTGCCCGCCCGCGATCTCTAGCGGCTTTACGGGGCGCAGCGTCGCGCTTGCCAGCACGGCCGGCGCTGATATGGTCCGCGCCTGAATTCAGGGCCGCGGCCCATTCCCCGCCTTCCGGAGCGCACCCATCATGGATCCCAATGTCGGCAGTTTGCTCATGCTGGTGGCGATGTTCGCCATCTTTTACTTTCTGCTCATCCGCCCGCAGCAAAAGCGCATCAAGGAACATCGCTTGATGGTGGAAGGCCTGCGCAAGGGCGACACGGTCGTGACCAATGGCGGCATCATCGGCAAAATCACCCGCGTCGGCGAAACGGACCTTACCATAGAACTGGCCGACAATGTTCGGGTGAAGGCGGTCCGCTCCATGATCAGCGATGTGCGCGCCAAAACCGAGCCGGCCGATGATGAGGATGATGCGGATAATGAGAGCTGATGTCCGCCGTCGCACGGCGATGGCTGAGCGCTCATTTACGAACCGCGCCCGTCACATCCGACGCTGCGCCCCTTCCGGCGCCTGACCGCGCTCTGCTCAGCCAAGGCCTGCCGCATGTTGTACTTTGACCGATGGAAAGTGACGGTGATTTTCGCCGTCCTCGCCCTTGGGCTTCTGTATGCGTTGCCCAATGCGCTGCCGGCGTCGGTCCGGGCCGCGTTGCCGGGCTTTTTGCCTTCCAACACTATCAATCTGGGCCTCGATCTGCAGGGGGGATCCCACCTGCTATACGAGGTGGATTTGGAGGCCGTGCAGCAGGAGCGTCTGGAGAAGGCGCGCTTGGATGCGCGTCAGGCGCTGTATTTTGACGCGGAGATCCTCTCCGAAGGCTACGCCATCGTGGATGGGGCGGTGGTGATCCGCGTCATGGATCCGAATGAGGTCGAGCGGGCCGAGCGTGTGTTGCGTGACAATGTCTCGGAACAGTTGGAAAGCGGGGGCCGCAGCCTCTCTGTGGCGCGCGAGGGCGCGACATTGCGCCTGGAAGTCACCGACGCTTTGATTCGGGAAATCGAGGCCAACACGGTGCGTCAGGCGCAAAACGTCATCCGCCGGCGCATCGACTCCGTCGGCGTCACCGAGCCCATCATCCAACGCCAGGGCAATTCGCGCATCCTCGTCCAAGCGCCTGGGGTGCGCGATCCGGAGTTGCTGAAGCAGCGTGTGGGCGCGACGGCGCAAATGACGTTCCAGTTGGTCACCAGCGATGATCGCGACAGCATGCAAACGCTGGCCGCCGGCGCGCTGCGCCGCGATCCCCAAGCGCTGGCGGCGGCCATGGCCGAGAGCATCGCCAGCTTTTCCGATTTGGCGCTGGACCCGGCGGCGCAAGCGCAGTTGGGCGCGTTGAACGCCGAGGACGCCCGGCGCAGCGCCATCGCGGCCAGTCTCGCGCCGGTGTTGCGCGAACAAGCCGACTCCATCGCCGCCAACCTCGTTCCCGGCGCGGTGTTCGCCGCGGGCGACGAGCAAATCCGCGCCGGTTTCGACCCGGCCTTGCAGGCCGTCTTCACCCAGGGGCTGTCGCGCGATGACAGCCCGGCGGGCGCGGCGCTGCGCGAGAATGCGCCGGTGATTGTTGAGGCGCTGCGGGACAATCTGTCGGCGCTGGCGGCGGCGGCGCCGCAAAGCAACGCCTTGCTGACGAGTGAATTTGTCGCCACCGAGCGGGCGTCGGAGCCGTTTTTGATCGTCTCACGGGTGGTTGAGCTCACGGGCGAGGATCTGTCCAGCGCCGGTCAGGGCTTTCACCCGGAGCGTCCCGGCGATCCTGTCGTGAATTTCCGCTTTCGCCCCTCCGCGGCGGATGATTTTTGCGCCCTGACCAGCGCCAATGTGGACTCCCGGTTTGCGACCTTGCTGGACGGTGTTGTGATCACCGCCCCCAACATCAACGGCGCGATTTGCGGCGGCAGCGGCCTCATCGAAGGTGGTTTCACCGTCGAGAGCGCGCAGAATTTGGCGGCGTTGCTGAATGCGGGTGCGCTGCCGGCGCCGCTGACGATTGTGGAGGAGCGCACCGTCGGTCCCGAAGTGGGGAAAGCCGCGGTGCAGGCCGGCTCCATTGCGTTGATTTTGGGCTTTATCGGCGTCATCGCTTTTATGCTCTACGCGTATCGCTTGTTCGGCCTGTTCGCGAATATCGCGCTGTTGGCCAATGTGGTGCTCATTCTTGGCGCGTTGTCGGGTCTGCAAGCCACGCTGACCTTACCGGGCATTGCGGGCATCATCCTCACCATCGGCATGGCGGTGGACGCCAATGTGCTGATTTTCGAGCGCGTGCGCGAAGAGGTGCGCAATGGCCGCACCGCCGCCAACGCCTTGGAGGCGGGCTATCGGCGTGCGCTCAGTACGATTTTGGACGCCAACATCACCACCTTCATCGCGGCCGCGGTGCTGTACATGTTCGGCTCCGGTCCGGTGCGCGGCTTTGCCGTGACCTTGGCCATTGGCATTCTCACCTCGGTGTTCACCGCGTTCGTCGTCTCCCGCTTCATGGTGGCGCAATGGTTTGCGGTGCGCCGTCCCAAGACGTTGGCGGTTTAGGAGCTCGCGATCATGCTGTTTGCGCAAATGGTGCCCGCCGACATCAACATTCCCTTTTTGAAGTACCGCCAGACCGCCTTGATCGCATCCGTCGTGGCGGTGGTGTTGTCGGTGTTCGCTTTGGTTTATCCGGGTCTGAATTTCGGCATCGACTTTCGCGGTGGTGTGCTTGTGGATGTGGAGACGCCGGGCGAGCCGGATGTGGAGGCCATACGCACGGCGGTGAACAATTTGGGTCTCGGCGGCGATGTGCAGGTGCAGCGCGCCGCTGACCAACAGCGGCCCAATGCGGTGCTGATCCGCGTCGAAGCCCAGGCCGGCGAGGGCGCGGAGGCGGAAATCGCCCAGCAGGAGGCGCGCGGCGCCGTGTTGGCCGCGCTGGTGGAGCTGTATCCGCAGTTGAACCCTGCGGATGCGCGGGTGGAAGTGGTGGGTCCCAAAGTTTCCGGCGAGCTGATCCAAGCCGGCGTGATGGCGGTGGTCCTCGCGCTGGTATGTATGCTGGCCTACATTTGGTGGCGTTTTGAGTGGCAGTTCAGCGTCGGCGCCATTGCGGCGCTGGTGCATGATGTGTTGATCACGCTGGGGCTGTTTGCGTTGCTGCGGCTGGAATTCAACCTCTCCATCATCGCCGCGCTTCTCACCATTGTCGGGTATTCCATGAACGATACGGTGGTGGTGTATGACCGCATCCGTGAGAAAATCCGGCGCTACAAAAAAATGGAGCTGGTGGAGCTGATCAACTTCGCCATCAACAAAACATTGGCGCGGACATTGATGACGTCTGTCACAACCTTGATCGCGCTGGTGGCGTTGTTCGTCATTGGCGGGCAAGTGTTGCGCGGCTTTTCCTTCGCGATGATTTTGGGCGTGTTGATCGGAACCTATTCCTCCATCTTTGTCGCGGCGCCGATCCTGCTGCTCACGGGCATTCGCCGTGAAGCCTTACAGCTGGAAGAACAAACCGCATGAGTGCGGATGATGGCGGCGAGGCGGGGGCGGTCCCGTCTGCGCCGGCCCGCATCGAAGCCTATGGCGAGGGCGGTTTTCGCATTGGCGGCGTGCGTCATGAAGGATCGGTGCTCATCCTCAATGGCGTCGTGACGCCCTGGGCGCCGCACGCGCTGCAAGACGTGCAGCCATCGGCGTTTGATCCGGTGTTCGCTGCGGAGCCTGCTGCGGATTTGGTGCTGTTCGGTGTCGGTTTGCGCATGGCGGCCCCGCCGGAGGCGGTGATGGCGCGCTTTCGTGAGGCGGCTGTCGGGTTGGAGTTCATGGACACCGCCGCCGCGTGCCGCCTGCATGCGACATTGCTGGCCGAAGGCCGGCGGGTGGCGGCGGCTCTGTTGGCGGTCTGACCCTCAGCACCGTCTGGCGTCAAGGATCGTCGGATCTCAAGTATAAAGAGCGCTCCAGCCATGGCTGGAGCGCTCCTTCATTTGGTCGCATCGTCTGCCGGCGAACGAAAGACTAAGCCGCGGCGAGGTTGGCGTTGGCGAAGTCCCAATTCACCAGATTGTCCAGCCAGCTTTCCATGTATTTCGGCCGAGCGTTTTGGTAATCGAGATAATAGGCGTGCTCCCACACATCCATGGTGATGAGGGGCGTGACGCCCGTTTCCGTCAGCGGCGTTTCGGCATTGGCCGTTTTGCGGACCTCCAGCGTGCCGCCCACAGACACCAGCCACGCCCAGCCCGAGCCGAATTGCGTGGCGCCGGCTTGCGCGAAAGCCGTCTTGAAGGCGTCATAGGAGCCGAAATCGGCGTTGATTTTGTCCGCAATGGCGCCGGTGGGCGCGCCGCCGCCGCCTGGCTTCATGGAATGCCAGTAAAAGGTGTGGTTCCACACCTGGGCGGCGTTGTTGAACACGCCGGGGTTTTGGCCGGCCGAGGCGCGGATGACGTCCTCCAAGGGGGCGTCGGCATGGGGCGTGCCGTCGACCAGCTTGTTGAGATTATCCACATAGGCTTTGTGGTGCTTGCCATAGTGGAAATCCAAGGTGTTGGGGGAGATGTGCGGCGCCAGCGCGTCGCGTTCATAGGGCAGCGGCGGCAGAACATGCGCCATGGTGAACCTCCAAAACCTGTGGGCGTCACAAAAAGACCTGGAACACGGCGCGGGCGCGCCGCTAAGACGCTACTTACGCTAACTCGCCGTCTCGTCACCCCAAAAAACGTGCGACTGAGAATGAGAAACACCAAAAAACACGACCTGTTCAGCATAACGACTGCGTGGCGGCGGCCCTTGGGCGTCCGCATCGGCTCCTTAGGGCCTTCGGGGCGGCCGGTATGAGCGGCTCCGGCGCATCGGATCGGGGGGGCGCCGCGCCCCGCGCGATGGACAGCGGCGAGGCGGCCGCCGCGTCCGAGGGGCAAGCCCACCCTGCCGCGACGGGCGCGCGAGCAGACACGGTGGACCTCGATGCGACGGTGAAGAGGCATGATGCCGATCGCTGGCTGGCGGCGCGTTTCGCGCCCGCTGACGGGCGGCGGCGCCTAATGGCGCTTTATGCGTTTAACCATGAGCTGGCCCGGGCCGCCGAAGTCGCCAGCGAGCCTATGATTGCGGCGATCCGCTTGGCCTGGTGGCGTGAAGCGCTGGCGGAGGCGTATGAGCGGCCGCACGCGGCGCGCCGCCATGAGACGGTGCTCGCCATGGCCGCGAGGCTCGGCGACCCGGCGGGCCCGCGGCCATCATACGCGGCGTTGGAGGCCTTAGTCGATGCGCGCATCGCGGCTGTGGAGCAAGACCACGTCTTTCCGCAGATGGCCGGGCTTATCGCCCATGTGGACGCGACCGCCGGCGCTCTGGCGAGGGCGGCGGCGGCCTGCTTGACGACGCACGCGCCGGCGAAGCCGGCGGCTCAAGCGCTTACAATGGCGGGGCGGGCCTGGGGGCTGACGGGCTTGGCGCGCTCTTTTGCGGTTCTTACGGCGCGGGGACGGGCGCCGGTTCCACAGGATAGGCTGGCGGGCCTCGGTCTACGCCGTGACCAGCTGGCGGCCGGCGCGGAGGATGACGTTTTACGCGCGGCGCTGGAGCCCTTGCTGGCGGCGGCGGAGGAGGCCAGCGCTGCGGCGAAGGCGGCGGCCGAGCACGTGCCAGCGGCGTTGTGGCCAGCGGTCGGCTACGCGGCCTTGGCGCCCAGTTATCTGAGACGTTTGAAACGCGCCCATGCGCGGTCGAGCGGTGCGGAGCGGCTCCTGCTGGCGCGGCAAGCACAGCTGGTGTGGGCCGCTGCGCGTGGCGCGTTAGGCTAATCCCCCCGCGCGGACGGCGCCCAACCGCTAGTGAGCGCCAGGCTGATCGGCGCAAAACAGGGTGTCACGCGCGCGGGTGCGGCTGAAGGGCGGATCGAACCAGATGGGCTCGTCGGCCTGTTGAACCGACGGATCGGCGAAGCGCCATTCACCGAGGCTTCCATAATCACGCATCCCGCCCAGGCGCACGCCGAGAAACAGCAAAGCTCTCACGAACCAGCCCACGCCCGATTCCCGCATGGCCACCGCAAACAGAATATCAGCGCGCCGACGCCCGGCTTGGTCGCCCGGCGTACCGATGGCGTAGAGCCAATCATGGACCACCGCCGCCTCGGCATAGCGTCCATCCGGCGGCAGCAAGGCGGTCAGCCAACGTGGGATGGAGGCGAAGTCTGTCACAAAGCCGCGCGGCACCACGACGGCCACCAATTGGCGCGCCGCACGACACGCATAGGCGAAGGGCCGCGTCACCACCGCTTCGGGGCGCGCGCCATCACGCAAGCGCCCGCGCAGCAGGGTAGTGCGCAGCGCATCCGCGAACCCGGTGAGCCCCGTCGCCAGAAGGCTGCAGGCCGTGCGAGCCTGGCCCGCGCCTAAGGCATTGGGACGCGGCGGCGCTTCGCCGCGGGCTTGGCGCCCATGCTCTTCGGCGATGACACGCGTGAAGCCGTCATAATGCGCAGCGCCCGTAGCCGTTTCCTGCGGCGCCTCTGCAGCGGGATCCGGAGCGAAGGGCGTGGCGCCCGGCGCCGATCGGTCAACGGGGCGCATCTGGGCGGCATGGGCCAAAATGTCGGTGAGGGCGGTGTCTTCGGTCTGCACAGGCATGGGGCGGCTCCCAGACAAACAGGCGGGCGACGCATGAGGATGATCGCCATACGCCGTAGGACGTGCGTCGCATGGACCCTGCACACAAGTTCCATCACACTTGGCGGCGTTCACCAATGCGCCATCTGCTCTATCCGGTTTAGAGCTGTGAGCGTCGGTTCGACGGGGGATCATGGCCATGGTGCGTGCGTATGCGGCGCTGGAGGCGTGCGCCGAGTTGTCGGCCTTTGAGTACGAGCAAGGGCCGTTGGGCCTGCACGAGATCGACATCGCGGTGGAAAGCTGCGGCGTGTGCCATTCGGATGTGTCGATGCTCGGCAATGAATGGGGCACTGCGAGCTATCCGCTGGTGCCGGGGCACGAAGTGGTCGGGCGCGTTGCGGCTTTGGGGCGCGCTGTGACGCATCTCAAGGAGGGCGACCGGGTGGGGCTGGGCTGGTTTTCCAGCTCATGCATGCACTGCCACTGGTGCATGTCCGGCGATCACAACCTTTGCGGCTCCGCCGAGTCCACCATAGTGCAGCGCCATGGCGGTTTCAGCGAGCGGGTGCGGTGTTCTGCGGCATGGGCGGCGCCGCTGCCGGAGGCTGTGGATGCCGCCAAGGCCGGGCCGCTGTTCTGCGGCGGCATTACCGTGTTCAATCCCATCGTTCAAATGGACGTCAAGCCAACCGACCGCGTGGGGGTGATCGGCATTGGCGGGCTGGGCCATTTGGCGTTGCAATTCCTCAACAAATGGGGGTGCGAGGTCACCGCCTTCACGTCCACATCCGCCAAGGCTGAGAAAGCCCGCGCCTTGGGCGCGCACCATGTGGTGGCGAGCCGCGACCGGGAGGCGCTGGGCGCCATAGCCGGTTCCTTGGACTTTGTTCTGTCCACCGTGAATGTGGACCTGTCATGGGGCCCGTACATCGCCGCGCTCGCCCCGCGCGGGCGCTTGCATTTGGTGGGCGCGCCGCCGAGCCCGCTAAAGGTGCCGGCCTTTGGGCTGATCCCCGGGCAAAAGGCGGTGTCTGGCACGCCCATGGGCAGTCCCAGCGTTCTGGCGCAGATGTTGGACTTCTGCGCGCGCCATGGCATCGCCGCGGTGACCGAACATTTCCCGATGTCGCAGGTCAATGACGCCCTGGCGTGGTGGCAGGACGGCAAAGCGCGATACCGTCTCGTTCTCGACGCGGATTTTTGAGCGGCCGCCGCCGTCGCCGCCCACGCTGCGCCGCTTAAGAGCCGCGCGCCGGCCCCACATCGACAATAAGGGGCCGGTGCGGCGCCCCGATGGAAGCGGCGATCCGGCAGCGCGCCGCCAAACCCGTGGTGAGATAAACCTGGTCCATGGGCAGGCCGAGCAGGCCGATATCGGTCGGCCAGGTGGCGCGCCAAGGCGCGCCGCAATCGGCGTGCCGCAGGTCGCGGCCGGCCAGTTGCGCCATACGCGGTGACCAAGGCGCGGCGTTAAAGTCCCCCACCAGCACCGCCGGCGGATCGCCCCACACAGCGTCGGAGGCCGCCGTGATCACCGCATCCCGCAAGTCCACCCGGCCCGCATCGCGCCAGCCCATGGGCGCGCTCATCACCGCGCGCCAATCAATCGGCCGCGGCGCGTGCGCCGCAATGACGGCAAGTTCGTTGGTGAGGCGCGCCCGTTGCGCCGCATAGGGCCAGGGGCCGCCGATTTGCGGGCCGCGCGGGGCGCATGGCGCGCGTGACAGCACCGCCACAGCGTAGCGCGACGCCTCAGCGGGCCCCTCAACACAGTCAAAGCCGGGGAACAAGGCCGTCAACGGAGCTTGCGCCGGCAAGGCCGTGAGCGCGATGACATCGGGCTCTTCCACGCGGCTCAAACCGGCCGCGGCCCATAGCGCGACTGGATTTTCATCCACATGCGCCCAGAGGATGCGCAGCGCGCCTTCGCCCTCCAACGCTGGTGCGCGGGCCGACAGCGCCAAGGCGATGGCCGCGCAGTTGATCGCGGCGATGATCGCCGCGCCGGCCATGGCCCAGCGCCGCACGCTTTCCACCCCGAGCGCCAGGATGGCGATCAGCACCGCGCCCGCTGCGATCTGCAAACGAAAATGCGTCAGCAACTCCCACGGATATCCGATCCGCCCGAGAAAGCCGCCCAAACTCGCCAGCAGCGCGAGGAGCAAGAGGACCATGACCAACCAGCCGGCGGGGCCAAGACGCGGGCGTTCAAAGCGCGGGTTGAGTTCGTGCAGTCTCAAACTCACGGCGTGTCATCCCCCCGGATACCGTTCACAAGCGTACCATACACGGGGCCTCGGGCCCTCATCCGCGTGCAGCCAGGCGCACACGCACCACCAGCGGGTAGTGATCGGAGCCGACATGCGGGCCGACCGTGCAGCCTATGGCGGCCACGCCGCGCACATAGGCCATGTCGATGGGCAGTCCGAGAAATATGTGCCGCGAGAGCCAGGTCGAGCGCCAGGGTGCGCCGCAGTCCGCCGGCAGCCAGCCTTCCGCACGCAAAGTCCTCAAAATGGGCGACCAGGGCGTGGCGTTGAAATCCCCCAGCAGGATCGCCGGCGCGTCAGGGTTCGCCAGGGCGACGGCGTCACGGATGATCGTGTCGCGCGCCGCTTGGCGTCCGGGTGTCATGGGCGGCGGCGGGTGCAGCGCGATGAGCTGGGCGCCGGTGTCGATACCGCCGGTCAAGGCCGCTGGCACGTGCAGCGCGCCAACGGCGTGCGGCCAGCGCATGGCGTCGAGCGCGGTCTTCAGGGCGGGGTCAGACGGGCCGCAAGCCCCCCGCGTCAAAAGAACGACCCGCAAGCGCGAGACGCCGGGACGCTCGATCAGGCAATATCCCGCAAACAAATCCGCGAGGCGCACCCGTCCGCCATCGGGAAGCTCGGTGAGCGCCACCAGCGCCGCATCCTCCGCCGTGGCCAAAGCCGCCGTGCGTTCCAGCGCCGGGTGCGAGAGATGGAGGTTCGCCCACACCATGCGCAGTTCGACCGCTCCCAGGTCCGCGGCGCCGGCGGCCTGAGCCACAGCGCGCGCCGTGAAGCCAGGGGCGGGCGGCCAGAGGGACACAGCCACCACGCCCGTATGGACAAGGCTGAGCAGCGCCAACACAGCGCCGGCCGCCCAGGCGCGGGCACTCGCCGCCACGGCCGCGCACAGCCCCGCGCCCGCGGCGAGGTGGGGGTGGAAATGGCTGATCAGCTCCCATGGGAAACCAAACCCCGCTAACAGCGTCAGCAGGCTGGCCATCAGGGCGCCAGCCGCCGCCGAAGCTGCGGCGATGCGCATGGGTGTCATGCCGATCTCCCTCGCCGCGCCGACGGACCGCGAGAGGGCTGTAGCAAAGCTGCGCGGCACTGCGAAGCATGGATCGCCAAACGCCGTGCATCACCGTCCCAGGCCACCGCGCTGCGCCCAGGCGGTGCAACGCGTCAAACGCGGGACGGGTCTACGGCGCGCCGTGGTGGGCGGGCGCCGCGTGGATCACAGCGTCCACATGACGGGCGGCCGCCTCGCCGGCGGCGCGCATCGCCCGGGTCGATTGCTGGGCCCGGGCAATCACCAACGCACCGGTCAAACTCGCAAGCACAAAGGCCGCGAGCGCCAAGGCCTCGTCTTTCGCCAGGCCTTCGGCGCCGAAGCGGTCGGCGAAAATGGCGACCAAACGCTCATAGCCCGCCGCACCTGCGGCGCGGATGGCTTCGATGCTCGGTGCGGCTTCCAAAATCGTGGTGGTGATGGCGCAGCCGCGCGTGAAGCCTGAATGAGCTAACGTTTCGCCCAGCGCCGCCGCGCACGCGCGCACCAAATCCCCGGCGGTTGCGGTCTCTTGATTTAAGTGTTCCAAAGCCCGTGCGCGCGCCGCGCTGCTTGCTTCAATGGCCGCCACGCCGATGGCTTCCTTGCCGGCGGGAAAGTGGTGATAGAGGGAACCTTTGGGGGCTTGGGCGACGGCAAGAATTTCGCTGAGCCCGGTGCCGGCATAGCCCTGGGTTTGAAACAAATGCGCCGCCGCTTTGACAATGGCTCGCTTGGTTTCATTCATACGCAACACTCGCATGCTTGGCGCGCGACCGCCGTGCTCATCCACCATCGTGCATAAAATCGGACAAACGTCCATTGCATATGTAGACCAGTCGGTCTATCGGTTTGTATCAGACGCGTTCGATCACCGAACAGCGCATGAGGAGATGGGGTTATGGCCAGTAAGGTCGTGAAGGGAACACTGCTCGCTCTCGCAGGGGTCGCGCTGGGCGCGACCGGCGCCTGGGCTCAAGCGGGCGGCACTGAAAGCGCGCAGGCGCGCGAGGCGTGTACGGCGGCTGCGGCGACGGATTTGGGTGTGGATGCGAGCGCCCTGGATGTGCGCGTTGAGCGCCAACGCACGCGCACGCGTGTGATACGTCTCGATCTGCGTGTGACGCCGACCGGCGCGGACGTGGTGCGTTTTGACTGCACGTTTAGCCGCAAAGACGCCGCCGTTTCGAGTTTGAAGCGCAAAGGCTAACACCACAGCCGCCGGTGTGGCGGCTCTACTCGGCAGCGGCGGGCGCTGTCGCAGGGCGGGACCTGTGGGGAGGTGTCGCTTCAGGCGCAGCGCCCGTCAGCCAGGTGTCCAGCGTCGCCAAGGCGCGCGTTGTCCAGGCGCGTTTGCGTGCCTGGGCCTTGGCGGCGCCGCGCAAGCGCTTGCCATCGGCGTCTTTTGTCGGCGCGTCCACGGGCGGAAATAGCCCAAAATTCACATTCATGGGCTGAAACGATCCGGCCCCGGCGCTGAGATGTCCACCTGTGACATGCGCCAACAGCGCGCCCAGCGCCGTCTCAGGCGGGGGCGGCGCGAGGGCGTGCCCCAAGCGTTCGGCTGCCGCAAAACGCCCGGCGATGAGCCCCATGGCGGCGCTTTCCACATAGCCCTCGACGCCCGTGATTTGCCCCGCGAAGCGCCAGGCGGGACGGTTTTTGAGCCGCAAATGCCCGTCCAAGAGCCGCGGGCTGTTCAAAAACGTGTTGCGGTGAATGCCCCCCAGGCGCGCGAATTGCGCCCCCTCGAGCCCCGGAATGGTGCGGAACACGTCCGCTTGGGCGGCGTATTTCAGCTTGGTTTGAAAGCCCACCATGTTGAACAGCGTGCCCAGGCGGTTGTCCTGGCGCAGTTGCACCACGGCGTAGGGTTTGATGTCCGGCTGGTGCGCATTGGTGAGCCCGCGCGGCTTCATCGGCCCATGGCGCAGGGTTTCGCGGCCCCGCTCGGCCATCACCTCGATGGGCAGGCAGCCCTCAAAATAGGGGGTGTTCGCCTCCCAATCCTTGAAGGCGGTTTTGGGGCCGGCGATCAGGGCGTCGATAAAGGCCTCATACTGATCGCGATCCAGCGGACAATTGATGTAGGCCGCGCGCTCGGCGTCGTTGTCGCCTTTATCGTAGCGCGACTGGCGCCAGGCCACGTCCATATTGATGCTATCGGCGTGCAGAATGGGCGCGATGGCGTCGAAAAAGGCCAGCTCGTCCTCGCCGGTCAGCGCCGTGATGGCCTCAGCCAGAGCCGGAGAGGTCAAGGGACCGGTGGCGATGATGACGCTGTCCCAGTCCGCTGGCGGGGACCCGGCGATTTCCTCGCGCACGATGCTGATGCGCGGATGGGCCTCCAGAGCAGCGGTCACGCCGGTGCTGAAGCCCGCGCGGTCCACCGCCAAGGCCCCGCCGGCGGGCACGGCATGGGCGTCGCCCTGGCGCAAAATCAGCGAGCCGCAGCGGCGCATCTCCTCATGCAACAAGCCGACGGCGTTGGTGTGCGCATCATCGGAGCGGAAGGAGTTGGAGCACACCAGCTCCGCGAGGCCGTCGGTTTGGTGCGCGTCAGTGGCGCGATGCGGGCGCATTTCATGCAGCACAACGCTCACGCCCGCTTCAGCCGCTTGCCAGGCCGCTTCGGATCCGGCGAGGCCGCCGCCTATGATGTGGACGGGGGCGCCGTGAGGGGTCGATGTCTCTGTCATGCCTGGCATATCCGCCGCCCCGGTTCGGGCGTCAAGGCGCCCATCCCGGCGCCGCAGGTCGCAGCCCTTGGCGCAACGGCGCATGGCCAGCTGTCATACTTGGCGGGTAAGGAGATAGCCGTGAGAAGGATCGACTGCGTAGGGGACGACGATGGGTGATTTTTCGGTGGGCCGTGCGGCCTTTTTCGGCTTTGGCTTGGTCAGGCGCGATCCGCTTAGCTTTTTGGGCGTGGCGCTGATGTATACGGCATTAGCCATTGCGGCCGTGGCCATGATGGCCGGCCCTTACGCCACTTTGCTGGACACGAGTCTGGGGCCGGCGGCGCAAGATCCCCAGGCCATGCTCTCCGCCATGGGCCAGTTTTACGCCGCGATCGCGCCCTTTTATCTGTTGTCTTTTGTGCTGAGCGTGGTGGCCATGGGGGCCATGCACCGTTCGTTGTTGTTTGATGGCGATTGGGGCTGGTTCTTAGGTCTGAAGCTCGGTCTGGATGAGCTGCGGCTGTTTTTGCTTTTCCTCGCTCTGATCTTCGTGATCGGCGCGCCCTATACGCTGGGCGCTGTCCTATTAGGCGTCGCCGCGGGCGTGACGGGCGCCGTTCTGGGCCATGAAGCGCTCGTCGGTTTGATTCTCTTTCCGGGCGTCATTGGTCTGATGGTGCTGCTTGTTTGGTTGATGATCCGCTTCAGCGCAGCGGGCTCCATGACCATCGCGGAGCGGCGGTTCAGCCTGTTCCGGTCCTTTAAAGTGACCAAGGGCAAAGCCTGGTCGTTGTTCGCCGCCTATCTGATTTTGTACATGCTCGTCTTTGTTGTGATGGCGGGCATTGCGATTGTCGCCACGGTCATCTTCGCCGGCGCCGCTGTGGGGTTTGATGCTGAGGATCCCTATGCGTTTATCGAGACGATGCGGAATGTCAGCGTCGGCCCGATGGTGATTGTCGGCTCCGTGCTCTATGGCGTGATATCGGCGTTTCTCTACAGCGCATGGACGGGGGTGGGCGTGTACGCCTATCGCGTTTTGGCGCAAGACGCGCCGGAGGACGTGCGTCTGCAGGCGTAGGGCGGCGGGGAGAGGTGAGGGCGTTGACCTGAGCCGCGTTGTGCTCCGGCGGCGCCCTGTTCTTGAGCTTGGCGCGGCGATGGGCTTGTGTGAACGCCCATCTTACAAGGGTACGCCGCGTCCATGACTCCAACCGCTCCACCCTCCTCGTTCATCATCGAAGCGGTCAGCTTCGGCGTGCGTGCTCTGGCGCGCCATGGGCGCTTGATGGTGGCGCTCGCGGTGCTGCATGCACTGGTGGCGTTTCTTATTGCGCCGTGGTCGGCGCCGGCGCTCGGCGCGTTGATGGACGCCGTGCTCGCTCCCGCGGCCAGTGGCTCGCCGGACACCGCCCCCCGGACGCCCGAGACGGATTGGGCGCCCCTGTTGGGGCGCCTGCCGCTCTATCTCATCCTGGAGTTCGTGCTGGTGGCGGTGACGCAGGCGGCCCTGTTGCGCGCCCTTGTGCGGGACAACTCGGCCGGCGGCGTGTTCGGCATCTGGTTTGGCCCCGATGAGTGGCGGGTGATGGCCGTCAACGGCATCGTCTTGTTGGCGGTGGTGGTGACCGCCCAAGCGCTGTTTTTTGGGGTCAGCACGCTGGGCGCGGCCATTGGCGCTTTAGAAGGCGGCGTGCTAGCCGCCCTGGCGCTGAGTTTTGCGGCCGCCACTTGGCTCGCGACGCGGCTGAGCCCGGCCGCCGCCATGGCGGTCGGCGAGGGGGCGATCCGGTTACGCTCCACATGGCGCATGACGCATGGGCGGTTTGGGCCGTTGTTTCTCAGCCTGATGCTCGCCGTGGTCGCCGGCTATATGGCGGGCCTGTTGTGGAGCTCGGTCGCCGGACCACCGGCGCCGGCGGGCGACGCGCCGTCGTTGCGCGCCGCCTATGAGGCCATTGTCGCGGATCCCGTGGGCCGTCTCCGTTTGGCCTTGGCCGCCGCGGTCAGCCCCTTCTTTCTCCTGATCACCACCGGGGTGGGCGCGTATGCCTACCGCCTGTGGGGTGGAGCGCCGCCGGCCGCGGAACCGGGCGCCCCGCCGCCGGCGTGACCGTGCCGACCGGGGAGGGATGGCGGTTGATGATGCAGGACAGCCAAGACACCCAAGGCGCGTTTGATCACGCGCCTGGACCGAACGGGGCGCCGGGCCGAGGCGGGCGGGCGTCCGGCGCCGAGCCCTTGTCTTTGATCGATATGCTCGCCATCATCCGCGCCCAGGCGCTGGAGGATGACCGCCTCACGGTCGATGAACTGCTCGACGCCTTTGGCGAGCGCGCCTTTGGGCCGTTGCTGTTTGCGCCGGCCTTCATCGCCGTGGCCCCCATTATCGGCATGTTGCCCGGGGTGTCTTTAACCATGGCGGCGCTAATGACGCTGTTTTCCCTGCAATTGGCGCTGGGCTTGCGTCGGCCCTGGGCGCCGGCGCCCCTACGACGCGCCTCCCTGCCAGGTGGGGCGGTGGTGCGTGCGCTGGACGCCGTCGGGCCCACGGCCCGGTTGATTTGCCGGGTGTTTAAACCGCGCCTGCAGTTCCTGGCCCGCCGGCCTTGGGTGCACTTGACGGGGCTGATCGCGCTGTTGGCGGCGTTGCTCACCTGCATCGGGGCTTTGGTGCCTGGGCTGATCGTCCCGCCGGCCGTGGTGATTATTCTGGTCGCCTTGGCCTTGGCGGCGCAGGATGGTGCGACCTTGCTGATCGCGTATGCCCTTACCGCAGGCGTGACTGCGATGGTGGTGTGGGCGGCGACGCGCTTAGGCGTTTTGTAGGCCCGCGCCCACAGAGGCGGCGCTGGGTTGAACAGAGAGGGGACGTCATGGCTGAGCAGATGGA
Organism: uncultured Caulobacterales bacterium; assembly: GCA_964524065.1. Taxonomy (GTDB): domain Bacteria; phylum Pseudomonadota; class Alphaproteobacteria; order Caulobacterales; family Maricaulaceae; genus CAZADA01. The sequence continues at coordinate 1,660 of CAZGCB010000023.1, read as the reverse complement.
GGCCCGAAAACGCGGCGTCGCGGAGCCCTTCGCCCCTGTGGGAGCGGAGGCGGCCCCGGCCGGCTATTGGTCCATCGGCGTTGTGGTGTTGCTCCTCGTTTTCGCAGTGCTCATGGCCGGTGTGGGGGCCGGCATCGCCATGATGGTCGTCACCGCGGGCGCGGCGCAGCCCGCCGCCACGATGGATCCCGCGCTGCTGCCGCCGGTCATCACGACGGCCATCGCGGCCCTGTTCGTCGCCTTTGCGCTGGGCGCGGTGTTCTGGACGCGGGTGGTGGAGCGCCGCTCCCTTGCTTCTATAGGCTTTTCAGGCGCCGCCAAGCTGGCGCGCTATGCACGCGGGGTCGCGGGCGGCGTGCTGTTGGCCGTCGCGCTTATGGGGCTGAGCGGCGTGTTCGCAGCGCTGTTGGGCGTGGAGGGCGTTACGGAGGACTGGGACGTGACGGGCGATGATCTCGCGCGTCTTGGCGAGCCCGCCTTTGTGCGCATGTATCTGATCATTATCGTGTTGTTTTTGATCCAAGGCGCCTCGGAGGAGGTCGTGTTCCGCGGCTGGATGTTGTCTAGCCTGGCGCTGAAAGCGGGTTTGGTCGCTGCGCTGATCGGCTCCAGCCTGATGTTTGGGCTCGTTCATGCGGACCGTCTGTTGATCAGCATTCCCGCCGGCCTCGGCGTGCTCGCCGGCACGGCCATGGTGGGGCTCGCTTTCGCCCGCTGGGCTTTGGCCGAGCGGGGGATTTTCGGCGTTTGCGGCGCCCATGGCGGCTATAATCTGACGCTGATTTTAGCATCCTTGACCGCGTTGATCCTCACCAGCGAGGCGCAAACCCCTGCGGACCTCATCGGCGCGCTGTTTGAAGAGATGGAGACCGCTCTGGCCAGCGACAGCGCGCTGCCGCTGATCATGGCGCAGCTGATGGTCTTCGGCGCCCTGGCGGCGTTGTTGTGGCGCGCCGGTTCACGCGCCCAAGCGAACAACTAAGCGCGTTGTTTGGTTTTGCTGCGCTTTTTTGCGGGTGCTTTAGCCGCAGAGCGTGATTGAGTTTTGGCCGCGGGCGCTTTGGCTTTTGGCCCCGGCGCGCGTGCGGCGTGGCGCTCCAAAATCTCCTTGAGGTAGCGTCCGGTCCAGCTTTCGGGCACGGCCGCCACCTGCTCCGGCGTGCCCTGCGCCACTACGCGCCCGCCGCCATCGCCGCCTTCGGGGCCAAGGTCCAAAATCCAGTCCGCGGTTTTGATGACATCGAGATTGTGCTCGATCACCACCACCGTATTGCCGTTGTCCACCAGCTCCTGCAGCACCGCGAGGAGGCGGCGCACATCCTCAAAATGCAGGCCGGTGGTGGGCTCATCCAGGACATAAAGCGTGCGGCCGGTGGCGCGTTTGGCCAGTTCCTTGGCGAGTTTCACGCGCTGCGCCTCCCCGCCGGAGAGGGTGGTGGCTTGCTGGCCGACCTTGATGTAGCCGAGGCCGACACGTTTCAGCGTCACCATTTTATCGCGAATGGCGGGCACGGCCTGGAAGAAGTCGGCGGCCTCCTCCACTGTCATGTCCAAGACATCGGCGATGGATTTGTCTTTGAACTTCACCTCCAACGTTTCGCGATTATAGCGCTGGCCGTTGCAGACATCACATTCGACATAGACGTCGGGTAAAAAGTGC
>CAZGCB010000022.1:0-30392 GCA_964524065.1 uncultured Caulobacterales bacterium | reverse complement strand
CTAGGCGCGCCGCGTTCGTCCGTATGCTAGCCTTCCCCGGCGAGGCTGGGATTGTCGCGCCTCGGCGGGGCGTAGTGTGCGTTGGGGACGGGGCATGGCGAGTGAGTGGGTTGGAATTGCCGGGATTGGTGTGCTTCTGGGGCTAGCCGTCGCGTTTTGTCCGCGGCGTGGAGCGATCCGGCCTTTTGTCGTGGTGCGCGCCCTGGTGTTGCAGGTTGCAGTCGCCGTCTTCGTTTTGAAGATCCCAGCGGGGCAAGCGGCGCTCAAGGCGGTGTCCGACACCGTGCTGATCGTCATCGGCTACACACAAGCCGGTATTGATATGGTGTTTGGCGCTTTGCAGCCGGCGTCTCCTGGATTCAGCTTTTTCGTCAGCGTGCTGCCCATCGTCGTTTTCTTCTCGTCGCTGATGGCGGTCCTCTATCACCTCCAGATTATGCAGAAGGTGGTGCGTGTGGGCGGTTGGGCTTTGCGGAAGCTGATCGGCCTGCAGCCGCTGGAAAGCCTGAACGCCGTGGCCAACATCTTTATTGGCCAAGCGGAATCGCCCCTGACGCTGCGACCTTATTTGAAGAGCGCCTCACAGGCTCAAATCTTCGCGATCATGGTCTCGGGCATGGCGTCGGTGTCTGGAACGGTGCTTGCGGCCTATGCGGGTATGGGGATCCCCTTGGAGTACCTGCTCGCCGCGTGCTTCATGTCCGCGCCGGGCGGCCTTCTGATGGGGCATTTGTTCTGGCCCGGCGATCCGCGGCCAGATGCCCAGAGCGCTGAAGCGACCACCGCCATGGAAGCCAAAGCCGATGCGGCGGTTGACGACACGGACCCCGATGAAAACAGCCGCTACGCCAATGTCATTATGGCCGCCGCCATGGGGGCGGAGAAAGGTCTCATCCTGGCGGCCAAGATTGGCGCGATGCTGCTGGCGTTTGTCGCACTGACCGCGTTGGCCAACGGCATTGTGGGCGCCCTCGGCTCGTTCGCCGGCGTTGAGGGCCTAACGATCCAACGGATCCTCGGTTATGCTTTTGCACCGATTATGGCGGCGGTGGGTATTCCCTGGGCTGAAGCGATCGCCGCGGGCGGGATCTTCAGTGAAAAGCTGATCCTCAATGAATTCATCGCCTATGTCAGCTTGTCCCAGTCCTTAGATGAGTTCAGCCCGAAGGCGACGATTATCCTGACGTTCGCGCTGTGCGGCTTCGCCAATATTGGCTCCATCGCGATTCTGCTCGGCGGCTTAGGCTCCCTTGTGCCGGAGCGCCGCGCCGCAATCGCCCGCATGGGCGTTCGCGCGGTGGTGGCGGCCTCGTTCTCGAACCTGATGAGCGCCGCGCTGGCTGGGGTCATTGTCAGCCTATGACGCCTGTCGGATGAACGCAGACACGTGGCCGGCGGACGCCGACCACGCGCTGTCAACGACGGGTTGGGGGCGGACAGCGCCTTACCCAGCAAAGTGATCAGCCACCGCATCGGCCGCCGCGGCCACAGCCGCATCCTGATGGTAGAAATCAAACTGGGTGACATCCTCCAGCCACACAGCGGCCTTCTCGCCCGCCAGCGCGGCGTAAAACGCTTCGGCGCCCTGGGGGATGGCCGCCGCGTGTGAGTGCACGATCAAGGTCGGCTGGGTGACGCCCGGCGCGGCTCGCACGGCGTCAAAGGTCAGCCAGCCCTCCCACGACGCCAGGTTGAAGGTGTTCTCCCAAGCCGCGACGGCGCCGCGGGCCGGGTCGGTGTAATAGCCGTCAAAGGCCATCAGCGCATCGGACCCGGCGGGGCCGGCGGCGGGGATGAGCTGCGGCTCGCCTATTTCCGCCTCGCGGGCGGCGGCGGCGCGACCGGTGTGGATCAGTCCAGCGACGCCGTCGGCGCCGCCATACACCGCCTCGACAATGGCGGCGTCGTGTAACCAGGGTGCGACAAGTGCAACCCGGTCCAGCACATCTGACCGCTCGGCCGCGGTCGCCATATAGCCTGCGCTGGCGCAGATGCCGAGGCCGTTGACGCCGGACACATCCGCGCGTGAAGCGAGATAAGCGGCTGCCGCTTCAATATCCGCGATTTTGACGGCCGGGTTCTCCAGGCTGCGTGTGTCACCGCCGCTTTCGCCCCAGGTGCGGAAGTCGAACGCCAGGGCTGGCGTGCCGCGGCTGGCGAGTTCGGCCGCGTAACGGCCGGCCATTTGCTCCTTAATGGTCGCCCACGCGCCCGTGACGACAGCGGCCGGCGCCGGCGCCTCGGCGGTGACGCCTGTGGGGACGTAGAAGTCGCCCACCAAGGTTTCGCCATTGGATTCAAACGTCACCCGCTCCACGGTGTAGCCGGCGGCGGTTTCGGCTTGGGCGGCGAGCGTTACGGTCACGGCGGACGCGGCGGCGGCGAGGGTTTTGTTGATGAGGTTCATTGTTGGTCTCCATGGTGCGGGGCCATCCCCGTTGCTGTTGAGAGGACCTTAGGCCGCCCTCGGCCGGGGCGATTGAAGCGCCTTGCGCAAGTTTTGAACGGTTTTGCGGGGCTGGTGTGCGCTCGCCCTGAACGCAGAACGCCCCCGCCTCAGGCGGGGGCGTGGTTTCGGATAACCATGCAGCGCCGTGACACGCCGCCGTGAGCGCTACGGCGCCGGCGCGGGGGTGTCGCGCACCCAGAAATTGCCGCGTTGGTGGGTGACCTGAAGCGCCATGCCCTGCACCTTCCAGCCGGCTTCGGTGCGCACGAAGTCGTGGGTGTACGTCCCCCACACCTCCCAGAGCGGGTCGCCATTGCCTGCCATGCGGTTCCAGGCATAGCCGTTCGACACCAGGGTCGCGCGATCGCCCTCCAGCGCCAAGACACCATGGCCGCGTTGGTGATAGCTGGTTTTGGCAGGGCCCAAATTGGCGGACCAGCCGCCAATAAGCGCGTCCGCCGGCACGGTGGTCGGCGCCCCGCCGACAAGGCTTGTGAAGTCCACGGCAACATCGGCGGTGAAATGGCGGCGGGCTTCGGCCCAATCCTTGGCGTCCACAGCCATGTCGATGGCGGTGGCGGCGTCGCGGATCTGCGCGGCGTCGCTCAGCGGATCAGCCCGGACCGGCGCGCTCGCGAGGGCGGCGATGAGGGCGGTGAAGGCCAGCGTTTTCATGCTTGTGTCTCCCATGATGTGTTGATCTGGGCGACGCTAACGCGGCTGGCGGCACCGGGATTGTCTCCCGCCGCGAAGCTTTTGAACGATTTTGCGCCCCGTGGCGCTCACAGCGCTTGGCGGTAGGCGCGCGGGGTCGTCCCCTGTTCTTTCTTGAACACGCGCGTGAAATGCGCCTGGTCGGCAAAACCGCAGGCCATGGCGATGTCCGCCAAGGGGCGGGGGCGGTCCGCCAACATGGCGCGGGCCTGCTCCAGGCGAAACGCCGTGACGAACTGCATGGGCGTTTGGCCGATGGTGTTTTTGAACAACCGCGAGAAGTGGGCGGCGCTGAGGCCGGCGGCGCTGGCCAACTCCTCAAGGGTGATGGTGCGCCCGAACGCCTCGCGGACATGATCCAACACGCGTTTGTAATGCGCCGCGGTAAAGCCGGCGGCGAAATCGGGCGCCAGATGACGCTGGCCGTATTGTTGGATCAGCTTGACCAGAAAGATCCGCGCGAAGGATTCAAACATCACATCCGAGCCCATTTGTGGACTCATCAGCGCATCGCGCAGCATGAGGCCAGCGGCGCAGATGTCCGGATCATTGAATCGCGGCTGATCATGCAATTGCTGCGTGGTGAGCAGCACGCCCACCTCGCGCTCGGCGAAGGCCTCCAGCGCCTCGGGCTCCAGCGTGATGACGATGACCTGAGACTTGGCGTACCAGCGCCAGCCGGAGCGCAGGCCCGCCGGCGTCACCACGACATCGTATTGCTGCATCCGATAATCATGATGTTCATCGCCGCGCCAATTCTCCACGCGATGGATGTGTGGATTGAGGTTCAGCACCACATGATGCTGAGCGAAAACCTCACACGGCATGCTGGCGGGGTCAGCTTCGAAGTATTCCAGCGTCAGCAAGCGGCGCGCCCGCGACGGCGCCGCGTGCGCGCTGTCCAGCAAAGGCGGCTCGGGATAGATGTCCTGATAACGACGGGCCATGGGCGATTGGTAAGCGTCCCGCCGCGCCGCGTAAATCCAACAGCCGGGCCGAACCGGGCGCGCCGGAGGGTTACATCGCGCCTTGCCCTCGCATCAGGGCCGCACCACGGGCGGCGATGAGATCGGCGGCGAGGCGCGCCAAACCGGCCGCCGAAGGATCGCGGCAGATATTGCTGGTGACACGGCCCTCGCTCAGCAGTGAGGCGAAACCATGCACAATCGCCCAGGCCGCCAGGGTGAGATCCGCGACCTCCTGCGCACCTAAGCTCGGATAGGCCTTCTGCACCGCGTCCGCAAGCACGCCATAGGCCGCGCTGGAGGCCACATCGAGCGCCCCGCCCCCATCCAAATCGACGCCGGTGGTGAACATCACCCGATAGAGGCCGGCATGGGCCGCACTGAAAGCCAAATAGGCCGCCGCCAACGCCTCCAGCGCCTGGCTGGCGTTCGCCGAGCGGGTGATCGCGGCGCGGGTGATCGCGGCGCGGGTGCTGGCCCCCAACCGCTCAAAGCCCTCGGTCGCCAACGCCGTCAACAAATCCGCTTTGGTTTTGAAGTGCGCGTGGGGCGCTGTGGCGCTGACGCCCAGATCCTGCGCCAAGGCGCGGATACTGGGCGTCTCACGCGGGTCCGCCTGGAGCGCGCGCTCCGCCGCATCCAGCACAGCCTGGCGCAAATCGCCGTGATGATAATCCGCCTTACCCATGAACGCCTCAAACTAAGCATTGCAAAGTTAGCATCGCTCAGTTACGACGGACCCCATACGATGGTTGGAAAGGGGCACGCCATGACGCCGGCGACGCTGCGCAAAATCCTCAGATGCGGGCACATCATCGCCTCGTTTGTGCTTGGAACATATCTTTATTCGCCCTGGGGCGAGGAGCCGGGCTTCAAGGCCGTGGTGCTCTATGGCGTGTTTCCGCTCATGGCCCTCAGCGGCGTGTGGATGTGGAAGCAAGGCTGGATCGCACGGCTCTTCTCCAGCTCAAAGTCCTAGGCCCAAGCGCGCATAAACGGCGGCGCATATTGCGAATAGCCATTCGCATAATGATATGATGGGCCGTGGGCCGCCGCCCGCTCACGTCCCGTCCATGTCTTGCGGACGCCGTTTATGCGCACCAGAGATGAAACCCGTCACGCCCGACGCAAAGCCGACATTATCGCCGCCGCCGCGGCTTGTTTCGCCAAGCGCGGCGTGCGCCAAACCACCATGCAGGAGATCTGCACGGCGGTCGGCCTCAGCCCTGGCGCGCTCTATCGCTATTTCGCCAGCAAAGAGGACATCATCGCCTCTTTGGCGCGGGAAGAGGCCCAAAGCCTGCAGGAGCTAACCCACGCCTTGCAGGCTGCGCCGGACGTGGTGACAGGCTTGCGCCAGGTGCTGCCGGATGTGGTGGAGGCGGTGTCCTCCCCCCATTATGGCCGCTTGGCGCTGGAATTGGCGGCCGAAGCGGCGCGGACCCCGGCTGTCGGCGCCCCGTTCTTGGAGAGTGAAGCGACCTTTGCCGCCGAGCTGACAGCCCTGTTGGAAGACGGCAAGGCCCACGGCGCCGTGGCGGCGGATGTCGATCCTGAGGCCATGGCCTTCATGATCCGCTGCCTGCTGGACGGATTGAGCGCAAACGCCGCCTTCGCCCTGCCGGTGTCGCGGCCGCGGGTGCTGGCGGCCCTGTGCCATGTGTTGGAGGCGGCGCTGCGCCCGCCCGCGGCGCGATGACCACAACCGCGCAGACCCACACGCCATCGGGCCGGCGCATGGCCCGGGCGCGCATCGTCGCGATGATCGCGGCCGGGGCCTTGTCCAATTTCGCCGAAGGGTTAGGCGCGCTCGCCCTGCTGTGGTGGGTGCTGGCGGCCGGCGGCGGCGCGACGGCGGTGGGCGTGCTGGCGGCGGTGTCGCTGGGTGTGCTTGTGCTCTCCATGCTGGCGGGCGGGGTGATCGTGGATCGCTTTGGCGCGCGGCGTGTCGCCATCCTCGCCACGGGCGTCAGTGCGCTGCTGTTCGCGGTGCTGGCCGGCCTGGTGGCGAGCGACTCGGCGCTGTGGCTGGTGTTCATCGTGGTGGCGATCGCTGTTCTGCCGGACGGCCCCGGGGCCACGGCCTTTGATGTGCGCCTGCCCGTCTTGGCGCGCCTGGCGCGCTGGCCGCTGGCGCGGATCAATGCGGCCGATGATGTGATTGACGGCGCCGCCGCTATCGCCGGCGCGCCGGCGGCGGGGCTCATCATCGCCGTCAGCACGCCGGCCGCGGCGCTGTGGATCGCCTTCGCCATCGGCATGGCGGCGGCGGTGCTGGCGATCCTCACCCTGCCGCGCGATTCACGCCGGCGCAGCCGCTCCATCAGCCTCGGCCCGGCGCTGGGCTGGCTGCGCGAGGCGGCGCAGGTGCGCACATTGGTGATCGCCAGCGCGATCATCGTCGCGGCGTTCCAAGCCGTGGAGGACGTGGTGCTGCCGATCATGCTCACCGCGCGCGGCGCGGCGCCCGATGCGCTCGGCCTGGTGTTCGCCAGTGCGGGGGCCGGCGGCCTGGCGGGCGCGGTCGCCTATTCCGCTTTGGCCGCAAAGGCGCCGCAGCCGCGCGTGTTCACCGGGGCGACGCTGTTGTGCGCCATCGCGCTCGCAGCCTTGGCTGCCCCCTTGTCATTCCTAGGTATTTTAGCCGCGGCCTTTGTGGCGGGCCTGGGTGCGGGGGCGCTCAGCCCCTTGGTCTGCACCCATCTCATGACGATGACTCCGCACGCCATTCGCGGCGCAGTGTTAGGCGTCATTGGCGCGCTGATCCTCGCTTTGGCGCCGCTGGCGGCGCTGGGGGCGGGCCTGGCGGTGGAGGCGTTTGGCGTCGGCCCGGTGACGGCGGTGCTGGCGCTCAGCGTCGCTCTGGCCAGTGCGCCGGCTTGGATGGGCACGCGCCAGGCCAGCGTTGGGCCGCGGCGATGACCCACGCGCCTCCCGCTCCCGCCGGCGCGCGCGCCTATGACCTGATCGTGCTGGGCGCCGGCGTGGTGGGCGCTTGCACCGCCTATTGGGCGCAGCGCGCGGGACTGCGCGTGGCGGTGATCGAGCGCGCCGGCGAGCCTGCCATGGAGACGAGCCACGCCAATGGCGGACAGATCTCCGTCAGCCACGCCGCGCCCTGGGCCACCCCCGCCGCGCCGCCGCAAGCGCTGCGCTGGCTGTTCGATCCGCAGGCCCCGCTGCGTGTGGCGCCCAGGGCGGAGCCGGCGCAATGGCTTTGGCTGGCGGCGTTTTTGCGCAATTGCACGCCGGCGCGGGCGCGCTTCCATGCCCGCCAAGCCATCCGTTTGGCCGCCTATAGCCGCGACACGTTGGCGGCTCTGAACGCCGCCGAGGCGCTGGATTATCGCCGTCGCCAGACCGGCATCCTACACATCTATCGCCGCGCCGACAGCGTGGCGGCGGCCGTGCCCATGGCGGCGCTCATGCGCGAGCTAGGCTGTCAGCGCACCGTGCTCAGCATCGCTGAGGCCGTGGCGCGCGAGCCTGCCCTGGCGGACGCAGCGCCCAAGCTCGCCGGCGCGACCTACACCACGGGCGACGAAACCGGCGATGCGCGTGTGTTCACGCAAGCGCTGATGCGCCTCATCGCGGAGCGCGGGGGCGATGTGCGCTACAACACCGTGGCGCTTGGGCTGGATGTGGAGGCAGGCGCGGTCCAAAGCGTCCGGGTCGAGCAAGACGGGCGGGCCGAAACACTACGCGCGCGGCATGTGGTGGTGTGTTTGGGCGTGGAGGCAGCCCGTTTTCTGCGTCCCTTCGGCCTCGCCCTGCCCATCTACCCTGTGAAGGGCTATTCCCTCACCATCCCTCTGGCGCAGACCAACGCCGCACCGGTGACCGCCCTCATCGATGATGAGAACAAGGTGGTGTACGCCAATCTGCATAACCATTTGCGCGTCGCCGGCATGGCGGAAGTGCGCGGCGCCGACCGCCGGCTGGACGCGCGGCGCGTGGCGCGGCTGAAGGACATTGTGCGCGACACGTTTCCGGGGCTCGCGGGTCCGCTGGACGCTGCGACGGCCTGGACGGGGCTGCGGCCCATGACTCCGTCCAGCCTGCCCTTCATTCAGCGCAGCCCGCGCCATGACAATCTCTGGCTCAATACCGGCCATGGATCGCTCGGCTGGACCATGGCCGCAGGATCTGGCGCGCTGCTGACGGATTTGATTTTGGGGCGGACGCCGCAGCTTGATTATCGTCGGGTCCCATAAAATGTCATCACAGCACGACGCACCGCGCACATCTTGTCGCCGGAGACGAGGCTTGGCGGCTGGCCGTCATTGACGGCGACGCCGCGAGGCCGTCAGCCCGCGGCGCGGCCTCCTACATGGTGATGACCAACTTCCCCACGGCCTTGCGATGAGCCAACGCGTCAAAGCCGGCGCGAGCCTCATCCAAGCTGTAACGCTGTGTAATGACCGGATTGATGTCCCCGGCCGCCGCCCATGCGTGCAGCTGCGCCATATTGGCGGCCGCCGCCGCCGGATCCCGCATCATCCAGGCGCCGAAGAAAACCCCCACTATCTGGAAGCTTTTCAACAAGGTGAGATTAAGCGGGATTTTCGGGATTTCGCCGGCGGCGAACCCCACCACCAGATAGCGCCCATTCCAGTTCATCGCTCGCAAGGCCGGCTCGGCGTAGTCACCGCCAACCGGATCATAGACGACGTCTGCGCCTTTACCCTCGGAATGCTCGCGGATAGCGGCTTTCAGATCGTCCTGCGCGTAGTTGATCAGGGCGTCGGCGCCCGCCGCTTCGGCCGCGGCGAGTTTTTCCGGCGTGGACGCGGCTGCAATGACCCGCGCGCCCATGCGTTTGCCCAGCTCCACCGCCGCGAGGCCGACCCCGCCCGCCGCACCGAGCACCGCCAAGGTTTGTCCCGGCTGCAGGTTCGCCCGGTCCTTCAGCGCATAATAGGACGTGCCATAGACCATGGTCAGCACGGCCGCCGTCTCGAACGAAACGCCATCGGGCAGTTTGACCGCGGACGGCGCGGGGATCATGACCTGCTCCGCGAACGCACCGGTGAGCCCCATAAAGGACACCCGATCGCCGACCGCGAGGCCATCCACGCCCTCACCCACAGCCGCGACGACGCCCGCCCCCTCTTGCCCGGGCACGAAAGGTGTCTCCGGTTTGAACTGATACAGTCCCTGCACGCACAACACGTCGGGAAAGTTCAGGCCTGCCGCTTTGACGTCCACCACCACATGGCCGGGCGCGGGCGCGAGGGGGGGCTGCTCGGCCACGCGCAGCGTTTCAATGGGGCCGAACGCGTTACACACCAGGGCTTTCATGGCGGTATCCTCTCACTTGCTGCGATATGTGCGCGGCGCTGAGCGCCCGCCAGCTTAGCCTGCGGCGTTGGAAAAACGCTTCAGCTCGCCGCGTCCCACCACCATGCGGTGCACCGCATCCGGCCCGTCCGCAAAGCGCAGCGTGCGCAAGCCCGCCCACATGGCCGCCAGCGGGGTATCCTGGCTGACGCCTGTCCCACCATGCATTTGCATGGCTTCGTCCACCACTTGCAAGGCCACGCGCGGCGCGATGACTTTGATCTGGCTGATCCAGGGCGCAGCGGCGCGCGCATCGCCTTGATCCATCATCCACGCCGCCTTGAGGCATAAGAGGCGCGCCTGCTCGATGGCCATGCGGCATTCGGCGATGATGTCGACATTGGCGCCGAGCCGCGACAGCGGCTTGCCGAAGGCCGTGCGGGCGCCGGCGCGCCGACACATCAGCTCAAACGCCCGCTCCGCCTGGCCGATGGCGCGCATACAGTGGTGGATGCGGCCAGGGCCCAGCCGGCCCTGGGCGATTTCAAAACCTGCGCCACGCCGCACCAATAGGGCGTCGCCCGGCACACGCACGTCAGTAAAGCGAATATGCATGTGGCCATGTGGGGCGTCGTCATTGCCAAAGACTTCCATGGGCCGCAGGATTTCGATGCCGGGCGTATCGGCCGGGAGGACGAACATGGAGTGGCGCTGGCGCCGATCGGCGTCCTCGCCCTCGGTTTTAGCCATGAGGATGTAGACTTTGCAGCGCGGGTCGCCGGCGCCGGACGCCCAATACTTCTCGCCATTCAGCACCCAGCCATCGCCATCGGGCGTCGCGGCGAATTCCAGATTCGTCGCGTCGGAGCTGGCGACTTCCGGCTCTGTCATGAGATACGCGGAGCGGATTTTCCCCTCAAGCAAATCGCCGAGCCAGCGCTCTTTGTGCGCCTCAGAGCCATAACGCTCCAGCACTTCCATATTGCCGGTGTCGGGCGCGGCGCAATTGAACACCTCGGCGCCCAGCTGAGGCGACCAGCCCATCTCTTCAGCCAGATACGCGTACTCCACCGTGCTGAGGCCGTAGCCGCGCTCGGAGTCCGTCAGCCAAAAATTCCACAAGCCTTGGGCGCGGGCTTTGGCCTTCAGGCCTTCGCGGATTTCATCCTGACGGGCCGTGAAGGTGAAGCGGCCGCCAAACGGGCCCTCGCCGGCTTTGCCAACTTCGCCATGGTATTCGTGCTCAAGCGGCAGCACCTCTTCACGCACCATGCGCCGCACAGACTCAATCAGCGGTTTGACCCGTTCCGTGGGGCCTAGATCCATCACCATCATCAGTATCCTTGCATCCGCGCCAAACGATCCAAGTGGAAGTTGGAATCGCCGAAAGTTTCGCCCGCGGCTTTGATGCGCTTGATGTAAAAGCCGATATCGTATTCGTCGGTCATGCCGATGCCGCCATGCATTTGGATGGCCTCTTGGGCGGCCAGCAGCGCCACCTCGCCCAGCTTGGCTTTGGCCAGGCTCACCATCTGATCGGCGGTATCGAAGCTGTCATCGAGGGTTTGCAACGCCTTCAGAGCGATGGATTTACCCACTTCGATCTCAGAATACAGGTGGGCGGCGCGGTGCTGCAGCGCCTGGAACGAGCCGATCAGCGTGTCGAACTGCTTGCGTTCGCGCAGATAGGTCATGGTCTGCTCAAAGGCTTCCTGCGCAGAGCCCGACATTTCCGCCGCCAAGCCGGCTCGGCCGGCGTTCAGGACGCCCTTGAGCACGCCCCAGCCTTGATCCACCTCACCCAGCACGGCGTCGGCCGTCACAGTCACATCCTCAAAGCGCACTTTGCCGGCATTGCGGCTGTCCACCATGATGGTGCGCTCGACGGTGACGCCGGGGGCCTCGCGCTCCACCAAGAAGAGGCTGATGCCGTGGGTGTCGCCCGCCTCGCCCTCGGTGCGGGCCGCGACGATCATGGCGTCGGCCACATGGGCGTCGAGCACAAACGTCTTGTCGCCCGACAATTTAAAGCCGTTGCCGGCGCGCTCGGCGCGCATGGCGGTTTGGGCCGGCGCGTGTTTGACGCCTTCGTCCAAGGCCAGGGCGAAAATCGCCTCGCCGCTGGCGATGCGCGGCAGCCAGCGCCCCTGCTGTTCAGCGTCGCCCGCTTTGGACAAGGCAGTGGCCGCCATGACGGCGGTGGAGAGGAACGGGCTGGCGCTCAGCGTGCGCCCGCTCTCCTCGGCGATGAGGCCAGCGGCCACAAAACCCATGTCCACGCCGCCATGGCTTTCCGGCACCAGCACGCCGGTCCATCCCATTTCGGACATGGCGCGCCAGGTGTCGCGATCAAAACCGTCGGCGCTGCGCTCATCACGCAAGCGACGCAATTGCGCCACCGGTGCGGTGTCCTGCAGGAAGCCGCGCGCCGCGTCACGCAGCATTTCTTGCTCATCGTTCAAAACCAAAGCCATCACTGACACTCCGTGGCGGGCGAGAGGCGTTACGCCGGCAAATCCAAAACGCGCTTGGCGACGATGTTCAGCATGACTTCCGAGGTGCCGCCCTCAATGGAGTTGGCTTTGGTGCGCAGCCAATCACGCGCCAACGCGCCATCCTTGGACGCTTCGCCTTCCCACTCCAGACCGTCATGACCGGCGCAGGCCATCATCAGCTCATGGCGGCGCTTGTTCAGCTCCGTGCCGTAGTATTTCAGCATGGCGGACTTGGAGCCCATCTCCACGCCGGCTTTCGCCTCATCGGAGAAGCGTTCCATGGTGAGGGCGAAGGCCATCGCGTCCATATCGCAACGCGCGACATCCGTGCGCAGCATCAGATCAGACAAAAACCCGCTCTCCACGCCCAAAGACTGCACCGCAATTTCGCTCATCGAACGCGAGACAGCGCCAATGCCGCCGCCGCCGCCAATCATGGTGCGCTCGTGGGTCAGCAGATATTTCGCGACATCCCAGCCGCGATTGAGTTCGCCGACTACGTTGTCTTTCTCGCCGCGCGCGTCGTCGAAGAAGGTCTCGCAGAACGGCGATTTCCCAGAAATCAGCTTGATGGGCTTCGTGGTCACGCCCGGCTGATCCATGTCGATGAGCAGAAAACTGATGCCCAAATGCTTGGGCGCCGTCGGATCCGTGCGCACGAGGGTGAAGATCCAATCGGCTTCATCGGCATAGGACGTCCAGATCTTCTGACCGTTGACGATGAAGTGATCGCCGCGATCTTCGGCTTTGGTCTGCAGAGACGCCAGATCAGAACCGGCATTGGGTTCCGAATAGCCTTGCGCCCAACGGATTTCACCGCGGGCGACGGGCACGAGGAATTTCAATTTTTGCTCATGGGTGCCGTACTTCAGCAGCGCCGGGCCGAGCATCCAAATGCCGAAACTGTCCAAGGGCTTGCGGCAGCCAAGCGCGCGCATCTCTTGAGACAGCACTTTGGCTTCTTCTTTAGACAGGCCGCCGCCGCCATACTCCTTGGGCCAAGCGGGAACGGTCCACCCCTTCTCGACCATGCGCTCAAGCCACATGCGCTGATCGTCGGATTCAAACGTCCGCTTCTTCCCGCCCCAGCAGATGCTGTCCATATCCACCGCGCCATCGCGCATGGAGGCGGGGCAATTGGCGTCCAGCCAAGCCCGGGTTTCGCGGCGGAAGGTCTCAAGATCGGCCATGGCGGGTGTCCTCGTGCTGCATTTTTGCGGTCGGCGACTCGGGAATTAGACCGATGCGCCCTCTTTGATCAGGTGGCGCGCATATTGGCCGAGGCCTTGGGCGCCCGGGCCAAAGAGTGCGTAGGCGGGATTCGTCGTTTGCTTGTGGTAGTAGCGGTAGTAAATCTGCTGCGCGATCACAGCGAGGCGAAAAATTCCATAAACATAGTAAAAACTAAAATCATCAACATTTCGGCCTGATTTCTGAGCGTAGTAAGCCACGACTTCACGCCGCGTCATCATGCCCGGTGCGTCAGAAGGCTGCTTTTTCAACATCGCCAATCCGGGCGGATCACCGGCTTCCACCCAATAGACAAGGCTGGCGCCCAGATCCATCAGCGGATCGCCCAGCGCCGAGATTTCCCAATCCAAAATGGCGCGGATGTCATGGGGCTCCTGAGCACCAATGATCATGTTGTCGATGCGAAAATCGCCATGCACGATGCTATGGCCGGCTTCAGTTTGCGGTTGTTGTGCGTGGAGCCAATCGCGCACATCCTCAAAGGGATCGGCGTCATCGGTCAGCGCCTTTTCATAGCGCCCATTCCACCCGGCGATCTGACGCGCGACATACCCCTCGGGCTTGCCGAAATCTCCCAGGCCGGCGGCCTGATAATCCAGAGCATGCAACTCCACGAGCTTATCCCAGGTCGCCTCGCAAAAGGCGCGTGTGCGCTCTGGCGTCCAGCCCCAGTCGGCCGGAATCTCTCCGCCCAACACCACGCCCGGCGTGCGGGCCATGACGTAAAACTCCACGCCGAGCACCGAGTCCTCGTCACTGGCGTAGTACAGCGCTTCCGGCACCGCAGGGTACACCGGGCGCAGAGCGCGGATCACGGTGTATTCGCGGATCATCGAGTGCCCTGATTTGGGACGTGCGCCCCTGGGGGGGCGGCGCAGCACCAGCTCACGATCGCCATAGCGCAGCAGATAGGTCAGGTTCGACGCCCCCGAGGGAAATTGACGCACCTCGGGCGCGCCGACCAAGCCCGGCACGGCGTCTTTCAACACGCGATCGACGGCCGCGACGTCAAAGCCGTCTTCTTCACGCATGGGGACGCTGGGATCGGCGAGGACAGAGGCGGAAGACATGGCGGCGCTTACTCCGGGGTTTTGGTCAGATAACCGCCGTCCACCACGTGGGTCTGCCCCGTCATGAAGCCGGCCTCATCGGAGGCGAGATACAAAATGGCGCTGGCCATATCCGTCGGCTGACCCGCGCGCTTTATCGAGAACTGCTTGGTTATCATGTGATTCAGCGCGTCTTCATCGGCCATCAGCGCGCCGGCGATGCGCGTCGCGGTCAGCCCCGGGCATAGGGCGTTGACGCGGATGTTATCGGCCCCATGCTCCTGTGCAAACACCTGGGTCATGCTGATGAGAGCGGCCTTCGTCATAGAATAGACGCCCTGCAGCAACCCGGCGCGAATGCCGTTAATCGAGGCGACATTGACGATGGAGCCGCCGCCGGAGGCTTTCATCATCGGAATCGCTTTGGCGGTGAGATAAAACGGACCGCGCAGGTTCACGGCGATGGTCTTGTCCCAGGCCTCCACCGGCGTGTCGGCGGCGAAACCAAAAAACGGGTTCGTGGCGCCGTTATTCACCAAGATGTCGAGGCGCCCCTCATTCTGCTGGATGGAGTTCAGCACGTCATCGTGATGATCCAACTCACCCAAGTGCAGCGTCATGGCCCGCGCTTGACCGCCTGCCGCGCGAATGGCGGCGGCGACCGCCTCACAGGCCTCCAGCTTGCGGCTGGTGCAGATGACCTGGGCGCCCTGGGCAGCGAACAGCTTGGCTGTCTCCTCCCCGATGCCGCGGCTGGCGCCAGCGATGAGGGCGACTTTCCCCGTGAGATCAAACGGCATGGCGATACTCCCTCAGCGCGTCGTGACGTGACATGCAATCACATCGGACGGCCAATTTTAGCGATGATGGACCGGCGGAGCTTGCGCATGCCGCCCAGCCAGCGATCGGCGTCGGCCAGGCGCAGTTGCGCAAATTCCTGGGTGTTGGGGTGGGTAAAAATGCGAAAGGTTCCCGCGTCCATGCCGGCGAACACCGCCTCGGCCACGGCGCTGGGTTCGATGTAACCAGAAAGGCCTTGCGCGCCGTCCTCAATACCCTTGATCAAATTAGTCCGCACCCCTTCTGGACAGACGCAATGGACCTGCAGCCCCGCATCGCCATGGGTGATGGCCAAGCTTTCGGCGAACGAGACCGCCGCCGCTTTGGTGACCGAATACGGCGCGTCCCCGATCTGATTGAGCAAGCCCGCCGCGGACGCCACGATGATGAACACGCCGCCGCCGCGGGCGATCATGCCTGGCACAGTGTGGCGCGCGGCGTAGACCGACGCCATCAGGTTGACATTCCAACAGGTCAGCCAGCTTTCATTGGGCGCGCTTGCGGCGTCCCAAAGTGGGCCGTCGGTGACCCCGACGCCTGCATTTGAGACAACGATGTCCACCGGCCCCAGCGCCCGCTCCGTCTTCGCCAGGAATTGGGACATGCCGTGTTCGCTGGCGACATCGAGGCGCGCGCCAAAACCCTGCAGCGTCTCAGCCAAAGCCGCCGCGCCCGCACCGTCCAGGTCGCCGATGGCGACCCGCGCGCCGCGCGTTGCGAATCCCTCGCTCAACGCCCGGCCGATGCCGTTGGCCCCGCCGGTGATCGCAACCACTTTGCCCGCTAAATCCATGGATGCACGTCGCCTCCGGTGGTGAGACGGGAAGACGCTCACGCCTCTCATGCGCACGCACAGAACCAACGCTCCGCTGGGCTTGTCAACATTGACGTTAACGTCAACGGAAGGCGTCCGGGCGCGCACGCGACTACGCGCCATGGGGACTGAGAAAAATACTGATTACTTTCAATTGCTTACATAAAGAGGCGTCAATGAAGACCGCCCTCATGTGCGACGGAAGGAGGGATCGGCGCCACGTCCCGTCTTGGTGCTCGCGCCGCCCTGCGGGACCAACGCCGGCAAAACATAAAAGCGGCGGCGGCGTGTCCCCCGCCGCCGACGCTGCGGCGCCGCCCCAGCCGGGCGAACCGAATGTCTTTTGGGTTAGTGCGCTTTGGCGCGCCGGGCCGCCAAGGTGGATTTCATCTCCGCCAGCGCCGCGATCACGGCCTTGGCCGCATCGGTGGCCGCTTCGTTGCGCGTGTCGGCGGATGCCTCAAGGACCGCACCCGCGGCGTGACCGTCTTGCGACGGATCCGACGCTGCATCGATGGGTCCCATCGCGTCCTGCTCGTCGGCGGCGCCTGCATTAGTCAGCGCTGCCGGAGCGGCTTGGGCGGCGAACGCGGCGGCTTTGGCCGGGCTTTGGGTGGGCAGCGGCTCCAAATCCGCCGCGGTGGGCTTGGCGCGGATGCCCAGTGCGCCTTCAATGACGCCCATGCGCAGATGCATACGGCGCGACAAAGCGCCCAGCAGCAGCGATGTCTCCATCAACCGCGGCACCAGACCATCAATACCCAACTCCGCCGGTGATGGCAGATCCTGCAGCGCCACGGGGCTGGAGCCGATAAGGTCATTTTCCAGCTCCGCAACCCGATGCTCGAGCGCCACCAGGCCCTCCACGGTCTGCAGCAGCTGATTGAGCCCGTCTTCCAGAGTGACCTCACGCTGGGTGTCGTAGGACCGGGGCCGTGTGGACGGCGGCGTGACATCGCCTTCAAAACCGCCGCGCGAGTCCCGCTTAAACGCGTTGAAAACGCCCATAATGTTTCCCCGTCTGGTTCCGCTCTTGCTCCGCGGCGTCCCATCCGACCCGCTTGCGCCTCATGCTGACAGGGTTAAGCAAGAGCGGCGCCAGTTGACGCTTCCGAGAATGGCCGACACCTAAACGGGGGCGATTTCCGTGTTTGAGGACGCCATGCTCCCGGCCGGCCTCGCCAAGCGGGCGCGGGCCATCTCATCGGCCACATCATGCGGGGAACGGTTTTTCGCGATCGCGGTGTCGAGGACCTCCGCCAAGGTCGCCATCAGGGTATCGATCTTGGCGTGGGTCCAGGTGACATCATAGGGGCGGTTCTCGCGACGCGCGACGACTTCGGCCGCCACATTGATGATGCCGCCGCCGTTAATCACGTAGTCGGGCGCGTAGAGGATACGCCGCTGCGCCAGACGCTGTCCCATGGCGCTCTCGCTAAGCTGATTGTTGGCCGCGCCGGCGACGATGGAACAGCGCAGGCGGCCGATGGTGTCTGGGTTGAGCACAGCCCCCAGAGCGCAAGGCGCAAAGACGTCCACATCCTGATCGTAAATGGCGTCCACCGGCGCGGTTTGAGCGCCGGTCCGCTCCACCACGGAGCGCACCAAGTCCGCGTCCAAGTCCGTAACGGTCAACACCGCCCCGGCCTCGGCCAGTCGCCGGCACAAATCAGCGCCCACATGCCCGACGCCCTGAACCGCCACCCGCACGCCCTGCAGGTCCTCGCGCCCCAAACGGCGGCGCACGCAGGCCTGGATGCCGCCAAAGACGCCGCGTGCGGTGAACGGAGATGGATCGCCGGACGCGCTGTCACCATCCGGCAGGCCGGCGCAATGGCGCGTGGCCCGGGCCACGGCGCGCATGTCTTGCGGCGTCACGCCCACATCTTCAGCGGTGACGTAGCGCCCGCCCAATTGCTCAATGCAACGGCCATAGGCTTCAAGCAGCGCCGCGCGATCGGTGATGACCGCCGGGCGCAACACCACCGCCTTGCCGCCGCCGAGCGGCAGATCGGCCATGGCGTTTTTATAACTCATCCCCCGCGAGAGGCGCAGCGCATCACGCAACGCGTCTTCGTCGCTGTCATAGCGCCAAACCCGTGTGCCGCCGGCCGATGGGCCGCGCGCCGTGGAGTGGATGGCGATGATGGCGCGCAGGCCCGTCGCCGCATCGGCGAAGTGATGCACGCTTTCGTGCTGGTCAAAGTCGACAGCCCTAAACATAGCAAAGGCCCCTTCCCTCGATGGCGGGCGAGCCCACAGGCGGGCTCAGGCCACTTTAGCGGCGAGGAAGCGGTATATCGCC
Organism: uncultured Caulobacterales bacterium; assembly: GCA_964524065.1. GTDB lineage: Bacteria > Pseudomonadota > Alphaproteobacteria > Caulobacterales > Maricaulaceae > CAZADA01. Next base: position 12,230 of record CAZGCB010000022.1, on the reverse strand, counting down.
AAATCGCCACGCTCCAAGGCGCTTATTCTGCGCAGGGCCGCATTGAGAGCGAAAGTTAGCTCATAGGCTATGAACTTGCCGTCGGGGTCTCTCAAGATGGCTGCTGTGACCTCATCGAAGGTTTCGGCAAAGCGATCAATGGCCGCCGACAACCGCGCCAAGGCCAAACCGGTGCCGTCCTGGGCCAAGCGAACGTCGAGACCCGCGTCGGTAAAGCGGGCGCGCCATGTCTCCAAATCCGCCGCCTGGGGCGCTCCCTCGCCAAGCGGCTGCTCGCCGGCGGGCGCCGCCTCATCAAGAACAGGCTCCTCAACCGCACACAGCCCCCCTTCGCGCAGGGCCCGCGCCATGGCGGCCAACAGCGGCGCGGGGTCCTGCGCCTCCCACAAACGATCCACACACGCCACGCCGTCAAACGCGCTGAGGGGCAGCTCCGGAGCCGCCAGATCGAGGGGGTGAAGATGCACCGCACCGGCGCGATCGGGATCGGACGGCGCCATCGCGGGGCCGCGCCAGGCCGGGCGCCATTCAAAGGCCTCCACCTGCAGGCCGCCGGCCTCGGCCATATCACCCGCGCCGCCGGCGCCGATCCAACCCAGGGTTTGTCCCCGTTTGAGGCCGAGCATCGCGATGCGCCGTGCGGCGTCCTCCGCGTCGGTGGGACCGGTGCGCCCTGCGCCCCAAAGATGGGCCATCGCGGCCCCCGCAGCACGCAAGCGGGCATCGGCCAGCACGGCCGCAGGACCAGCCGCGGGGTTGGCGAAGGGCGCACGCACGGCGCCCGCCTCCAAAGCCGGTTCGGCCTCGCTGGCGTCCCACCACGCCCGTAAGCGCGTGACGGCTTGTTTCATGGCACGGGTGGCCGCTGCGCCCATGGTGTCGCGTCATCCGCTTTCAAAATCCCACGGGAAATTAACGGGCGGGAATGACCAGCCCATTGCCAGAGGCCCCAAGATTGCGGCATCCGGGCGCTGGCGTTCATCTCAGCGTAACGCCGTCTGCACCCGCTCGCGCAAGACCGGCAGCAGTTCGGCTGCAAACCACGGGTGCTTTTTCAACCATGCCGTGTTGCGCCAGGAAGGGTGCGGCAGCGGCACCACCGCCGGATCATATTCGCGCCACGCCGCGACCGTTTCAGTCACGGTGCGCCGGGCCTCCTGACCCAAATGCGCCTTTTGGCTGTAGCCGCCGACCAACAGCGTCAGGCGCACATGCGTCAGCGCCGCCAGCACCGGCGCGCGCCACAGGGGGGCGCATTCGGAACGGGGCGGCTTGTCCGCGCCGGCTTGAGTCACGCCCGGAAAACAAAAACCCGCGGGGGCGACCGCGATTTTTGTCAGGTCATAGAACAGCGGGGCGTCCACACCCATCCACGCGCGCAAGCGATCCCCCGACGGGTCGCAAAACGGCGCGCCCACCGCATGCACCCGCGCGCCCGGGGCCTGGCCGGCGATGAGAATGCGCGCCGCCGGATGCAAGCGCACCACCGGGCGCGGGGCGTGCGGCAGGTGCGGCGCGCAGACCGTGCAGGCGCGGATGGCGCGTGTGAGGGCCGCCACAGCCCCAAGCGCCGCGGCCGCGGCTCCGCCTTGGGGCGGGTGATAATCCGCCGCTTGCAGAACGCCCGGCATGGAGCCCGGTCCTAGCGCAGGCCCCGGCCCCGGATCAGAGGAGGCGGTAGAGGACATGGACCGCCACCAGGCCTTGTGTTGGATGATCGAAGGCCTCCGGCACCGTTCCCACCGTGGCGAATCCAAGGCTGCGCCATAGCGCCAGCGCGGCTGTGTTCACCGCCACGACGCGGTTGAACTGCATGGCCCGGAAGCCGAGGCGCGCCGCCTCCGCCAGGGCGAAGCGGCCCAGCGCGCGCCCGACGCCGCGCCCGCGCGCCTGGGGCCCCACCATGAAACCGGCATTGGCCACATGCCCCGCCGGCCCCAGGCCGTTGGCCTTGAGATAAAAACAACCGAGCGCCACAGGCGCCGCCGGAGCCTGTGAAGCCTCCCCAGCGGCGGCCGTTGTACGCCCCTCACCGTCGGTGTCGGCGGCGACCACCCCCGAACGATCCCACGCCGCATAGACCCGCGATCCGGGTGCAAACCAAACCGCCTCGGCCTCATTGGGCGTCCAATCGCGCGGGGATGCGAACGTTTCACCGGCGCGGATGACGGGCTCCATCACCGGCCAGAGCGCCGGGAAGTCCGTGCGCCGCGCCTCAGCGATGCGGAAGGTGTTGGTGTCACTCATGGGTGTCCCTGAACGCCGCGGCGCCGGCCCTCGATGGCGCATCAGACCGCGGCGCCGCCGCCGCATCTTCAGTGATTTGCAAGCGATACACGCCTTTAAACGCAGTCGGATCGACCGGCTTTCCTTTGCGCATGATATAAATGCGTCCCGCTTGAGCCAGTGCGATGGCGGCCGCGCGCACCGCGGGCATCAAACGCCGCCAGTGTTCCGCGTCGAGGGCGCGCGCGGCCTCAGACGGGCAGATGCTCTTGTGTGCGCCGCGTTCTGCGGTTAGGCGGAGGATCGCGCCCTCAATCTCACTCATACTGGCATGAGAACTGTTGGGCCCCGGCCGTCAAGGCTCAACCCTGCGCCACCGCCCCGCGGACGGCCATCAACACACGGACCCGCCATGCGTCGCGATCATCGCCCGGTTTGGATGCGCGATGCGTGGAATGCCTATGAAGCGTGGTGGATGCAGCGGTTTCTGGCGCCGCAATTCGAGGCCCTGGGCCCCGACGCCACGATGGTGCGGCCTTGGCATGTGGAAGTGGTGGGCGCTGGCATTCGCGCCGGCGCGCGCTTGCATATTCTGGCGAGCCGCGACGCGCCGGTGCGCCTGACGACCTGGCCCGGCCCCGGCGACAGCGGCGCGATCACGCTTGGCGACGCGGTGCTGTTGACGGGCGGCGTGCGGATTCTCGCGGCCAAAGACATCGCCATCGGCGCCGGGTGTATGTTGGCCCACGCCGCGACGCTCACCGATTGCGATTGGCATGGCCTTTACGACCGCGTCGGCCCCGCACCGACCCATCCCGTACGCCTGGGCGCCAATGTGTGGGTCGGCGACGGCGCGTATATCGGCAAGGGCGTGACCGTTGGCGATAACGCCGTTATCGCCGCGCGCTCGGCGGTGGTGAAGGATGTCGAGGCCTACACGGTCGTGGCCGGCGTGCCGGCGCGGGTGGTCAAGCGCCTGGATCCGCGCAAACCCATGCGCACCCGCATGGACTTTTTCGCCAGCGCTGAGGCTGACACCGTTTTTGAAAAAGCATGGCGCGCCCGTCACGGACGCAATACGTTCTTGGCGTGGCTGAGGACTAAGATCGCGCCGCGCGCGGATGACTAACTGTATCGGGGGCGTCTTCGTCGGTGACCGACGGGGGAGCGCGCGCGTCGAGCCCAAGGGAGAACACGCCTTGACCTATGTGTTCGATGGGATCATCGCCATTGGCGGGGATGAGCAAGACGTGCGCACGGCGCGCAGCTTGCTGGGGCCGCGCACAGGCCTGTTCCAAGAACCGTTTCAAGGCTTCGCCGTCGCGTTCGCGGCCGACCATGAAATCGAGGCGTTCCATACCCTCGCTGAACTCCACGCGGGCCGCACGCCCAACCCCGAAACCTCGCCGGCTTTGGCCTTCACGGCCGCCTGCCCGCACATCGCTCTGGTGCATTTGCGGGTGGAGTGCTGGGGCGGACGCTGCAGCCAATCGGGCTTCGCGGTGCAAGACGGGATCGTGGTCGCGCGCGAAGCGGAAGACGAAGATCGCGGCGTGGACAGTCCGCTGATGCGGCTCTGCCACGCCTTGGGCGCGCGCATGCCCAGCGCGTGGCATCGGGCGTTGGAGCGCCATTTTTTCCCGCCCCCCACACCTTTGGAGGGTGAGGGCCGCCGCTAGCGCCAGGTCTGCGCCGTCTGTCCCCTACACGCCAACGGCCGCGGCCGGTCGTGCGCTGACCCGCGCGCGCCAGGCGGCCAGATTGGGGAACTCCTCCGCCGGCGTGCGGAACTTGGCGAGTTTGGCGAAGTCGAGCGCCACAATGGCGGTGATGTCGGCGACGCTGAAGGCGTCACCGGCGATGTACGCGCTCTGGCCCAAATGCGCCTCCAACCATCCGCTGATGCGGGTGAGGCGTGCGGCGCATTGTTCAGCATAAGCCGGGATTTGCTGTTCGATACCCATGAAGGCGGGGTGGCCGTGGCGCACCGCCATGGCCCCCGGCACGAACAGCAGATATTCCATGCGCCGATCCCACATCTCCACAAAAGGGCGGTCTTCCGGCCGCGCGCCAAACAAGGGCGGCTGCGGCTCCAGCTGATCGAAATAGAGGCAAATCGCGCGACTTTCCGTCAGCGCGCGCCCGTCATCGAGCTGGAGCGTCGGCAGCTGGGACAACGGCGACATCGCGCGAAACGCATCGGTCAAATGCTCGCCCTTGAAGATGTCCACCTCCTCCAAATCGATGCGATCCAACAGCCCCTTTTCATGAGCGAAGAAGAGCACGCGCCGCGGATTGGGCGCGCGGTGGGAGACATAGAGCTTCATGCGGAACACCTCGCACGGGAAACGGACCCGACGGCGTGTGGCCTGGCGGGCTTAACGGGTGCGTGCTTAAGCCTATCCTCCGCTACGGCCAAGGCGACCAAAGCCCCCCACGGTCTTTGTGGCGCCCCGGTGAGGAGCGCGATGGCGCTTTTCTCGGGCATCGGGCAGGGCTATGTCCGTTCTTATGAGCGCTGACACGATCGAAACGCCGTGCATCGGCGTATGCACGTTGATGCCCCAGACCGGATCGCAAAGCGCCGACGGCCCTAGTGATCCGCGCGGGGATTTGTGCTTGGGCTGCGGGCGCACGCGGACGGAAATCGCCGCCTGGACGCGCTATAGCCCCGCTGAACGCACCCATATCATGGCCGGCTTGCACACCCGCCTTGAGGGCCTGCATGACCGGCTGAAAAGCGCAGCCAAGCGCCTCGCCGACCGCGATCCCGACGTCTAAACGCGCGCTGAGCCGTCCAGCCGGCCCAAGCCATCTGGAGCCCCCGATGCGTATCCGCGATGCGGACGTATTAGGGCGGAAAGAGCCCACACGCCGTGCTGGTCACAGGCCGCAGCGCCCAGCGCCCTTGTGCCGCAATGCCCGCCTGCAAGCGTCATGTGTCACGGTGATTCCCGCGACGATCTTGACGTTTCCGCAAGGGTTCGAGGGTTGATTAAGGCCAAAGGGAGGCGCATATGCGGGCGAAATCAGTCCTGGCTGGCGGCGTGATGGCCGCCGCGCTCATTTTTGGGCTGGAGACAGCGTTCGACGCCCGCCCGCCAGCGTCCGTCGGCCTGCGGGTCGGCCCGCCCCTGGCCGCCGCCATGAGCCCCATGGACGACGCCATGGCCGCCGTGGTGCCGCGCTCCCCGGACAATCACTTCTGGGCCGAGACGACGATTAACGGCGCCCCGGTGCGCGCGCTGGTGGACACCGGCGCCACCCTCGTGGCGCTGACGCGCGCGGATGCCCGACGGGCGGGATTGGTGCTGGAACAACTCGTTTATGACCACCCCATCGAAACCGCCGGCGGGATCGTCAACGCCGCGCGCATCCGGCTCGACACCGTCATGGTGGGCGGCATCGCACTCGACAATGTGGAGGGGATCGTCGCCCCCGATGGTCTGGGCTATTCGCTGCTGGGGATGTCGTATTTGGGCCGCTTGACGCGGTTGGAGGTGACGCGCGAGGCGCTCACCCTGCGCCAATAGCCGCGCTGGCCGTGTAGGCGTACGCCGTCTCGCCCAACATGCGCAGGGCGACGACAACCATCAGCCCGGCGAATATCCGCTTCAGCAGAGGCGCGCTGAGGCGGTGCGCCACACGCGCCCCCAAGGGTGCGGTCATCGCGGTCACCAGCACCACGGCCAAAAACGCCGGCACATTGACATAGCCGATGGAGAACGGAGCCAAACCGCTTACGCCGGGCCCTGTCAGCATGAAGCCAAGCGCCCCAGGCCCCCCGATCATCGCCCCGAACAACGCGGCCGTGCCGACCGCACGGTGCATGGTCTGCCCACTCCAGGACAATAGGATAACGGCGAAGATGCCGCCGCCAATCCCCAACCAGGACGAACAAAAGCCCAAAGCCGATGCGGCCGCCGCCTGCACCGGACCTTTGCCGGCCAGCAGCGGCTGCGGCTTGGTCGGTGCGCGCGCAAAAGCGCTGTGGATGGCGACAAACAGGGCGCAGAGCGCAAAAAACAGCGTCAAAAGCGGGCCGGACACAAACTGCGCCGTCAACGATCCTAACAAAGCGCCGCCGATGATCCACGGCGCCCAGGCCTTGGCGACCGGCAGATCCACGGCCCCGCGACGATGGTGCGCGGCGGCGGCGCGCAAAGATGTCACCACGATGGTGGCCAAAGAGGTGGCGACAGCCGCATGCATGCGGATCTCCACCGGCACATCCGCCAAGCCGAAAGCGTAAAACAAAGCCGGCACGATGACGATGCCGCCACCAATGCCAAACAAGCCGGCGGCGAAACCGGCGAGCGCCGCAGCCGTGATCAGCACCAAAGCCAGCATGGCCAATTCCGGCGCGGTGAGGCCCATGGCGATGAGGGGGGCGGCGTCGCTCATCCGGCTTGGCGCGCTTCTGGCGTGTCGAACGGGACGGCGCGCGGCGCCATGGCGGCGAGAGCTTGATCGATCAAAGCCGACGCATGGCGGGCGCGCGGTCCCTCTTGCGACAAGACACGTCGCCAGGCGCGCGCGCCCGGCGCACCATGGAACAGGCCCAGGGCGTGACGGGTGACGGCATGGGCGGTGCGCCCCTGCGCCATCGCGTCGTCGGCGAGGGCCTTCAGTCCCTGCGCCACCGCCCCTCGCGTGGGCGCCGGATGCGGATCGCCAAAGACACGCCGATCGACCTCGGCCAACACATGGGGCGTCTCATAGGCCGCGCGCCCGAGCATCACGCCATCAAGGCCCTCAGCCTCGGCCTGGGTGTGGGCGACATGGCGCAAGCCGCCATTGAGGATGATTTCCAGATCCGGATAGGCCTGCTTCATGGCGCGCACCAATGCATGATCCAGGGCTGGGATGGTGCGGTTCTCTTTCGGCGAGAGGCCCTTAAGCCAAGCTTTGCGGGCATGGATGTAGACGCGCCGGCAGCCGGCGGCGGCGATCGCGTCCAAAAAGGCTGGCAGCGCCTCATGCGGATCTTGATCATCCACGCCGATGCGGCACTTGACCGTGATCGGCGCGCGGCTGACCCCGGCCATGGCGGCGAGGTTGTCCGCCACGGTCTGCGGCTCCAGCATCAAACAGGCGCCGAAGCGGCCCGCTTGCACGCGATCGGAGGGGCAGCCCACATTGAGGTTGATCTCGTCATAGCCCCAATCGGCGCCGATGGCCGCGGCCTTGGCGAGGACCGCCGGATCCGATCCGCCAAGCTGCAAGGCGATGGGCCGCTCGCTCTCATCAAACCCCAACAGCTTGGCCCGATCGCCATGAATCGCCGCCTCGCCCACCACCATTTCTGTGAATAGCAGCGCCCGTTTGGTGAGAAGACGGAAAAAACGCCGACACCAGGTGTCGGACCAGTCCATCATCGGGGCCGTGCAAAAGCGATGCGCTGGCTGCGCTGTCATGGACGCGTCTCCGCAAAACACGCGGTTGAGGTTAGCGCGGCGGCGCGCGGCGTGGCGCTTGCGGCGGGGACGGCTCGGCGGGGGCGTAGGCTTCGCGCCGCTCCAACTCCTCGCGGGTGACCTGCCCGTCGCCATCCACGTCAAAGCGGGCGAACAAGGGCACTGGGGTGGCCAGATACTCCCGCAAGGACACGGCGCCGTCGCGATTGGCGTCCATCGTCGCGGGGTCCAGACGCGCGGGCCCAACTTCGCGAATCAAGCGGGTCTGGGCGGTGAGATCCGTCAAACGCGCCGACGCCTCGGCCGCCTCCCCCCGCGTCACGAAGCCATCCCCATTGGTGTCGGCGATTTGGAAGGAGGTGCGCCGACGCTCATTGAGTTCTGCGCGCGTGATCATCCGATCCTGGTTGCTGTCGAATTCCGTCAGGATTTGCGCGGCCCGATCGCGATACACCGCCTCGGCGCGTGTTGCTTGCCCCCCGCCGCAGGCGCTTAGCATACCGGCTGCGCCGCACACTCCGGCCACGGCGAACAAGGAGACGGCGCGGGCGCGTGTCATGGGCGTTTTCCTTCAATGTCATAAAGGCGCGGCGTAGGCGTATCGCGGCTGGCGCGGACACGCGAGGCTAAAGTGTTGTATGGCGTGCGCGGACGCAAGGGCGCGGCGCGCCTCAGCCTCCACCATCGGCGGGAGAAACAAGCATGGACATGCAGCGCGTGGTCATTATCGGGGCGGGACAAGCGGGGCTGCAAACCGCCGAGACGCTGCGCCGGGGCGGCTTCACCGGATCGGTGACGCTGATCGGCGCGGAGGCGCATGCGCCGTATCAGCGCCCCCCCCTGTCCAAGGCTTATTTGTCGGGCGCGGAGGGCGAGGAGCGCCTCTTCTTTCGGGCTGAGGATTTTTACGCGCAAAACAACATTGATCTGCGTCTGGGAACCACCGTCACCGCCGTCGACGCAGCGGCGCGGCGCGTGCGGCTGTCGGATGGCGCGGAGCTGGCCTTTGAGCATTGCGTGTTCGCCACAGGCGGCCGGGTGCGGCGCCTGACCTGCCCCGGCGCCGAGGCCGCTTGCGTGTTGTATTTGCGCGGCCTGGATGATGCGCAGGCGCTGAAACACGCCGCCGACAACGCGCAGCGCGTGGTGATCATCGGCGCCGGCTTCATCGGGTTGGAGGCGGCCGCCGTCCTGACGAAAATGGGTAAAGCGGTCACGATTTTGGAGGCTGCGCCGCGGGTACTGGCGCGGGTCGTCGCACCGGCGGTGAGCGCCTTTTACCACGACGTCCACACACAAGCGGGCGTGGCCATTCGAACCGATGTGCAAGCGCGCGCCATCCATCCCCGCGGCGATGGCGCGGTGAGTGTTGAGACGGCGCATGGGGACATGCTGGACGCGGACCTGGTGTTGGCCGGTATCGGCGTCACGCCGGAGACGGCGCTCGCCCGGGAGGCGGGCTTGGCCGTGGACTATGGCATTGCGGTCGACGCCCAGGGGCGCTGTTCCCTGCCCGGCTTTTACGCCGCGGGCGATTGCGCACAGGGCATGAATCAATGGCTCGGCGCCGCGACGGTGCTGGAGTCCGTTCAAAACGCCATCGACCAAGCCAAAATCGTCGCGAAGACCATTCTGGGCGAGCCGGCGGCTTATGGCGCCGTGCCCTGGTTTTGGTCGGACCAATACGACCTCAAGCTGCAAATGGCGGGCTTGTCGAGCGGGGCTGAGGACGTGGTGCTGCGCGGCGACACCGCGGATCGCAGCTTCAGCGCGTTTTACTTCCGCGCCGGGGCGCTGATCGCCGTGGACAGCATCAACCGGCCGGCTGACCACATGGCGGCGCGGCTCTTGCTGCAAGCGCGTGCGCCGCTGACGCCCGCCCAGGCCGCCGATGCGGCGTTTGATCTGCGCGCGGCGGCGAAGGCGGCGATGTGAATGCGTCGAGGTGAGGCCACAGGCCGTCGCTCAAACCCGTTACGAACTTACGGCTCCTGCGCCAGCGTGAGCCCCGCATCGAAGCGCTTTTCGAGGATGTCCGCATAATCGCGCACGCGTCGCACATAGGTCTGCGCCTCACGGCCGCGGGCATAGCCATAGCGCGTGCCGGGATGGATGGCCGGATCCTCAAGCAAAGGCAACATATCGCGCACATCGGCCCAGCGGTCCGGATCAAGGCCGCGCTCGCGCGCCAAGGCGCGGGCGTCCAGCACATGGCCGTAGCCGATATTGTAAGAGGCGGCGGCGAACCACCAGCGATCATCTTCGGGGATGGAGGCCGGCAAACGCTCGCGCAATTGCCGCAAATATCGCGCCCCGCCGCGGGCGGATTGCACAGGGTCGCGCCGGTCCCGCACGCCCAATGACCGCGCCGTCGCGCGGGTCAGCATCAGCAGGCCGCGCACGCCAGTGGGGCTGACCGCGTCCGCTTCCCAATGGCTTTCCTGATAGGCCACAGCCGCCAGCAAGGTCCATGACACATCGGCGTCCGCAGCGGCGTCTTCAAACAACGCGCGCCAGCGATCCAGCCGGGTGTCGATGGCGCGCAAAAACGCGGCGGCGTGGTTGGAGTCGATATCCTCCGGCCGGAAGCCGAAATACTTTTCCTCCAAAGCGTCCAGCAGCGCGACCGTGTCGGGCATGCGCAGCCATTCCTCCGCCTTGCCCGCCAACGCCTCGCCACGCCATCCCTGGCGGCCCGTGACGGCCCAGCCAATGCGCTGACCGCCGGGAAGCTGCGCCACCGAGCGCAGACGCGGATAATAGCGTCGATTGAGGGCGTAGGCGGCGCGGTCGGTCAGCACGCAGGTGCTTTGCCCGCTGGAGACAGCCGCCAGCATGGCCGCATCGTCAGCGTGATCCACCAAGCGCCAATTCAGCAGGACGCCCGCTTCCTCCAGACGCCAGACCGCGCCCTCATGGGAGGAGCCGCGCGCCACATCAATGGCGGCGGCCGCCAAGTCGCGGCTTGCGGTCCGTGCCGCGCCACCCGTGCGGCACACCACCAACTGCAGCGTCTCGCGATAGTGGACGAAGCGGCGCACATCCAAGCGGGCTGGAGTCATAATGAGCCCCGCGGCGGCGAGATCCGCCTCGCCCCGGTCGACCGCCTCCAGCACCGCCGCCTCATCGGGGCGCGTGACCACTTCGATGTCCAGCCCGAGAAAGGCGGCGAAGGCCCGCGCCAAATCATATTCATAGCCGGCCGGCCCCTCGCGGCCGATGAAGTAGGTGGTCGGCGCATTGACCGTGGCGATGCGCAAGACGCCGCGGTGTTTCGCGTCGCCCAGCGCCCCCTCCAGCACCGCGCCCTCGCAACCGGCCACGCTGAGCACGGCGAGGCCCAACACACTCGCCACAGCCACCGTCCGCCGCCGGGATCGCCGCAGCGGAAGGTTCCATCGCGCGCTGGAGGCCGCCGCCGCCCAGAGCTTCGCCAATTCGTTCAGCGCCTGCACCATGGGCTGGGCTATCCGCGCTCCGGCCGCCGGGGTCAAGGCCAGGCGCAACACGCGCGCGAAAGCGTGATCGGGGGTTCCGAGACTTGTTGAACGGCACGCAGCGGTCCATGTGACGAAGATTGCAGAGATCTGCGCCAGGGTATCAGCGCAGGATGTCCCCCTCACCCAGGAAGGAACGGCCATGCGCACCGAAGAACCCCAGCCGATACGGCTTGTGGATTATCGCCCGCCGGCCTTCACCATTGATGATGCGTTTTTGGACATCGCGTTGGACGCCGATCGTACGGTGGTGCGGGCGCGGCTCACCGTGCGGCGGTTGGACGCGACGGCGGACGCGCTGTGGCTGGAGGGGGAAAATCTGGAGCTGCTGGCGGTCACAGTGGATGGCCGTGTTCTGGGGCCCCAGGACTACACGCATGATGAGCGCGGGTTGAGCCTGCCCGGCCTTGGCGCGGAGGCGGTGGTGGAGACGGAAGTCGCCTTCTCTCCCCGCGAAAACACGGCGCTGTCAGGCATTTATCTGTCCAATAATCGGATTTTCAGCCAGTGCGAGCCCGAGGGCTTTCGCCGCATCACCTACTTCACTGATCGCCCGGATGTGCTGACCCGCTTTGAGGTGCGTCTGGAGGGCGACGCCGCGGCGTTCCCCTATCTGTTGTCCAACGGCAATCGCGTCGATGGCGGAAGTCTGGAGGGCGGCCGGCATTGGGCGCTCTGGCGCGACCCGTTCCCCAAACCGTCTTATCTGTTCGCCGTGGTGGCCGGCGGTTTCGACACCTTGGAGGACAGCTTCACCACCGCCTCGGGCCGGGCGGTGGACCTGAAAATCTACAGCGATCCCGGCGATGCGCCCCGCGTCGCCTATGCGATGGATGCGCTCAAGCGCGCCATGCGTTGGGATGAGGAGCAGTTCGGCCGCGAATACGATCTCGATCTGTTCATGGTTGTAGCGGTGCGCGACTTCAACTTTGGAGCGATGGAGAATAAAGGCCTCAACATTTTCAACTCTTCTCTCTTGCTGGCCGATGCGGATACGGCGACGGACATGGACTATGAGCGCATCGAAAGCGTCGTCGCCCATGAATACTTCCACAATTGGACGGGCAACCGCATCACCTGCCGCGACTGG